>NZ_JBFODU010000023.1:0-48680 GCF_040908505.1 Aeromonas sp. R1-2 | reverse complement strand
TCCCAGGTCGTTTAGCTCAGCTGGGAGAGCACCTCCCTTACAAGGAGGGGGTCACTGGTTCGATCCCAGTAACGACCACCAGTTTGTAGAAAAAATGATTTAGATGGGTCGTTAGCTCAGTCGGTAGAGCAGTTGACTTTTAATCAATTGGTCGCTGGTTCGAATCCAGCACGACCCACCATCATTTCAGAATCCCAGGTCGTTTAGCTCAGCTGGGAGAGCACCTCCCTTACAAGGAGGGGGTCACTGGTTCGATCCCAGTAACGACCACCATATTCGCAAGCGAGGCTGAGATATCAGCTTCAGTTGCAGAGAAAGTCCCCACTCAGATGGGGATTTTTTTTGCCCGCAATTCAGTACTTCAACTTCTTCTGTTGCCGGTGTGGCGAGCCGAACGCCACCTCTTATTGTGCCACTCTGCCACTCTGCCACTCTGCCACTCTGCCACTCTGTCATTTCGCACATCCTCTACTCTGCTCTGCCGAGATTGCCCGACTGCACTCCTGTCCATCGTGATGCTGCTTATATGAACGCCAGCAATAAAAAGGGCAGGCCAAGGCCTGCCCGCAAAGATGCGCAAGGTGCTACATGATCCCGCGGATCAAGATCCCGCTGATCAGCAGCGGCGCCACCACGCGCCAGCACCAGAGTAGCGCCAGACGCAGGGTGGGTGACAGGCCCGCAGGCAATATGGCATCACCCAATCGCCAGCCCAGCAGCAGGGTCAGTACCAGACCAAACAGCGGCATCATCAGGTTGGAGGTCAGATAGTCGAGCAACTCGAAGATGGTCTTGCCAAACAGGGTCAGGTCACTCCAGGGGCCGAACGACAGGCTCACCGGAATGCCGGAGGCCATGATAAGCAGGGTCAACACCCGGCAGGCGCCACGACGCGACCAGCCCCACTCCTCGGTGGTGAAGCGCACCAGATGCTCCAGCATGGAGATGGAGGAGGAGAGCGCGGCGACCAGCAGCAACAGGAAGAAGATCACCCCCAGCCCCTGACCGAACGGCAGATGACTGAACACGGCAGGCATGGTCATAAAGGTGAGCCCTGGGCCCGCGGTGGGATCGATGCCGGTGGAGGCCAGCGCCGGGAAGATCATCAAGCCCGCCAGCACCGAGATAAGGCTTGCCAGAGTGACCACCCAGACCCCGGAGCGCAGTACCCCTTCGCTATTGGGCAGGTAGGCGCCATAGGTAGTGTGTACTCCGAGCCCGATGGAGAGGGAGAAGAAGGCCAGTCCCAACGCGTCCAGCACGCTCTGGCCGGTCAGCATGGAGAAGTCCGGCAGCAGCAGCTGGCGTACACCCGCCATGGAGCCCGGCATGGAGAGACCGACCCCCACCAGCAGCAACATCATGATGAAGAGCGCGGGCATCATCCAGCGCAGTGCCCGCTCAACCCCTTTCTGAATACCCCCCTGCACGAACCACCAGGTCAGGCCTGCGAAGATCAGATGGGTCAGCACCGGCCACCAGGGGTTGCTGACATAGCCGTTGAACAGGGCGGTGAGGGCGCTCCCCTCGCTCAGGTTGAGCTTGCCAGCCATCGCCAGCGCGGCGTAACCCACGGTCCAGCCGCCCACCACGCTGTAGAAGCTGTAGATAAAGAAGCCGCAGGCGATCCCAATATACCCCATCCAGCGCCAGTTCGGCCCTACCAGTTTGCGAAAAGCGCCGAGCACCCCGCGCTGGCTATGGCTGCCGAGCAGGGTTTCGCCGACCTGTACCGCTACCCCCAAGGTGAAGCTGAACAACAGAAACACCAGCAGAAAGGCGCCACCGCCATTGGTGGCGGTCACATAGGGAAACTTCCAGATGGCACCAAGGCCAATCGCTGTGCCTGCTGCGGCCAGCACATGACCGAGACGGGAAGACCACTGAACCTGGCTCATACAACCTCCGGGTAACACGACATCGAAGCAATACTCCTGAGTAGCAATAAACGACAGACCATAAAAAAGGCCGCCTGAGGCGACCTTTGCAATGAACATTCAGAAAAACTGTGCGTGCAAGGTCACCTCTCTTGCGAGCTAAAAAATCGACCAAACAGCACGAGAATGGCAGACATGAGGTGGCAACCTGACTAATGAATGAGGGAACAGCCTAAACCATGGAAAGAATAATTGACACATAAAATCAAAAATTTTTTTGTGTGCCGCTGTCACCACTCTGGCTATACGTACAACTCAGTGGGGGAAAACCTCGCCGGGCCGTATCTTTTCTACCTTGTGGCTATTTACTGGGCGATAATCGACGTAGCTTCTTCTGGAACTAGTGACCGCTACATGGCGCTGACGGGAACAACGATGAGACAGGATGTCGTATGAGATGGATGGTGTTGCCCTGGTTACTGATCAGCCTGAGTGTGTCGGCGCAGCCCGGATTAACCCTGCTGAGTCACGACTTACCCCCCTTTACCGAATACCGCGACGGCAAGCTCGACGGATTCGCCATTCGTTTGATTGATGAGGTGCAGGAGGAGCTTGGCACCCGCTATCCGGTGCGGATTTACCCGCTCAAACGGGCGCTGGCGCTGGCACGGGTCGAGCCCGGCTATGGACTGTTCGTGGTGCAGCGGCTCCCGGAGCGGGAGTCCCATTTCAAATGGGTTGGCCCGCTCTTTATCAATCGGGTCTTTATCTATCAGGCGCCGGATAGTCGCCACCCGCTGACCTCGCTGGCACAGCTGCGAGACCTGCCCAGAGTGGGGGTAGTGCTGGGTAACGCCGATGATGTGCGGCTGACCCATGAGGGCTACACCAATCTGGTGCGCTACAAGACGGTCGGGGAGGCGATAGAGCGGCTGATGCTGGGCAAGATCGATGCCTTGCCGATGGCGGAGCTGGTGATGGAGGCCACCCTCGACAAGATGGGGTTATCCCGGCGCAGCATCGTCAACAGTGGAGTGCTGCTCCATCAGGCCGGTCTCTATATCGTCTTCTCCAAGGGAACGGATGATGCCGAGATCACCCGCTGGCAGCATGCCCTGGAGGCCGTCAGAGCCGCCCAGGGGCGGGCCGATGAGCCCACCCGCGAAGAGTAACCGTCACACCAGACCGCGAATCAAGATCCCGCCGATCAGCAAGGGGGCAATCCAGCGCCAGCAGTTCATCAGCAAGTGATGCCAGTGGCTGGCAATCCCCTGCGGCAGCGCCTTGCGTCCCAGCTTCCAGCCCAGCAGCAGCGTCAGCATCAGGCCGAACAGCGGCATCATCAGGTTGGAGGTGACAAAGTCCAGCAGCTCGAAGATGGTTTTGCCAAACAGGGTTGCGTGTTGCAGCGGGCCAAACGACAGGCTGACCGGAACACCGCTAACCATGACGAATCCAGTGATGGCGCTGCAGGCCGTGCGGCGTGACCAACCCCAGGTCTCGCACAGGAAGCACTGCAAATGCTCCAGCAGGGAGATGGCCGAGGAGAGCGCCGCAAAGACCAGCAGGGCGAAGAAGATCACCTCAAGCACCTGACCGAAGGGCAGCAGCTGAAACACCGCCGGCATGGTCATAAAGGTGAGACCGGGGCCGGAGGCCGGGTCGATACCGGTCGAGGCCAGCACCGGGAAGATCATCAGCCCCGCCAGTACTGCCACCATGCTGGCCAGCAGCACCACCCAGAGGCTGGAGCGACCAACCCCTTCGCTGGTCGGCAGATAGGCACCGTAGGTGGTGTGGATGCCCAGACCGATGGAGAGGGAGAAGAAGGCCAGCCCCATGGCATCGAGCACGCCGGACATCCCCAGCTTGCTGAAGTCGGGCATCAGGAAGTGACGTACTCCCGCCATCGCATTGGGCAGGGTGAGGCCAAAGACGACCAGCATCAGGATCATCAGGAACAGGGCCGGCATCATCCATCGCAGGGTGCGCTCCACCCCTTTCTGAATGCCTCCTTGCACCACCATCCAGGTGAGGGCGGCAAACAGCAGATGGGTGAGAATGGGCCAGACGTCGCCGCTGACATAGTCATTGAAGCGGGCGGTGAGGGCCGCCGCATCCCCATGGTTGAGCTGGCCTGAGATGGCCATGCCGGTATAACCCAGGGTCCAGCCGCCCACCACGCTGTAGAAGCAGTAGATGAGCAGGGTAGAGATCACCCCCATTACCCCCACCCATCGCCACTGTTTGCCGAGCAGATCGGAGAAGGCACCCACTACCCCGCGGCGACTCATGCTGCCGAGCAGGGTCTCCCCCATCAGTACCGCCACCCCCAGGGTGAAGCTGAACAGCAGAAAGACCAGCAGGAAGGCGCCGCCGCCGTTGACGGCTGTGACATAGGGGAATTTCCAGATTGCGCCGATACCGACCGCGGAACCCGCTGCGGCGAGGATGTAGCCGAGTCGGGATGACCATTGGGACTGCTTCATAAGAACTCCAATCGAGCGCCCCTTGTCGGGGGCAGAATGGCGCTCATGTTACGGAGGTCACGGCGCAATCACTACGACGGTTATCAGGCATAAATGCGATTTATTGGCACGATTGGCTAATTTAATTCTGTTTTTTGCCCAATCCTGCCACCAAATAAAAACCGGAGCGAGATTGCTCCGGTTTGGTCTCTGACAACGGCTCGTCGGTGGACTAGATCACCCCGAGCTCCCGCAGCCGCTCCATCAGGTAGCTGTGGGCGGTATGGCGCTCGGAGAGCACCACATCCGGGCGCGGATGGAGGAACAGCGGCAGCGAGATGCGCGACTTGGCGGCATTGCCACCGGTCGGGTTGATGACGCGGTGAGTGGTGGAAGGGTAGTAGCCGCGAGAGGCCTCCTGCAGCATGTCGCCGATATTGATGATGAGGGTGCCAAAGTCACACGGCACATCCATCCATTCGCCATCGGAACCCTTCACCTGCAGCCCTGGCTCGTTGGCGGCGGGCAGAATGGTGAGCAGGTTGATATCTTCGTGGGCGGCGGCGCGGATGGCGCCCGGCTCCTCGGTACCATCGAACGGCGGGTAGTGCAGCACCCGCAGCAGGGTCTTCTGGCTCTCTTCTATCATCGAGGAGAGGGGGCAGCTGTAGTTGGCGGCGATATCGGCCGGGGTGTACTGCTCGACCCAGCCCAACAGCTCGGCGGCCAGACCGTTGGCGAGGCGGTAGTACTCCATCGCCTGCTCTTTCAGCTCTTCCGGCATCTGGCCCCAGGGGTAGATGTGAAAGTACTCCTTGATGTCTTTCTGGCTATGGCCCTTGGCCACCTCGGAGACCGACGGCGGGAAGTAGCCATCCTGGGTTTCGCGGTTGAACAGGAAATCCTGCTTCTGTTCACTCATGAAGAAGCGATACCAGTTGTCGTAGATGGACTGCACCAGCTCTTTCGGAATGGGGTGGTTGGTCAACACGCCAAAGCCGGTGGTTCGCAGGGATTCGGTGAAGCGTTGGGCCGCATCGGGTGAGCGGTAATCGACGGTCAGGACTTTCATTGTTTTTGTTGCGCGCCAGTTAAAAGATGGCGCAGTTTACCTTGCGCCTGATAACAAGGAAAGCGGGTTGGCCGCCCGTCTGGCACGGCGTTGAATAGTGACAAAAACATCAAATAAACCGCGCCAGACCGCACGGGAGCGCATCCCTTGTTATGGCCTTTTATCCTCTCTAGAATGCCGGTCACTATCTTTTCCGGAGTCTGTTCATGTCCCCCAAAATCCTGTTGCTGACCCTGCCGGTATTGCTGGCGGGATGCAGTGCCCTGTCAGAAGATGAGTGCCGCACCATGAGCTGGTACAACCTGGGTTATCAGGATGGATCGGAAGGCAAAACCCGTCAGGCGACCCGCGATTACGTTTCGTCTTGCAGCGAATATGGCCTCAAAGTGGATGAAGCCGAGTGGAAACGGGGCTACGACAAGGGGCTGGAGCTCTACTGCATTCCCGAGCTGGCTTACAGCAAGGGCAAGGAGGGGCAGGCCTATCTGGGGGTATGCCCCAATGACGCCAGCTTCCTCAAGCAGTATCAGCGTGGCTACGAAGAGTACAAACTGGCTGCCCGCCTGCGGGAGATCAGCGACGAGCTGGAGCGTACCGAGCGTGATATCGATACGCTGGAGCGCAGCATCCGCAACGAAACCAACACGGAACAGCGCGACTACTACCGCGCCAAGCGCGATCGGGCCATTCGCCACTACGAATCCCTGCGCCGGGAGTACAACCGTCTGCGCTATCCGGATCGGGTGATCCAGTTCTCCTTCGGCGGTTAATCCCTCTCTTCATGGCCAGCCCGCGTGCTGGCCATGTTGCATCTTGTCAGATCAGGCCAGTACCCAGCGTTGCAGCGCCAGCGCGATACCATCTTCGTTGTGGTCGGCCGTGACCCGATGGGCATGGCCCTGGATCTGCGGGGCCGCATTGCCCATGGCCACCGCCAGCCCCACCTGCTCGAACATGCTGATGTCGTTGTTGTTATCCCCAAACGCCACCACCTGCTCCATTGCAATCCCTTCACTGGCGGCCCACTGGGCCAGCCGGTTGCCCTTGCTGCAACCGGGCTGTACCAGCTCCACCGCATAGGGGGCCGCCCAGTCACGGGTAAAGGGCATCTGTTCGACCACCTCGCCCATAAAGGTGTGCAGGCGTGCCGGATCCTGATTGAACAGCTCCAGTTTCCAGACCGGGTTGTCGAGCCAGCCTGCCAGCTCCTCAACCGGATGGATGGCGATCTTGAGGTGGTCCGGCTGATTGGCCGACCAGTGGCGGATGCGGGTGACATGCTCTTCGCAGCCGATGTAGCCGATCCCTTCGCTCAGGTGGAACAGGGCGCCCATCTGTTGTGCCTCGACCGCGGCCAACAGCTCGGTAAGCGGGGCGGCCGCCAGCGGGTCGCCACTTAGGATCCGGTTCTGCACCGGATCATAGAGATAGGCGCCATTGCTGCAGATGAGAGGGGTATCGAGGGCCAGCTCGTGGTGGAAGGGGCGTGCCGTCATATAGTGGCGTCCCGTGACCAGCAGCACCTTGATGCCGTGGGCGCGGGCCTGCGCCAGGGCTGCCCGGGTGGCCGACGAGATCTTGTGATCCCGGGTCAGCAGGGTGCCATCCATATCGAGCGCGATGGCCTTGTACTCACTCATAGCTCCTCCAGCATCGAACAAATCCGCAAAGAGCTTTACCGTCCCAGACCCGGCGCTCCGATGCAAGTCTTGCCCGTGGCCGAAGCGCCGAACTGTGATCCCTTCGTGGCTCAGGTGCAGCTGGCCAGTTGTTGACGACGGTCGGCACGGCGGCGCAGCAGATAGAAACCGGCGGCACTGGCAAGGGAGCAGAGGGTGGCGAGATAGAAGGGCCACTCGGTACCGGCCAGCAGCACCAGACTGCCGAGCAGCACCGCCAGGATCTCGCTGCCTACGGCGAGGGCGCGGTAGAGCCCCATCGCCTGCCCCTGTTGCTCCGGGTGACTGCGGTTGGAGATCGCCACCGAAGTGGCCAGCTCTCCCAGACTCATTCCGATGCCAGCGGGAACGAAGGTAAGCGCCAGTCCCCACCAGTGCACGGGCAGGATAAAGAGCAGCATGCCGCTCGCCATCACCAGATGGCCGACAATCCCGAGGGAGCTGCCGCGCCAGTGGCGGGCGATGCGAGAGCCGAGCCAGGAGCCCGCCATCATGGGCAGGCTCACCAGCACCGCCGCCTGCGCCAGCTGGGCCGGATCCCACGCCAGCCGCTCTACCAGCCAGATGTTGAAGTAGGTGAAATAGAGCTGCACGGCGCCATAGCTGATCAGGGTGAGTGCGAAGTAGGGCAGCAGGGCCGGTTGCAGCAACAGCTGGCGGCTGGAGAGTGTCGCGGCCTGAAGGGTGGCCGCTACCGGCGGACGATAGGGGATCAGCCAGAGCACCAGCAGCAGGTTGAGCAGGGTCATCGCGACGGCCAGCCAGGCCGCCAGACTGTAATCCCCCGAGATCACCGCGGCGTAGCCCCCGATCACCGGCCCCACGACCCAGCCCAGATTCATGCCGATGTTGATCCAGGCGAAGCTGCGCGCCTTGTGCTCCTTGCCGGCGAGATCCGCCGCCATCGCCTGCACGATGGCGATGTTGCCGTTGCACAGCCCCTCCACAATCCGGCTGAGCAGCAACAGGGGGAGGGAGCGCCAGGCGATACCGAGTGCCATCAGGGCATAGCCTGCCAGTACCCCCGCCAGCGAGAGCAACAGCAGTGGCTTGCGGCCATAGCGGTCGGAGAGGCGACCAAGCCAGGGACTGCCCACCAGCTGGAACAGGGGATAGAGCCCCATGATGACCCCCAGCCACACCTTGCGGCTCCAATCGGAGGCTTCCGGCGTCAGCATGCCGTGGGCCGGATCCAGCAGCAAGGGTGCCAACACCGGGGAGGGGAGACTGAAACCTGCAACTGCCAGCGTGACCGTCATGACCAGCACCCAGAGGGGATTTTTGTGCCCGTGTTTCTCCATGTTGCACCCATTAAATAAAGTTATTGGTTTATTTATGCTGATTCATAGATGGGATTAAGTAAAGTGAATTGTTGATTTAATAAAGGGCGCTCCCCATAATGAGATCATGAACGCAAGCACCGACAAGATCCTGTTTCTGCTCAAGAGCCATGGCCCGCAGAGCGCCGCCGCGCTGGGGGAGCAGTTGCAGATGACCTCCATGGGCGCCCGCCAGCACCTGCTCGCACTGGAGCAGGAGGGGTGGGTCACATTCAGCGACGAGGCGCGCGGGCGCGGTCGTCCCGTGCGACTGTGGCAGCTCACCGAGCAGGCCTGGCAGCGCTTCCCCGATAGCCATAGCGACCTGACCGTGCAGCTGATCGACAACGTGCGCGAGCTGTTTGGCGAGGAGGGGATGGAACGGCTGCTCCAGCAGCGGGAGCAGCAGATGCTTGCTCGCTATCAGGAGGCGCTGGGGTCCCATGGTCTCTCTGGCCGGCTGGCGGTGCTCAGGGAGCTGCGTACTCGCGAGGGCTATATGGCGGAGATCCGCCGCGAAGAGGATGGCAGCTGGCTGCTGTGGGAGAGCCACTGTCCCATCTGTGCGGCGGCGCGCACCTGCCGCGGTTTCTGTCGCAGCGAACTGGTGCTGTTTCGCCAGCTGCTGGCGCCGGCGACGGTGGAGCGGGAGCAATATCTGCTGGAGGGGGCGCATCGCTGCCTCTATCGCATCACGCCGCCCGCGCTCTGATTTCGTCAAACGCCCAAAAACAACAAAGCAGGCGCCGGGATGCCTGCTTTGTTGCCTTCGGGGAGGGGGTTCTCTCGTTCCAGCCCGTCGTTTCCCGATAAGGTAAGACGGCTGATGGGGCTCTTGACCCGGTAAGGTCCTTCACCGCAGAGACCCGGTCAGGTATCTGCTTTGCCACCGGAAGATGTAACCATAGTATCCCTCCCGTGCCGGTGAGTGGTTGCAAAGCAACCACTTATTTCGGTTGTTTTTGCAATAGTTCACCCTTAATCTAGGAAAAGTGGATTAGTCATTGCAACGAGGAAGGGTAAATGCTGAAACTTGATCGCATAGACAGACATATTCTCGAGCTGATGCAGGAGAATGGCCGCATCAGCAATCTGGAACTGGCCGAGTTGGTCGGGCTCTCGCCGTCCCCCTGCTCCCGCCGGGTCAAGGCGCTGGAGGATGCCGGTCTCATCGACACCCACGTTACTCTGCTCAACGCCCGCCAGCTTGGCCTCACCCTCACCGCCTACATTCACATTTCCATGGACAGACACACGCCCGAGCGGTTCGAAAACTTCGATCGCGCCATCAGCGAACTGCCCGAAGTGCTGGAGTGTGACCTCATCACCGGCAACGATGCCGACTACCAGCTCAAGGTGGTGGTGCGCGACATGGAGCACTACCAGCACTTCCTGCTGGACAAGCTGACCCATATTCCGGGGGTGACCGGAGTGCGCTCCAGCTTCGTGCTGCGCCGCATCAAGCACAAGACGGCGCTGCCGCTCAACCATCTGGGTTAAGGCTGCGCAAACCGCTCATATAAACAGAAAGAGGAGGCCAGTGGCCTCCTCTTTTGCTATTCGCTCTTGGTTATTCGGTCGTGGTTATCGGGTCTGGATTAGCTGTCGCGGTGACGGGGCGACAGCTGTGGTCAGACGCTGACCTGGCTGATGTCTTCCACCTGCAGCAGCCAGCCGCTCTGCTCCTGCTGCGGTTCGCCGCTGACCCGCAGCCGCTCGCCGGTCGGCACCCACTGCCCCTCGGGCAGGGAGACCAACAGGCTCTCGCTGCCGTTGTCGAACAGCCAGCGATCTTCGCCAAGCGATTCAATCAGATAACCCTCCATCTCCACTCTGGATTCGGCTTGCCAGGATGGCGCAACGGAATCACGGCTCTCGATGAAATCCCCCTGAACACCAAAACTGGCTAGCCCCCACAGAATGGAGAGCCCGACGATGGATGTTTGCATCTTGTCTCTCCTCTTTTGGAACTGTAGGGCCAGTATGGGAACAGAAAACTGAGCGCACCATGAACAAGGTGGCAAAGTGCTGGCGAGATCGCGAAAAAATCCGGTCAATTGGCCGGCAGTGTCATTTTATGGTGCCTGGATCACACTATTTGGCGGCTTCTTCTGCCATCCGTTCAGCTCTTGGCTTATTCGTCCACATGGCTACCCCGCGATGATCCCCACAGATCCCCTCTGCCACCACGGCGCGAACCCGGGTGCCATCTTTGCAAATGGCCTGCCAGGCGTCGGCATCATCGATGGCGAGCGAGTTGGGGGACGGCGTGGTTTGGCAAGCCGTGAGCAGCAGAGCGCACAGGGGGAGCAATTTTTTCATGGCGGACTCCTCGGGGTGATGGGGGACTGAGAGGATTGGGATGACCTCTCCATCCGGGCTTCACTCCCCAGCATCAGTGATAACCGGTTAAGGGGCAAGGGGAGGGGTCACCGACAGGCGCAGGTGCCGTGCAGCCGGGGCTTGCCCTGTGCCCTCCTTGGGCCTAAGGTGGGGCCGTTTTACTGCCTGATTGAAGGAGCGTTTTCATGTCCACTCTCTATCCCCGCGTCGGGGTCGGCGTCATTCTGACCAACGCCCAAGGCCAGGTGCTGCTTGGCAAGCGCAAAGGGAGCCATGCCCCCTACTGGTCGATCCCGGGTGGTCATCTGGAGTTGGGGGAGAGCTTCGAGTCGGCGGCGATCCGCGAGGTGGCCGAGGAGACGGGACTTGAGATCCACGGGCCCGAGGTGGTGGCGGTGACCAACAATCTGGAGACCTGGCGCGAGAGCGGGCTGCACTATATCTCGGTGACGCTGCACGCTAAGGCCGATGGTGAGCCGCAGCTGCTGGAGCCGGAGAAGTGCGAAGGCTGGGTCTGGTGCGATCCGCGCGCGCTGCCCGAGCCCCATTTCGACGCCAGCCGTCAGTCCATCGCCTGCTGGCTGGCGGGACGCTGCTATCTGCCGGGTGATGTGCCCATGGTGTCGGCCTAATCAGTCTGATTGTCATAAAACGATCATCGCGCTGTCATAATATCCCCTCTCCATCGGGAGAAGAGGGATGAGGGAGAAGAGCGTGGGACAGGTATTTATTCAGTTTTTATGGCTGGGATGCATCAGCTTTGGTGGTCCGGCCGCTCATATCGGCTATTTCCAGCGCACCTTCGTCCAGCGGCTCTGCTGGCTGACACAGGCCGAATTTGCCCGCTTGCTGGCGCTGTGCCAACTGCTGCCGGGGCCCGCCTCCAGCCAGCTTGGTTTCGCCATCGGTCGTCATCGCGCCGGTCTGGGTGGGGCGCTCTCTGCTTTTGTTGGCTTCACGCTGCCCTCATTTCTTCTGCTACTGGGGGCTGCGATCGGCATCGGCCAGCTGGGCAGCAATCTGTGGCTCGATGCTGCGCTGCACGGCCTCAAGCTGTTGGCGCTCATCGTGGTGGCCGATGCGGTGCTCACCATGAGTCGTCAGTTCTGTGCCACGGGAATGACCCAAGGGATCATGGTGGTGACCGCTGCTGCACTCTGGTGGCAGCCCGGTCTGATGACTCAACTGTTGATGCTGGCTGGAGCGGCGCTGATCTGCGCCCGCAGCCAGCGCGGGGCGGGTAGTGTGCCAGCCTCCGCCGAGCTGCCTTCTGCCGCCAGCAGTCAGCCTCATTGGCCGACCCTGCTGCTGTTTGGTATCCTTTTTATCGGCCTGCCGCTGCTCGGCAGCCCGCTTGGCCAGCTGGCTGCCGACTTCTATCGCGCCGGCAGTCTGGTGTTTGGCGGTGGCCATGTGGTGCTGCCGCTGCTGCAAGAGAGCGTGGGCCACACTCTCAACGAGCAGCAGTTTCTGACTGGTTACAGCCTGGCCCAGTTGGTGCCGGGCCCCATGTTTACCCTTGCCACCTATCTTGGCGCCCAGTTGCAGCCAGAAATGCCGATGTTCGGGGCCCTGTTGGCGACCCTGGCGCTCTTTGCACCCGGTTTTCTGCTGCTCTGGGCGGTGGGCCCCTGCTGGCAACAGTGGCTGGCTCAGCCCCGTCTGGCGGGGGCCGTCACTGGTATTAACGCCGCCGTAGTGGGCTTGTTGCTGGCGGCCCTCTATCAGCCGGTATGGCAGAGCGCCGTGCTGGCGCCGACCGATCTGGCGCTGGCGGCCATCGGCTTTTATCTGCTGCGGGTGGTGAAGCTGCCGATACCGGCCATCGCGGCCCTGTTGGTGATGGCTGCTATCCTGCTGGCGTGAATGCGGTGAAATCCCGATAAAAAACGGCGCCTCCGTGATGGAGGCGCCGTTTTTATTGCAATGGGTCAGCCGCTTAAGCGTCGGGATCGAAATCCAGACTCAGGCTGTTGACACAGTAGCGCTGGCCTGTCTCGGTCGGTCCATCTGGGAAGACGTGACCGAGGTGAGAGCCGCACTGGCGGCAGGTGATCTCCACCCGCTTCATGCCGTGGCTGTTGTCTTCGGTGTACTCCACCGTCCCCTCGATGGCCTTGTCGAACGAGGGCCAGCCGCAGCCGGAATCAAACTTGGCTCCTGAGTGAAACAGCACGCTCTTGCAGCAGACACAGAGGTAGTCGCCGCTCTTGCGATTGTGGAGCAGGGCGCCGCTGTAGGGGCGCTCGGTGCCCTTCTCCCAACAGACGTGAAACTGCTCGGCGGTCAGTTTGCTGCGCCACTGTTCCGGATTATTACTGCTCATACCGACTCCTTGCCATCCATACCGGAGCCCAGCATAGCGGCTCCGTAAAGCTGACTCCAGCATGCCTCTTATGCTTTGCCTGTATCTGTGATCGAGGTGGCAACCATCTCCTCACCGGATGCAGGGAGAATTTCCTGCTGCGGTGGCTGGGCATCCTCCGCCGTGCTGGACAATGCCACCCGCTCCAGCAGTTTGAGGGAGTGGGCCCGGCCGACCGCTACCTGCCGTTTGATGTCATCGGGCAGGAAGGGCAGCCCATCGTTGGTGGCGGTGTCGATGGTCTGGATCCACTCCAGCCCTTCTCCCGGCGGTGGCAGGCGGAACTGGATGTCATAATCGCTGGCGTTGAACAGCACGTACCAGCGCTCGCCTACACAGTTGATCATGCCGATATCCATGGCGAACGCCTGCCCCATGGGGGCGTGCCAATCCTGATCGGTGAGCTGGTGGCCGTCCGGGTGATACCAGTTGACCTGATGGCAGCTGGATGGGGTGCCATTCCAGCTGTCGTCGCTCAGTTGCAGGTTGGAGAAGACGCAGGACTCCGCCCGCAGCGCCATCATCTGCTGGGTGAAGGCGAACAGCCGCTCATCCTCCGGTCGCCACTGCCAGTTGACCCAGCTGATCTGGTTGTCCTGGCAGTAGGCGTTGTTGTTGCCAAGCTGGCTGCGGCCCATCTCGTCCCCGGCAAGAAAGTGCGGTGTCCCTTGCGACAGCAGCAGGGTGGCAATCAGATTGCGCTTCTGCTGCTGGCGCAGGCTGTTGACCCGCGGATCCAGGGTCGGCCCCTCTACCCCGTGGTTATAGGAGAGGTTGTTGCCGTGACCATCCCGATTGTCTTCACCGTTGGCCTGATTGTGGCGCTGGTTGTAGGAGACCAGATCCTCCAGGGTGAAACCGTCGTGATAGCAGAGGTAGTTGACGCTGGTGTGGGGGGAGCGCCAGTTCTTCGGGAAGATATCCCGCGAACCCACCAGACGGGTGGCAAAGTCCCCCATCTTGCCCGCATCACCGCGCCAGAAGGCGCGCACCGTATCGCGGTAGCGGTCATTGATCTCCTGCCACTGGCTCGGGAATTGACCCAGCCGGTAGCCGAAGGGGCCGATATCCCAGGGCTCGGCGATGAGCTTGACCTGTGACAGCACAGGGTCGGCCATCACTGCCTTGAAGAAGGCCCCCATGGGCTCGAACTCCCCCGCTTCCCGCGCCAGCGTCACCGCCAGATCGAAACGGAAGCCGTCCACCTGCATTTCGGTGACCCAGTAGCGCAGGGCATCGAGCACCAGCCGCAGGGTGTTGGGGTGATCCAGATTGACGCTGTTGCCACAACCGGTCACGTTGGCATGACGGGTGTAGTCCGGGCCGTGGGGACCCGCTTCGAAGGCGTAGTAACCGGCGTTGTCAAAGCCCTTGAACGAGAGGGTAGGGCCGTCGAAGCCAGAGGCGGCAGTGTGGTTGTAGACCACATCCAGGATCACCTCGAGCCCGGCCCGGTGCAGCTCGCGCACCATGGTCTTGAACTCGGTCACCGCCTCGTCTGCTCGGGTGCTGTAACGCGGCTCCGGGGCGAAGAAGGCGATGGGGTTGTAGCCCCAGTAGTTGGTGAGTCCCAGCTGCTCCAGTCGCGGTTCCGACATGAAGGCGGCCACCGGCATCAGCTGCACCGAGGTGATACCGAGGCTCTTCATGTGCTCGATAACCAGCGGGTGACAGATGCCAAGGTAGGTGCCCTGCAGCGCTTTTGGGATCCCCGGATGCTGCTTGGTAAAGCCCTTGACGTGGGTCTCGTAGATAATGGTGCGGGCCGGGCTGATCCCGGGTTTGCCAACCCCTTGCCAGTCAAAACTGTCATCCACTACCACCGACTTGGCAATCATCCCGGCACTGTCACCCTGATAGAGGGCTTCATCCCAGTAGGTGGGACGACTGAGCGCCTTGGCGTAGGGGTCAATCAGCAGTTTTTGCGGATCGAACAGCATCCCCTCCTGCGGGGTGCCATAGACCCGATAGCCGTAGCGCTGACCGGCCTTTACACCGCGCACGTAGCCAAAGCGATACTGGCCACGGCGGCCGGGCAACTCCAGCCGCATCAGCTCCTGCTCCTGCTCGTCGTACAGGCAGATCTCCACCTTGTCCGACTGGGGGGCCCAGACGCAGAAGTGGCAACCGTTCTCGTCAAGGCGGGCCCCCAGCGGGTGGCCCACCCCTTTTTCCATTACAAGCATCAAGACTCCTGTTTGATAAACAAGGTCGCCAGCGGCGGCAGATCCAGCACTATGCTATGCGCCATCCCCTGCCAGGGGGTTGGCTCGGCAGCGAACACCAGACCTACATCATAGTTACTGCCCCAGTAATACTCGCTGTCGGTGTTGAGCACCACCCGATAGTGGCCCGCCGCAGGGACGCCGATCCGATATTCGATACGGGGCACCGGGGTGAAGTTGCAAGCCACCACAATAGCCTGCTTGCCCTCTTTGTCCGCCCGCAGCCAGGCAAAGATGCTGTTGTCGGCATCGTTGTGATCCAGCCAGCGGAAGCCGGTCTGCTCATAATCGGCCTGATACAAGGCAGGCTCATGACGGTAGAGGTGGTTAAGATCGTGGATCAGCCGTTGCTGACCGGCATGCTTGGGATATTGCAGCAGATGCCACGGCAGCTGGGCATCGTGGTTCCACTCGTTGCTCTGGGCGATCTCGGTGCCCATGAAATTGAGCTTCTTGCCCGGATGGGCGTACATGAAGCCCATGTAGGCCCGCAGGTTGGCGGCTTGCTGCCACTCGTCGCCCGGCATCTTGTAGAGCATGGAGTGCTTGCCGTGCACCACCTCGTCGTGGGAGAGCGACAGGATGAAGTTCTCGTCATAGTGGTAAACCATGGAGAAGGTCATGTCGTTGTGGTGGTAGCGACGGTGGATCGGCTCTTTCTGCATATAGGTGAGGGTGTCGTGCATCCAGCCCATATTCCACTTGAAGCCAAAGCCGAGGCCACCGAGGAAGGTGGGGCGGGAGACACCGGCAAAGGCAGTGGACTCTTCGGCTATGGTCATGGCGTGGGGATACTTGCCGTAGACCTCCTCGTTGGTCCACTTGAGCAGGCTAATCGCCTCGTAGTTGTGGTTGCCGCCATCGATGTTCGGTACCCATTCACCGGCGTTGCGGGAGTAGTCCAGATAGAGCATGGAGGCGACCGCATCCACCCGCAGGCCGTCGATATGGAACTTGTCGAGCCAGAACAGGGCGCTCGCTACCAGGAACTGGCGCACTGTGTAGCGGCCAAAGTCATAGATGTAGGAGTTCCAGTCCGGGTGCCAGCCACGGCGCGGATCTTCATATTCGTAGAGCGGGGTGCCGTCGAAACGGGCCAGTCCGTGGGCATCGGACGGGAAGTGGGCGGGCACCCAGTCCAGAATGATGCCGATGCCGGCCTGGTGGCACTGGTCGACGAAGTATTTGAAATCATCAGCGGTGCCGTAGCGGCTGGTGGGGGAGAACATGCCCACCGGCTGGTAGCCCCAGGAGCCGCTGAAGGGGTGCTCGGAGACAGGCAGCAGCTCGATGTGGGTGTACTCCATCTCCTTGACGTAGGCGACCAGCTCCACTGCCAGCTCGCGCCAGCTCAGGCTGTCGCCGTTGGGGTGGCGCTTCCAGGAGCCGACGTGCAGCTCATAGATGGAGAGCGGCTGCTCGCGTTTATCGTTGTGCTGGCTGGCAATCCACTCGGCATCCTGCCACTGGTACTGGGCGTGGTCATAGACCACGGAGGCGAACGACGGATACTGCTCACTGTAGAAACCTACAGGGTCGCTCTTGTGGGGCAGCCGGTTGCCCATGGGGTCCTTGAGCTCGAACTTGTAGCGATCCCCGGCCTTGAGGCCCGGCACAAACAGCACCCAGTGACCGCACAGGCTGCGCTGCATCGGATGGCGGCGGCCATCCCAGAAGTTGAAATCGCCGATGAGGCTCACTGCGGTGGCGCTCGGTGCATAGACCGCAAAACGTACCCCTTCCACCTGCTGGCCAAGATGCTCCACGGTGCGCAACTGGGCGCCAAGGGTGTGGTAGAGGTTTTCCGGTTGGGCGGTCAGTTCGGCCAGGCCTGCCCAGGCGGCATCCTGAAACTGATAGGGGTCGATGACCTCGGTGGTGGCATCTTGGTAGCTGGCGATCAGCTGATAGGGGAAGGCGTTTTTGCGGCGGGTGAAAACAGTTTCAAAAAGACCCGATTCATCGGTGGGCGCCAGGGTGGCAACGACTTTGCCCGACTTGAGATCCTTGACGCGGACTTCGAGGGCATCAGGCAACCAGGCGGTCAGTTTGAGGCCGGGCCCATCCGGATTGGCCTGCAGGCCTAAGTGAGAGAAGGGATCGGAACAGCGGGCAGCAACCAAACGTTCAACGAGCATCGAGATTTCCTTTCATGACAGAGCATCCACTCCGGCCGAAGCCGGAGTGGATTTAGGTGAGAGCGCTGTGGGAGACCGCGTCTCAACGACTGGCCTCATCACGGGCTTGGCTCATCTTGCCAGCCAGTGCCTTGAGTGCCTCATTGGCAAAAATATCTTCCAGATCAGCGGAAAGCTTGCGGCGCCAGTTGGGGTATTCGTAACTGGTGCCCGGTACGTTGACCGGCTTGTCCATCTCCAGCCAGTCTTCCAGCTGGGTACTGAACAGGGCGCAGCTGCCGCGGGCCATGTGGATCTGCAGACCGTGATTGAGTTCGGTGTTCATGCCGACCCAGTTCACGTCATGACTGATGTTGTCAGAGATGACCTTGTGGGCATGCAGGCTGTCGAGGATCCGCTGTTTGGCCTGGTGGCGATCAGCATACAGAGTCTTCAAAACATCTTCATCCGGATACAGACCCAGTTGACGGCCGAGCGCCAGATCATCGCAGTGCCAGAAGCCCTTGAGGGTCGGCATGTCGTGAGTAGTCAGGGCCGACATCGCTTGCTCGGTGTAGTGCGCCGGGGAGATAAAGCCGCCATCTTCCTTGGAGCGCTCGAAGAAGAACACCTTGTAGGAGTGGACGCCGTTCTCTTTCAGAGTCACGTCGATCCCCTCCGGCACGGTGCCCAGATCCTCGCCGATCAGCAGGCACTGATTACGGTGGGATTCGAGGGCCAGAATGCCCAGCAGATCGTTGACCGGATAGTAGATGTAGGCGCCCTTGGCGGCGGACGCTCCGGGCGGTACCCACCACAGGCGCAGCAAGGCCATCACGTGGTCGATGCGCAGAGCGCCACAGGAGCGCATGTTGGCACGGAACAAGTCCACCATCGGCTGGTAGGCCGCTTCGAACAGCTTGTTCGGGTTCATAGGGGGCAGGCCCCAGTTCTGACCAAGCGGGCCGAGGATATCGGGCGGCGCACCGACCGAGGCTTTCGGGCAGTAGAGATCCTGGTTGGCCCAGATCTCGGTGGAGCCTTCGGAGACGCCCACCGCCAGATCCCGGTAGATCCCCATCACCATGCCGGCAGCCTTGGCACGGGCATCGGCTTGCGCCAGCTGCTCGTCGGCCAGGAACTGCAGATAGAGGTAGAAGTTGACATCTTGCGGGTGCGCGGCCATCCAGGCGGCAACGGCAGGATTGTGGTAATCGCGCAGCTCCTGCGGCCATACCGGCCAGCCCCAGGCATTTTCGCCTTTGGCATAGAAGTGGGCCTGCAGGGCATCAAATGCTGCCTGCTGTTGCAGGCTGTCGCCACCGGCGGCCACGAAGGCATCAAAGGCGGCCTGACGCTCGGCGCTCAGGGTGGCTTCATCGAACACCTGACGCAGCATGCCGAGTTTGGTCTGGATCACGCCGGTGTAATCGACGTTCTCTTTGGCGCGCAGATCGGCCAGATGTTGCTGGAAGGCAGGGCTCGCCACTTCCGCTTTCAGGCGAGTGCTCTGCTGGAATTCGGGCACCGCTTCTACATTGATATAGGCTACGTTGAGCCAGCGACGGGAAGAGGGGCTGTAGGGACTGGCGCTCTCCGGATTGGCCGGATAGAGGGCGTGGATAGGGTTGAGGCCGACGAAGTGGGCACCCCAGGCGGCGGCTTTCTCGACCAGCTGGCCCAGATCGCTGAAATCACCGATACCCCAGTTGTGGCGGCTGCGCAGGCAGTAAAGCTGCACACTCGGACCCCATACCTTGCGGCCATCGGCAATTGGCGCCTGCTTGTAGCAGGCCTTGGGGGCAACGATGAGGCGCATGGTGGCCAGCGGCTCGTCATTGCCCTCTTCCAGCAGCACCAACTGGTGATAACCCAGCTCCGGGGCCATCTCCAACGTGACGCGATAGGCCTGGCACTCCATCTCTTCAAATTCGGCCACGCCGACCAGCTCACCCTCGATGGGGGTGAATTGACCGGACAGCACTGCACCCTGCTCCTGCTGGAGCTGCCAGGTGAGGGCGTCGTTGACGAATTCGATGGGGAGGCGAACCTCAAGGGTAACGGCGTCGCCGGTGCGAACCACCATCACAGGATCCAGCGCCCGCAGCCAGTGCTGGCGATGCTCCTCTTCCAGCTGCTGCACCAGTGCGGCCTCGTCATCGACGCGGTAGCCCATTGCGCCCAGCATGGCGGCCTTGCTCTCTTCTGATACCTGGGCCGGGTGGCCCCAGGCATCGACATACTCGCTGGCGATGCCTTTTGCGGCAGCCAGCTGTTCAATCAGGGTGGTCATAGTTTGAGAATTCCCGCTGTGGATTCTATCTATACTATTTTGTTTGATTTTTATGGGGTGGTACTTGAACAGTGGCTCTTTGGCCATGCTAAACCGCGCACATTTTTACATATCTCTGTGAATGGTTGTGTGACCGAGTAGGCACTATTGTTGATATCTGCGCGATGCCACGATCTGGCACTTTTTTCGTCAAAACGTGGTAATCAGTTACATAAACAGAAAATTAATTTCACAGTTTTTCATGATATAGCGCAATTTCAGACAGAATGTTGGTTGACTCACCGGAGAGTTCTAGTAAATTTACAAGCGGAATTTTCTTTGACTACTGAACAGTTAGGTAACTAAATATGACTATCAAAGTAGGTATTAACGGTTTTGGCCGTATCGGTCGTTTCGTATTCCGTCTGGCTTGCGAGCGTGCAGACATCGAAGTTGTTGGTATCAACGACCTGATCGATGTTGACTACATGGCTTACATGCTGAAGTACGATTCAACTCACGGTCGTTTCAACGGTACCGTTGAAGTTAAAGACGGCAACCTGGTTGTAAACGGCAAAACCGTACGTGTTACCGCTGAGCGTGACCCGGCCAACCTGAAGTGGGGCGAAATCGGTGTTGACGTTGTTGCTGAAGCTACCGGTCTGTTCCTGACCGACGAGACTGCTCGTAAGCACATCGCTGCTGGTGCCAAGAAAGTTGTTCTGACTGGCCCGTCCAAAGACGCTACCCCGATGTTCGTAATGGGTGTTAACGACTCTACCTACGCTGGCCAGGACATCGTTTCCAACGCTTCCTGCACCACCAACTGCCTGGCACCGATCGCCAAGGTTCTGAACGATACCTTCGGTATCGAGTCTGGCCTGATGACCACCGTTCACGCTACCACTGCTACCCAGAAGACCGTTGATGGTCCGTCTGCCAAAGACTGGCGCGGTGGCCGCGGTGCGGCTCAGAACATCATCCCGTCCTCTACCGGTGCTGCCAAAGCTGTTGGCGTAGTTATTCCGGAACTGAAAGGCCTGCTGACTGGTATGGCTTTCCGTGTTCCGACTCCGGACGTGTCTGTTGTTGACCTGACCGTTAACCTGAAGAAAGCTGCCACCTACGCAGAAATCTGCGAAGCGATGAAAGCTGCTTCCGAAGGCGCTATGAAAGGCGTTCTGGGCTACACCGAAGACGAAGTTGTATCTACCGACTTCCTGGGTGAGCGTCAGACCTCCGTATTCGACGCCAAGGCTGGTATCCAGCTGAACGACAAATTCGTTAAAGTTGTATCCTGGTACGACAACGAAATGGGCTACTCCAGCAAAGTTCTGGACCTGATCGCTCACATCTCCAAGTAATTTGGGATGCGCAATCGCGTAGCTTGAAAAAGGCGGCCATTGGCCGCCTTTTTGTTTTTCGGTTTCCCCTGATGACAGGAGTCCACATGCAATCCATTCGTCCCCTGACAGCCAATTGCAAGCTTGCCAACAATGCGGCCGGTCTGCCGGTTCTCACCATCAACAACGACTATGCCAAGGCAGAAATCAGCCTGTTTGGCGCCCATGTGCTGAGCTATCAGCGTCATGGCGAGCCGGCCTCCATCTGGCTGAGCGACAAGGCGGTGCTGGATGGCAGCAAGCCTGTTCGCGGTGGTATCCCGATCTGCTGGCCCTGGTTTGGCCCGGCGCCCGCCCGCGTCGGTAGCGGCAAGCCCTCCCACGGTTTTGCCCGTACCACCCTCTGGATGCTGGACGGGGTCTCCGATCACGCTGACGGCACGCTTGTTCATCTCTCCCTGCGCGACAGCGATGCGACCCGTGCCCTGTGGGATCACGCCTTCGAACTGGAGCTGGACGTGCTGGTTGGCAAAGAGCTCTCGCTGGTGCTGACCACTCGCAACACAGGTGCTCAGCCGCTGACTTATAGCGGTGCGCTGCATACCTATTTGCAAATCAGTGCGCCGGAGGCGGTGAGCGTGAGCGGTCTGGGTGAGCCCTATGCCGACAAGCTGACCGGACAGGATGCCAAGCAGCAGGGTGCATTGACCCTGAACGGGCCGCTGGATCGGGTCTACTGGCAGCCAGAGGCGTTGGTGAGCGTGCAGGATGGTGAGCGTGAGACCCGGGTTGTCAGTGGCAACCACGACAGCGTGGTGGTCTGGACCCCCTGGCTGAAAGGGGCTACCGCCATGGCCGACATGAGCGACGATGGCTATCGCACCATGCTCTGCGTTGAAGCGGCCATCGCCGGTGATACGGGAGTGACCGTTGCGCCGGATGAAGAGCACAGTCTCTCCACCGTAATCATCTGAGTTGGATGAGGTTCAGATAAATAAAGAGGGCTCCCGCGGGAGCCCTCTTTGCATCTCGTGACGGCGGCAATCAGGCGTTGCCCTGGGTCTTGAGCTTGAGTTCGGCGGCGAAATTGAGCATCCGATCGAGCGGGATGAGGGCCTTTACCCGCAGCGCTTCATCGACATGGATCTCGTGGCGCTCGGTACCATCGGTGAGGGCCTCCTTGATCGCCACCAGACCGTTCATCGCCATCCAGGGGCAGTGGGCGCAGCTGCGGCAGGTAGCGCCATCGCCACCGGTCGGTGCTTCCACCATCTCTTTCTCCGGACAGGCCTGCTGCATCTTGTAGAAGATGCCCCGATCGGTCGCCACGATCAGCTTCTGCTGTGGCAGCTCCTTGGCTGCCTTGATCAGCTGACTGGTGGATCCCACCGCATCGGCCAGCTCGATCACCGAGGCGGGGGATTCCGGATGAACCAGCACGGCGGCGTCCGGATTCTGCTCTTTCAGCTCGCGCAGGGCGCGGGCCTTGAACTCGTCGTGGACGATGCAGTGGCCCTGCCAGCGCAGCATCTGCGCCCCGGTCTTCTTCTCGATATAGGCGCCCAGATGGCGATCCGGGCCCCAGATGATCTTGTGACCCAGACTGTCGAGGTGTTCGACGATCTCGAGTGCGATGCTGGAGGTCACCACCCAGTCAGCCCGTGCTTTAACGGCGGCCGAGGTATTGGCATAGACCACAACGGTATGGTCGGGATTGGCATCGCAGAAGGCGGAGAACTGTTCGATGGGACAGCCCAGATCGAGGGAGCATTCGGCCTCCAGAGTCGGCATCAGCACCCGCTTGTGGGGGCTCAGGATCTTGGAGGTTTCCCCCATAAAGCGCACCCCGGCGACGATCAGGGTTTGCGCCTCGTGATCGCGGCCAAAGCGGGCCATCTCCAGCGAGTCACCGACGAAACCGCCGGTGGCTTCGGCCAGCGCCTGGATCTCGGGATCCGTGTAGTAGTGGGCAACCAGTACCGCTTTGCGCTCCTTGAGCAGCGCCTTGATTTCTGTGGTCAAGGTCGTTCTCTGCTCGGCACTCAGGGGAAGAGGTTTGGCCGGAAAGGGGTAGTCCATCGCGACTACCGGCGGGACACTGCTCAGTGCATTGCTCATTGCGACTGTTCCATCAACGCTCGGGAAGGCAAAAATTATAACCAGAAGCCTGCCACAAACCCATCAACAAATCGGGTGAAGCGCAAGTGGGCGAATATACTCAAGTAATTCGTTGTTATTCTGCCATAAGGAGTTGTCGCATGAAGCAACGTTCCCTCAAGTTCAAGCTGCTGTGCCTTACCATGGGGCTGTTTCTGCTGACCGGGCTGGCCATGACCCTGTTGCAATCGGCCTCTTTCAGCTCCCTTCGCAACATGGTGATGACCCAGACCAGCGATGCACTGGAAGAGGAGGTCTCCCGCAGCCTGCAGTATCAGGCAGAGCGCTATGCCATCCAGATTGCCTCGCTGATGCAGAACTCCTATCAGATCCCCCTGACCGTGACCGCCCAGATTGAAGCCGGGATGGCCAAACCGGAACTGCGCTTGTCGCGGCCCCAAGTGGAGTCTCTGCTCGGCAGTAGCCTGCAGCAGGCGAGCGGGATCAGCTCCATCTACGCCCAGTTTGAACCGGATGGCTATGATGGCGAGGATGGCAACTGGCTGGGCGGGGCCAGCCACTCGGTGGCAGGAAAGGGGAGTCTGGAGGTCTATTTCACCAAGGAGCAGGGGGGGGCAGTCGCTCAGCAAGCGGTGGACGCCGCTGCCAGCGAGGCCAAGTTTGATACCTCCCTCAACGAGTTTGGCATTCGCAACAGCGAGTGGTATCTCTGTGGTCGCGATACCCGCCAGCCCTGCCTGATGGAGCCCTACCTCTACGAAATCAGCCCGGGCAACAAGATGCTGATGACCAGTCTGACGGTGCCCGTGCTGCGTGATGGCAAGTTTGTCGGGCTGGCCGGGGTGGATATGAACCTGCCCATCTTCCAGCAACTGGCTGAAAACCTTGGCAAGAGCCTCTATGACAACAAGGCGGATGTGACTCTGGTCAGCAAGATGGGGCTGATTGTGGGCAGCAACCGCTATGCCGACAAGCTGGGCCGTCCACTCAAGGAGGTGGGCCTGACCCTGCCTGACGGTCAGCCTGTCAGCAGCGACAGTGACTTTATTCTTCATCAGCCCATCCGGGTTGAGGCAGCCAATACCCAGTGGTGGTTGATGATCAAGGTGCCCAAGGCGCTGGCGCTCGGCAAGGCGCACGCCATCAGCAATGAACTGGGCGCCCTGCTGGTGGATGCCCAGCGGCAGCAGATCATCGCCATGGGCGGGATCACCCTGTTGGTGCTGGGCTTGCTGGTCTGGTTTATTCAGACCATCACAGCGCCGCTTTCCCTTATCAGCCGCCATGTGGGCCATCTCTCCAGCAACGAGGGGGACCTGACCCAGCAGATGGAGATCGACACCCATCAGGAGCTGATCGATCTGGGGTCCCAGCTCAATGCCTTCCTCGGCAAGCTGCGGGGCATGGTGCAAATGAGCAAGGGGATCGGTCAGCAGGTCTACCAGCAGGCGCGGGAGATGAAACATACCGCCGACACCATGCGCAACAGTCTGGACGAGCAGAATCTGGAGTTGGAGAGCGTGGTGAGCGCCATGCACCAGATGAGTACCACGGCAGTCAGCGTGGCAGGTTATGCCGAGCAGGCGGCGCAGGAGTCGGAAGCAGCGACCCACCACATCAATACCGCCCAGCAGACCCTCAGCAATGCCCGCAACGAGATCCATACTCTGGTCGGCGATATGCATGAGGCGGACAAGGCGGTAGCGCTGGTGGCCCAGCGCAGCACCAATATCAGCCGGATCCTCGATGTGATCCGCGCCATTGCCGAGCAGACCAACCTGCTGGCCCTCAATGCCGCCATCGAGGCGGCACGGGCAGGGGACATGGGCCGCGGCTTTGCGGTGGTGGCGGACGAGGTGCGGGCGCTGGCGACCAAGACCCGTGAGTCGACCGACGAGATCGGCCAGCTGATTGGCAGCCTGCAGACCGAGGTGAGCAGCAGTCAGCGTCTGATGAATACCGGTATCGAGCGCTCCACTACCACGGTGCAGGGCACCGAGCAGGCGTTCGAGGCGCTCAATCGGGTGGTGGCCCAGATCCAGCAGATCCATGACCACATCAGTCAGGTGGCCACCGCCGCCGAGCAGCAGAGTGCGGTGAGCGATACCATCAACCAGAACCTGATGCGGATCGGCGATACCGCCAACGTGATCGGGCAGGAGGCCACCTCCAGCCATCAACTGAGCGAAGCGCTGGAGCAAGCGGCCACGGCGCTCGCCAGTCAGCTCGAGCGGCTGCGTACCTGAGTGGCCGCCAGAGAGACAAAAGCCCGCGAGCGATCGCGGGCTTTTTCATGACTCGATGGCAGAGTTGCGTCAGTTGCGGGGTTCAACCAGCAGGATGTGGGAATCGGCCCCCACTACCCTGACCTTGCTACCCGCCGGCAGCGACTCGTCACAGCGCACTGTCCAGACCGTGTCGTCCAGATGTACCCGGCTGGTGCCTTGGGCGACATCATCCAGCAGTGTCAGCTCGCGGCCCATATAGCTCTGCATCCGCTCGTTGATGGTGCTGGCGGCATCCTGACCCGAGTTGTCGCGCTGGTGCTGCCAGCGCCACCAGGCCCAAGTGGTGAGCAGGGATTGCACCGCAAACAGCAGCAACTGCGCCTGCCAGCCAAAGGGCCAGAGCAGCAGCAGCAGGCCCACTTCCAGCGCGGCGATGCCGGTCCAGAGCAAAAAGCCCACCGAGCCGAGCACCTCAATGGCCAGCAGAATGAAGCCGAGCCCCAGCCAGTGCCAGTGGGTCAGCCCCTCTAACAGGGCAGTCATGACTTGCTGCCCTTGCCATCTTTGTTGAACAGCTCGGCCATGCCAGCCACCGAGCCAATCAGGCTGCCCGCTTCCAGCGGCATCATGATGATCTTGCTGTTGGGGCCTTCACCGATGCGGGCCAGTGCTTCGGTATATTTCTGAGCCACGAAGTAGTTGATGGCCTGCAGGTCTCCTTCCGCAATCGCCTGGGAAACCATGTGAGTCGCCTTGGCTTCTGCCTCGGCAGCCCGCTCCCGCGCTTCGGCGGCGAGGAAGGCGGCCTGACGCTCACCTTCGGCCTTGAGGATCTGGGACTGTTTCTCCCCTTCCGCTTTCAGGATCTTGGACTGGCGCACCCCTTCGGCTTCCAGTACCTCGGCCCGTTTTTGGCGCTCGGCCTTCATCTGGGCGTTCATCGCCTCGACCAGTGCCAGCGGCGGGCGCACATCTTTAATTTCGATGCGGGTCACCTTGATGCCCCAGGGGGCGGTAGCGGCATCCATGGTGCGCAGCAGTTTCTCGTTGATGGTGTCGCGCTGGGAGAGCATCTCGTCCAGCTCCATGGCGCCGAGCACGGTCCGCATATTGGTCATGGTGAGATTGCGGATGGCGCTGGTGAGATCGTTGACCTCGTAACCCGCTTTGCGGGCATCCACCACCTGCACAAAGCTGATGGCGTCGATGGTGACGTTGGCGTTATCGCGGGAGATCACCTCTTGTGCCGGGATATCCAGCACCTGCTCCATCATGATGATCTTGTGGCCGACCCGATCCACGTAGGGGATCAGCAGGTTGAGACCCGGGGTCAGGGTGCGGGTGTAGCGGCCGAAGCGCTCCACCGTCCAGTTGTAGCCCTGGGGCACTATCTTGATGCCCGCGCTCAGGGTGGCGAGCACCAGGAACACGAAAATCCCTAGCACAATCAATGATTCATTCATCGTTTAGCTCCTTATGAAACACAGTCCCTAGCCTATGGTCTGGCGTCAGGTACCACAAGTGACTTCGTACGCCTTTGTCATGAATCGGTTTCGCTAATTACCAAAACGCATTAAAAAGCATTTTTTATTATTTTGAGGGATAAGCTGCCCTGCCTATAGTCGCCCCATATTAGTCGTGCTCCGAGGGATAGGCCGAAATGGATTATTTACCTATGTTTGCCAAGTTGGAAGGCCGCCCGGTACTGCTGGTGGGCGGGGGCGAGGTTGCCCTGCGCAAGGCGCGCCTGCTGCTGGCGGCCGGTGCCCGGCTGACCCTGGTCTCCCCGGTGCTTGAACCGGAATTTGCTGAATTCACCGGTCGTTTCACCCATCTGGCGGAGCGCTTCACCCCGGCCCATCTGGCAGGTCAGATTTTGGTGGTGGCAGCGACCGACAACCTCGAAGTCAACGCCCTCGTTTATCAAAGTGCCAACCAGCTGGGTCTGTTCGTCAACGTGGTGGATGACCCCAAACGCTCCAGCTTTATCTTTCCCTCGATCATCGATCGTTCGCCGCTGATGGTGGCGGTCTCCAGCGGTGGCAAGGCGCCGGTGCTGGTGCGCCTGCTGCGCGAGCGGCTGGAGAGCCTGCTGCCGCGCCATCTTGGCGGGCTGACCGAGCTCTCAGGTCGGGTCCGTGACAAGGCCAAGCGGGTGCTCTCATCGATTTCCGATCGCCGCCGCTTCTGGGAGCGCGCTTTTGCCTCCAACACTCTCGCCAGCCTGATTGAGAAAGAGGACTGGCAAGGTGCCGAGCAGTGGCTGAGCGATGGCCTCGACCAAGCGAAAAGCGAAGTGGGCGAGGTGGTATTGGTCGGTGCGGGTCCCGGTGATCCGGGCCTGTTGACCCTCAAGGCGCTGCAACAGATTCAACAGGCTGAAGTGGTGCTCTACGACCAGCTGGTCTCCGCCGAGATCCTCGATCTGGTGCGCCGCGATGCCACTCTGGTGTCGGTCGGCAAGAAGGCGGGAGCCCACAGCGTGCCGCAGGAGGAGACCAATCGCCTGCTGGTGGAATACGCCAAAGCGGGCAACCGGGTAGTGCGGCTGAAAGGGGGCGATCCCTTTATGTTTGGCCGTGGCGGCGAGGAGCTGGAAGTGCTGGCCGACGAAGGTATCCCCTTCTCGGTGGTGCCCGGCATCACGGCCGCAGCCGGGGCCACCGCCTATGCCGGCATTCCGCTGACTCACCGTGATTACGCCCAGAGCGCCGTCTTTATCACTGGCCATTGCCAGAAAGAGGGCAAGGAGCCCGACTGGCAGCAGCTGGCCGCCACCAGTCAGACCCTGGTCATCTACATGGGGCTGATGCGCTCCGAGCATATCCAGCAGCAGCTGGTGGATCACGGCCGAAGCCCTGCCACCCCCATTGCCATCATCGAGCGCGGCACCACATCCCACCAGCGGGTGCTGACCGGCACCTTGGCTGATCTGGCCGAGCTGGCCAAACAGGCGGTGAGCCCGTCGCTTATCGTCATCGGCGAAGTGGTCGCACTGCGCGAGCGGCTCGCCTGGTTTGGAGAAACAAGCGGGGAAAATAGCGGCCAGCAGCTGCGCGCTAACCCGGATCTCGATGGCTGCGACCTCAAGCTGGTGCAGCTGGCCTGACCGAGAAAGAGATATTTGATGCGGTTGCCAGCGCAACCGCGCACTGAACCACCCAGCGCCTTGAGCAGGCGCATAAGCAATGACCCGAGGACCAACATGGACCGTGAAAGATTGACCCACTTGCAGCAGCTGGAAGCCGAGAGCATCCATATCATCCGCGAGGTGGCTGCCGAATTTGAAAACCCGGTGATGATGTACTCCATCGGCAAGGACTCCTCCGTCATGCTGCATCTGGCCCGCAAGGCCTTCTATCCGGGCAAGATCCCGTTCCCCTTGCTCCACGTCGACACCGACTGGAAGTTCAAGGAGATGATCAAGTTCCGCGACGAGACCGCCAAAAAGTACGGGCTGGATCTCATCGTCCACAAGAACCCGGAAGGGCTCGCCATGGGCATCAACCCCTTTGTACACGGCAGCGGCAAGCACACCGACATCATGAAGACCGAGGGGCTCAAGCAGGCGCTCAACAAATACGGCTTCGACGCCGCTTTCGGTGGCGCGCGCCGCGATGAAGAGAAGTCCCGCGCCAAGGAGCGGGTCTACTCCTTCCGTGACAAGTCCCACCGCTGGGATCCGAAGAACCAGCGTCCGGAGCTGTGGCGGGTCTATAACAGCCAGGTCAACAAGGGGGAGAGCATCCGGGTGTTCCCGCTCTCCAACTGGACCGAGCTGGATATCTGGCAATACATCTACCTCGAGAATATCGACATAGTGCCGCTCTACTTCGCCGCTTACCGTCCGGTGGTGGAGCGCAACGGCATCAAGATCATGGTGGATGACGAGCGCATGCCGCTGACCGCCGAGGATGAGGTGAAGCAGGAGCTGGTGCGTTTCCGCACCCTCGGCTGCTATCCGCTCACCGGGGCCATCGAATCCGATGCCACCACCTTGCCGGAAATTATTGAAGAGATGCTGCTCACCACCTCGAGCGAGCGGCAAGGGCGGCTGATTGACCACGATCAGGCCGGCTCCATGGAGCAGAAGAAGCGTCAGGGATATTTCTAAGGAGTCGTCAGCATGAACAGCCATATTCAGACCGCCATCACCGAACAGGGCATCGAAGCCTATCTGCACGCCCAGCAGCACAAGAGTCTGCTGCGTTTTCTCACCTGCGGCAGCGTGGATGACGGCAAGAGCACCCTTATCGGTCGCCTGCTGCACGACTCCCAGCAGATTTATGAAGATCAGCTCAAAGCGCTGGAGTCCGACAGCCAGAAGCTCGGCACCACCGGCGAGAAGCTGGACTTGGCACTGCTGGTCGACGGCCTGCAAGCGGAGCGCGAGCAGGGCATCACCATCGACGTGGCCTACCGCTATTTCTCCACCGCCAAGCGCAAATTTATCATCTCGGATACCCCTGGCCATGAGCAGTACACCCGCAACATGGCGACCGGCGCCTCCACCTGCGATCTGGCCATCATTCTGATCGACGCTCGCAAAGGGGTGCTGGATCAGACCCGTCGCCACAGCTTTATTGCGAGCCTGCTAGGCATCAAGCAGTTCGTAGTGGCGGTCAACAAGATGGATCTGGTGGAGTTCAGTCAGGAGGTGTTCGAGCGTATCAGTGCCGATTACCGCGAGTTCGCCAAAAAGCTCAGCGTCGACACTATCCATATCGTGCCGGTCTCGGCGCTGGACGGTGACAACGTGGTCAACCCGAGCGACAAGCTGGCTTGGTACGAAGGCGAAACCCTGCTGGCGCTGCTGGAGTCTGCGGAAGTGGAGCGCGAGCTGGAGCGCCATCCGGTACGCCTGCCGGTGCAGTATGTGAACCGCCCCAACCTCGATTTTCGCGGCTTCGCGGGGACGCTCGCCTCCGGTATCCTGCGGGTGGGCGACAAGCTGGCGGTGCTGCCGTCGGGCAAGGAGAGCACGGTCACCCGCATCGTCACCTTCGACGGGGATCTGGAGTACGCTCTGCCGGGTCAGGCCATCACGGTCACCTTCGCCGACGAGATTGACATCAGCCGCGGCGACCTGCTGGTGGATGCCGCCAAGCGGCCGCAAGTGACCCAGAATGTGCTGGCCCATATCGTCTGGATGGGGGAGGAGTCCCTGCAACCGGGTCGGGTCTACGACGTCAAACTGGCCACCAAGAAGAGTCGCGGTCAGGTGGAGGCCATCCGCCACCGCATCGAGATCAACAAGCTCGACGAGCTGCCCGCGAGTGAACTCAAGCTCAACGAGATCGGCCTGTGCGAGCTGAGCCTCACCGACCCGGTGGCGTTCGACCCGTATCAGGAGATCCGCGATACCGGCAGCTTTATCCTGATCGACCGGCTGACCAACGTCACCGTCGGCGCCGGCATGATAGTGGAAGGCTTGGCCGCCAAAGCGGTAAAAGGGCACTACAGCGAGTTTGAGATCGAGCTCAACGCCCTGGTGCGCAAGCACTTCCCGCACTGGCAAGCCCTTGCCATCGGTAACGACACAAGCAAGGAGTAAGCCCATGACCTGGCAACAATTCCTGGTGCTGGGTCTGCTGGCTGCTCTCGTGGCCCTGCTGATCCAGGGCAAACTCCGCCCGGCGCTGCTCTTCTCGGGCGCCGTGCTCATCACCTACCTGAGCGGGCTGGCGGATATCAACGCCGTGGTGGCGGGTTACACCAACAGTGCCCTGCTGACGCTGGTGCTGTTGCTGCTGGTGTCGCTGGCGGTGGAGAAGACCCGCATCATGAGCTGGTTCGCCAATCTGGTGGGCACGGGTTCATTCAACAAGGTGCTGGTGAAGGTGTGGTTCTCCACCGCCTTCCTGTCGGCCTTCGTCAACAATACCGCCGTGGTGGCCTCCATGCTGGGAGCGGTCAAACGCAACCCCAACCATGCGCCGTCGCGACTGCTGCTGCCTATGTGCTTCGCGGCCACCTTTGGCGGGGTGCTGACCCTGATCGGCACCTCCACCAACCTTATCGTCAACAGCTTCCTCATCAAGATGGGGGCGCCGCCGCTCGGCATGTTCGACTTCTTTATGGTGGGGGCGGGTACCCTGCTGACCGGTCTGGTGGCCGTGCTGCTGTTTGCCCGTCACCTGCCGGAGCAGGATACCGAGATGAGCCGCGAATCCGGCTATTTTCTCGAAGCCAAGGTGGGCGCCGGTTCACCGCTGGCGGGGCGCAGCGTCAAGGAGAACGGCCTGCGCAGCCTGAAAAGCCTCTATCTGGCGGAAATCATTCGCGGCGATCAGGTGATCTGCCCGGTGCAGCCGGAACACGAGCTGCACGAAGGGGACGTGCTGCTGTTTTGCGGCGATGTGGAGAGTGTCGGCGTGTTGCAGGAGATGAAGGGGCTGGCTCTCTACGGTCAGCACCGCCTCAACGGCCAGCATCTGGTGGAGGTGATCGTCAGCCACAGCTCGCGGCTGGTGGGTCAGACCATCAAGGATGCGGAATTTCGCACCCACTTCGATGCGGTGGTGCTGGCGGTGCGCCGCGGCGAAACCCAGCTTACCGGTGGCCTCGGCCAGATTGAGTTGCATGCCGGTGATACCCTGCTGCTGGCCCCCGGCCCCCAGTTTGCCCGCAACAAATCGCTGGGGCGGGAGTTTGTGGTGGTGAGCGGGCTGGAAGCCTCTACCCGCCTCGATGGCAAGCGCAGCGCCGCCGTGGTGCTGGGGTTTCTCGGGGTGCTGGCGCTCTCTGTGTTTGATCTGGTGCCGCTGTTCAAGGGGTTGCTGCTGATGCTGGTGGCGCTGCTGCTCACCCGCATTCTGACCCTGGACGAGATCCGCCGCCGCTTTCCGCTGGATATCTGGCTGGTGGTGGGCGGGGCGCTCGCCATCGCCGATCAGCTGGAAAAAAGCGGGCTGGCCAAGCTCATCGCCGACTGGCTGATGGGGGAGTTCAACGGCGCCAGCCCCATCATCGCCTTTATCGGTATCTATCTGTTTACGCTGGTGCTGACCGAGCTGATGAGCAACAACGCCGCCGCTGCGCTGGCCTTCCCCATGGGTTACCAGCTGGCGCTCAGCATGGATGTCTCGACCATGCCGTTTATTCTGGCGGTGCTGTTCGGGGCGAGCTCCAGCTTTATCCTGCCCTACGGCTACCAGACCAACCTGATGGTCTATGCCGCGGGCAACTACAAGATGCCGGACTACCTCAAGCTGGCTCTGCCGGTTTCGCTGGCCTATAGCCTCGGGGTGATTGTGATGGTGCCCCTGCTGTTTCCGTTTTAAGGCGTATCAAGGAGTGCAGGATAAGCAATGCCATGGCATCAGCACGTTGTCGGCTGATAGCCCGAGGCGGGCTCCCCGTGGTGCCGGACAGTTTAAGTTTTGAGGCGTGAGCGCCAATTAAGGAGTGTTGGATGAGCAATATCGTGTGGCACAAGCATGCCGTCGACAAACAGAGCCGGGCCGAGCTTAAAGGGCAAAAACCGCTGGTGATCTGGTTTACCGGGCTGTCGGGGGCGGGTAAATCGACTCTGGCGGGGGCGCTGGAGCAGGCGCTGGCCGCTGAGGGCAAGCACACCTATCTGCTGGATGGGGACAATGTGCGCCACGGCCTCTGTGGCGATCTCGGTTTCGATGATGCCGCGCGGCAGGAGAATATCCGCCGGGTCGGCGAGGTGGCAAAACTGATGGTGGATGCGGGCCTTATCGTGCTCACCGCCTTTATCTCGCCGTTCCGAGCCGAGCGGGAGCTGGTGCGCAGTCTCTTGGGTGAAGGGGAGTTTGTCGAAGTCTTTGTCGATGCACCGCTCGCCATCTGTGAAGAGCGCGACCCGAAAGGGCTCTATAAAAAAGCGCGGGCAGGGGAAATTCGCAATTTTACCGGTATCGACTCCGCCTATGAGGCACCGGAGCAGCCGGAAATCCATCTGCTGAATGCCGGTAAACCGGTGGATACGCTGGTGGATGAGCTGCTGACCGCCCTGCGGCAGGGGAACTATCTGTAATTGGATCGGAAGAACCTATCACAAGCGCCCGGCGGTCGTTAAGTTGACCACCACTGGCGCAGATGGGCAGGCGGCCGCCACTATAAGCAAAATTTGGATCATTAGCGGAAAACCAATAAATCCAGCTTATAGTGGTACCGATTAGCCTTAAGCCCCCCCAAAGCGGTCGATAGCAACCCCACAAGAGGATCTTCCGATCCTTGCTTAAATCGCGGTGGAGTTATTCGCGATTGTCCGAATACGCTGCGCTATTCGAACCTACGGGCTAAATGAGCTTGAACTGAAGGTGACTCTTCGGTCACGCTAATAACTTGACTTTCTGTCATTTATTTTTAATATCTCCCAAATTAAAAGCTAAAGAAAAGTACATAACGCCCACCTTAAGCGGTGAGTAATAGTTGGCTAAAATGTGTAGCGAAGCGGAACCGAGCCAACTGTTGCGAATTCGTCTCTAAGGCTTTGTTAAATATATTCTTCCAAGTACTGCTCTAAATCAGATAACCGACGAAGTACTGCTGCCTTAGTTTTAAATCGATTACGTAGCAGCATATCGTATAAATGTTTCTCTCCAACAATCACATCACAGTATTGAGAAGCCAATGCCACCCCTCCCCAGTCTTCAAGATCTGTTGGTTTAGGGTTATAGTTTGGATTATTGAGAACTTGTCGATGCATATGAACTTCTAACGTTCTAGACGGCATGCTATCAATAAAGCTGGTTATAACTTCTACTCCCAAACCAATAAAATCATCAAATGGGATGCTCCAGTAATTTAATACTTCGGATAGCGGATCTATAATGTCAGATAACGCAATGGCATATAACGTATTGTCCCAATCTTTTCGAGGAACCGTTTGACGCATTTCACTGACTTTTCGTAAATGATCTTGAAATTTTCCGTTGTGCTCAGTTTTGTGGAAACCACCAATCCGATGACCAACAATCTCTTCACCTGTTAATGCTGCACGCGCGATCAAATCTGGAACCATCATGGTTGGATATTTAAATTCAAGTGCATCACCATAAACGTGCTTAATACCGTTACCAAACAACTTAAAGCTGCGAGGCTTAACATGATTGAAGATTTTACTTAATGCACAATCCAGCTCGTATACCACGATAGATTTATAAGGTGCTAAAGTCACCCCTTTCGAGTAATCAAACATTACTCTCCCCAATCTCTCACGGCGTCCAGCATTAGCTATAGTACTGGTTTCAATATAATGAATACTTGACAATGGTAAAACAATATCGCCAGATTCTAGTTTTTTCTGGATTAGCCTTAATAGACGAACAGACTCAGGACGTTTATCTTTTCCATGATGAATTTTCGCCAAATCAATCCAAATATTTTGATCTAAGTAAATGTGCATAAATCTGTTGGCTATTTAACGATTAAGCTAATGGGCGGCCAAAAGCGCAGCTTTTGGACGTCCAGCGAACGAAGTGAACGGAAGTTGAGCGCATTGTTAGGCTTGCGATTCTCGGTTTTTAGCCATGCGCCAGTGAAACCAGTAAACACATATATCGACGATCTCGTATGTTGGGCTAAAAAGCGTAGGTTGGTGCTGAACGAAGTGAAGCCCAACGTTTATCGCGAAACGTATCTAAAAATTTGTGTTCTCGATCGGCCCAATCCATCTTTATCCCGCTCTGGTTGAGGTGATAATGCTCGTTTGTTGGGCTTCGCTACGCTCTGCGCCAACCTACAAGAGCGAGGCTACCGAGTATAAATATCGGAACGCTCATTTATTTTACCTAGACGAACTAACCTGGAGGCAATGGAACCTTTTGTTCTTTTATGGATTCTTGATAATTCATCAACACCTAAGCCTGAATCAAAGCTATTTGCCAATAGCTCATCTTCGTCTGGCTTCCACGGCTTCCCAGCATTTTCTGGTAAATCAGATTTACGCTTTTCAGAAATGATTGATGCTTCGAGGCTCTGTTTTGCGATAAATAAAGCTCGAATGACTTTCGGCTGATTGAAGCAGCTTTCTTCAGATAACTCTTCACCGGTTTCAGGATTAACACCTTCTGACAATGCTGAGATGATTTCTAAAGCCTTAATGACATCCATATTTTTCCCTTTAACGCTGAAGAACTTGTCTGTTGGTCTTTGCTACGCGCTGTGCCAACTTACAAAAACCACGCTACCGCCCCTGAATGTCAGCCTCCAGTCTGCTACTTGTTACCTGCGTTTTGGCACTGGTTTGGCTCATGGCTGACTCCTGCAAGAGGTTGCCAAGCGGCTATGTTACCGAATGGGGCTGCGGAAGAAAGTAGATGTGGAAAATTTCCTGAGCAAGATCAACAAACTACTCAGTTACGGGGGCGATATGAATTTTCAACAGATGCGTCCATCAGAGCTGGGGAAAATCGGACGGTGAAAGCGGGAGTATCGCCTCTTGTTGGTAGACACTAAAAAACCCTATGTGCCCTTGGGCCCATAGGGTTTTTCTGCGGTGATTGTTTGGGTAGTGGTTATCTGGCTTGGCGTACCGGCACGGCGCGGGTGGTGGCCACTTCGTAGCGGCTCTGGCTTGTCGGAGCGCCCTTCTGGAACTGGCGTACCAGCCGGTCTAGATCGCTCAACTGGTTTACCAGCTGGGTGATGCCGTGCACGGCGTGCTGGCTGCCGACGCTGGAGTCATCGGCCAGGGTCTTGATGCTGAGTACGTTGCGGTTGATCTCTGCGGTGACGTGGAACTGCTCCTGTACCGCCTGGGCAATCTGGCTGCTGCCGGAGGCGACCTGCTGCAGCATATCGTTGATCTGCTGGAGTATGGTGCCGGTCGCCGAGGCTTTTTGCTGGCAGCTTTCGGAGAGTTGGCAGCCCTTCTCCATCGCCTGTTCTGCATCCCCGGCGCTGGTTTGCAGCTCGGTGATCATCTTCTGGATCTCGCTGGTCGAGGATTGGGTCTTGATGGCGAGGGTGCGGATCTCATCGGCCACCACCGAGAAGCCGCGACCCGCTTCGCCAGCCCGGGCCGCTTCGATGGCGGCGTTGAGGGCCAGCAGGTTGGTCTGGTTGGCGATGTTGTTGATCACATCGAGGATGCCATCGATATCGCGGCAGTGGCCGACCAGCGCACTGATCACGCTCTTGGAGGTGGTCAGCTCGCTGTTCATGCCTGCCACGGCAGCCACGGTTTCGGCCACGCTACTGTTGCCGCTCTTGAACAGCACGGCCGTTTCATCCAGCAGGCTGGAGGAGTCTGTCGAACTTTGCGACACCTCGCGAATGGATTCCGACATCTCGGTCACGGCAGTGGCTACCTGATTGGTTTCGGCCTGCTGCTGTTGCAGGTTGTCGGTGATGGATTCGGCGTTGCGCAGATCCCCTTCGGCGGCCTGCAGGATCTTGCTACAAGTCTGCTGGGTGCGGGCCAGCACGGCGTTGAACTCGGCCTGATTCATCACCATCGAGAGTTCGATGGCGGCGATGTTGTCCACCTTGTTGGTGTAGAGCAGCTGCATCAGCGGGTTGTCAAAGCGGCTGCGGGCCATCTTGTTGAGCTTGCCGAGGCGGCGGGAGAGGGCATTCAGGGTGATGGCCGCTATCGCCAGCGGCAGGGCGACCAGCGCCAGTTGCCAGTTCATGTCGTGGTTGTAGCCCAGCGCAAACATGGCGAGCAGGCTCAGCAGCAGACAGAGGTTGATGGTCAGGGTATGGGAGAAGGTGGGCAACTTGAGCGCCAGCGGCAGCTTGTTGTTGCGAAGGTCGGCATAGACCTTCTCGGCCCGCTGTTTGATCTCCTCGCTCGGGGCGGTGCGCACCGACTGATACTCCACCACCCGGCCGCTGGCATCCTTGATGGGGGTGACAAAGGCGCTGACCCAGTAGTGATCGCCACTCTTGCAGCGATTTTTCACCGGCCCCATCCAGCTCTTGCCTTCGCGAATATGGTTCCACAGATCGGCAAAGGCCTGTTTCGGCATGTCAGGATGACGCACCAGATTGTGGTGTTCCCCCACCAGCTCGTCGAGCGAGAAGCCTGCAATCTCGCAGAACTCCTCGTTGGCGTAGGTGATGCGGCTCTCCAGATCCGTGGTGGAAATCAGGCTCTGGTGGTCTGGATAGAGACGTTCTCTTTGGGTAACCGGTTGATTGATTCTCATGGCCTTGCTCCCGAGCTGTGATGGTTAAGTTTTGATCTGCATCAAGACATGTGCAAAGGGCGGGCCAGCTGGCAAAAGCTAATGATTGATGTGTTATTAGTGTCGTTTTGGCAGGAAAAGATCGTTGCTGTTTGCAATATGCAACGGATCTGACGGGGTGTGTCTCTGCGGCATCTGCAATTTGCAACCAATTCTGGACAAGTCCATAAGCTTGGAGCCAGCAGCTTGATGCGAAGGAACCACGAACCGACGGGGCATCAGCTGCCCCGCCAGAGCTCAGGGGAGAGGGTCGGGAGCGGGTGAGGAGGGGGTGCTGACGAGCTGCATCACTTCAATCTGGATCCCCTGCACCAGCACGGTTTTCAGATCCTGCAGGTACTCCTCGAGCGGCGACTCTTGCAGCAGCTGGGCGAGCTCGTTGCCCACCGGGGTGAGGCGGTAGTAGAGGAGGGTGATGTTGTTCTGCTTGCACTGCAGCCGCCAGCGCTGGTTGCCAAACTCCAGCTCGACCCCATCGGCGGGCAGTGGGCCGGACTCCAGCTCCGCGCGATGCAGCAGCCCGAGCTCAAACAGTTGCAGTAGGGCGTTGTAGGGCAGTCGGTATTTGCCAAGGCCAAGGCGGGTTGCCTTGGCACGACTCAGCAGGGTGGCCCCCTTGTGCAGCCCCAGCAGCAGTCGCTGCTCGTCGCTGCCGGTGTAGTGGCAGGTCAGTGAACAGATGCGCTGGAACAGCTGGGCCTCGCGCTGGGTCATCTCTTTGAGGGTGGCGAGCGCCCGGATGGAGAAGCGGCCCGGGGTGGCGACTTCCAGCGCGAAGATCCGCCCCCACAGCTGCTGCATCGGCACCATGCTGATATCTTCCGCCAGTTGCAGGAAGCGGGTCAGCCAGTCGCTGTCCATCTCGCCGCCAGCCGCGGTCTCTTCACAGTGGCGGGAGGCCATCACCATGATGGCTTCCAGATTGCGCTGGCGGGCGGCCTGATCCGCCAGATGGCGAAAGGTGGCGCGCTGTTCGAAGGTGCTGTCGGTATTGCGGGTGAGCATGCCGTCGATACCGCGACTGCGGGCCAGACGCAGGGTCTGCTCCTGGCTGCTCAGGATCGAACTCTCTTTTTTCGGGGGGGGGAGGTCTGCCATGCTGACTCCATTCGCACAGGTTCTGGAGCTGAATGTTACTCCAACCTGGATGCCAAGATAACAAAGCGGCCTCCGTGGAGGCCGCTTTTTTTGCAACGGAAGGATTACTCCTCGTAGACGCTCACCTCGACCGCTTCCATCGAATAGGAGGCGGTGGCCATCTCGTGGCTGGAGCTGACAGTGCGCATCTTGCCCTTCACCCAGATGGCATCCCACAGGTCATCCACCGGCGCACCCTTGGGGTAGCTCACATAGATCACCTGATTGGTGGGGGGCGGCGGCACATGGATGCAGGCGCCGAAGTAGGGCACCAGCAGGAAGGCGGTGATCTTCTTGGCATCCCCTTCCAGCGGCACCACGAAGCCTGGAATGCGCACATCCTGGTTGTCCAGCTTCTTGTTTACCCCGCCCACCGGTTGCGGCACCGACATGGGATCTTCGTGATTGACCTGGGGCGGTGGTAGCAGTTTCTCCCCTTCCGGGATGAGCACATCCCAGTCGATGGTCTTGTAATCGGCGGCCAGGGCGGGCAGCACCAGCAGGCTGGCGAGCAGCGCCACAATTTTCCACTTCATCATCTGTCCTTCTGTTTCTATTTTTGGGCGTCTCGCTAGACGCGAATGCTCATGCCATCGCTCAGGCTGTAGCGGTAAGCGCGGGCAGCAGGGAGCAGGCCAATCACCATGCCTGCCAGCCACACTACCCCCAACAACTGCCACTCGTAGGTGCTCGGCAGCCCCAGACTCAGTTGCAGGCCATAGTGGCTGAGCAGCCAGGGCGAGGCAAGCCCCTGCCCCAGATAGAGCACGGCGACCCCGAGAGCGATACCGACCGTGGTCAGCGTCATGGCCTCCAGCGCCAGCAGCAGGAACAGGTGGGCAGGGCCCGCGCCGAGGGATCGCAAAATAGCGAGTTCCCGGCGCCGCTCGTTAAGCCCAGCCAGCAGGGTAGTGAGCATGCCGATCAGGCCCGCGACTACCACAAAACCGGCGATGACCGATAGGGCGGTTTCCGCCACGCTCATCAGGCTCCACAGCTCCTGCAGGGCGGCGCCCGGCAGGATCGCCATCAGCGGCTCTTTGGGATAGGTGTTGACGCTGCGCTGCAGCTGGAACGCCAGGATCCGGTTGCTCAGTCCCACCATAAAGGCGGTGATGGTTTTCGGGGTGAGATCCTGCGCCAGCGCCTGCTCCGGCGTCACGTTCTTGCTGTGACGGCCGGTATCCCAACCGAGATGGATCGCCTCTATCCCCGCCAGCGGCACATGGATGGTGCGATCGATGGGCGTACCGGTCGGCGCCAGAATACCCACCACCTTGAATGGCAGATTGTCGTGCTGGCTGAACGAGGTGTTGCCAGCGCCGTGGGCGATGACGATGGATTGGTCGAGGTGATAGCCGAGCTTCTCGGCCACCTGAGCGCCGAGTACAGCTTCAAACGGCGTCTCGAACGGCCGCCCTTCCCGCAGTTGCAGCGACTGCTGCTGACCGTACTTCAGGTGGGTGAAGTAGTCGCCATTGGTGCCGAGCACCCTAAATCCCTTGTGGGAGTCACCAAGCGAAAGCGGGATGGTCCAGGCGACGCCCGGTTTCTGTTTGATGGCCTGATAGGAGTCCCACCCCACGTTGTTGGTGGGGTTGCCGATGCGAAACACCGAGTAGAGCAGCAGGTTCACCTGACCGGAGCGGGCGCCGACGATGAGATCGGTACCCGAGACGGTGTTGGAGAAGCTTTCACGGGCCTGGGTGCGCACCCGTTCCACCCCGAGCAACAGGGTGACGCTGATGGCAACGGCCAGCAGGGTGAGCCCGGCGGTGAGGCGACGGGCCCAGAGACTTTGCAGGGCGAGCTTTAGCACGTAGCCCTCCGGTTAAGTTGTTGCAGGTTTTCCACCCGTGGGAACAGGGGTTCGAGGTAAGGATCGTGACTGACGAAGATCAGGGTCGAGCCCTGCTTGTCGCACTCCTCGAACAACAGCTTGATAAAGGCCGCCCGGTTGTCGGTGTCGAGTGCCGAGGTGGGCTCGTCGGCGATCACCAGTGGCGGCGAGCCGATCAGCGCCCGTGCGGCGGCAACCCGCTGCTGCTGGCCAATGCTGAGGGCATGGACGGGGCGATGCAGCGCCTCATCCGGCAGTTGCAGCTCCGCCAGCAGACGGCGCGCCTCCTGCTCCGGACTCCCTTGCAGGCGGGCCCGTTTGGCGGGCGAAAAGGTGAGGGCAGCGGTCACGTTGTCCTGCACCGAAAGAAAGGGCAGCAGATTGAACTGCTGGAAGATATAACCCAGATTGGCCGCCCGGAAGTGGTCACGGGCACGGCCAGAGAGCCGGGCCAATGGTTGGCCCAGCACCTCCAGGGTGCCGTGGTTGGCGGTCTGGATCCCGGCCAGCAACCCGAGCAGGGTCGACTTGCCGGAGCCTGACGGGCCCTTGATAAAGACCCGCTCACCCTCGCGGATGGTGAGGGCGGGCAGATCGAGTACAGCGTCGCCACCTGGCCAAGCAAAGGCCAGATCGCGGATCTCAACCACGGCTTTTTTCATGGCGTTACCAGCTCAGCTTGTTGGCGGACGGGGTCAGCTCGCCAGCGGTCTGGCCAGTGGGCAGGATCCCCTGCACGCTCAGCTTCTCAAGGCTCGGATAGACGCTGAACAGGGTCGCCTCAAGGCCGGTCAGTTTGGCTGGCGTGGCGCAGCTGTAGGTGTACATGGCGCCCATATCGGCGTGACCCGCTTCGTCATGATCATGGTGGTCTTCATGTTTGTCGCTGGCAGCCTTGTCATGGTCATGGTCATGGTCATGGTCATGGTCATGGTCATGGTCATGGTCGTGATCATGCTCTTCTTTGGCGGCTTGCAGCTCCTGCTGGGTCAGTTTGCAGCCAGCGGCCGGGTCGAAGCGGAACAGGGCGTCAGGCTGCTGGAGGCGGGCGACCGCCTTGGCATACTGCGCCTTCTCTTCATCGCTCTTGGCGGCGTGCTCGAAGCCCACCAGATCGGCTGCGGGTGCCTGCAGCTCGATCATCAGCTGGTTGCCATCGACCACCAGATTGAGGTGGCCGTGGCCATGCTCGTGGGCGCCGTGGCTGTGGCTCTCGTGTTCGTCGTGATTTGCGTGTGCGCCAAAGGTGGCTACCGCCAGCAACAGAGTAACTGCTTTCATCTTTAATCCTTTTTTCAAAACAAATAGTGAACTTAAACAAAGGGATAGATAAAAACAGAGGCGGGCGGCGCACGGATGGCATAGCTGTGAAGCGTGGCGGTATCCGCCGAGCGCTGCATGGTTGCAACTGCGGGCAGAACAGAGGTCGAACCGGGGAAACAATAGGGGGTGGCGGTGATGACCTGTTTGCCATCCAGATGGAGGGCGCAAACCAGGCAGTGATGGTCGTCGTGGCCGGGCAGGGCAGATTCAAACTGGTGCCGGGCAAGGGCAGGCTGCAGCCATAACCAGCCCAGCAGCAAGATCCAGATTTTCAGCTTGATACGACCCATAGACCCTTATGGAAAGGGCGCCATCAGCGCCCTTTCTCTCTGACTTAGAGATGGGACTTGATGAGCCCCATCACGGTAGCAATGTTGTTGGCATCGAGCTGGCCATCTTTGGCAAACAGCACCTTGCCCTCTTTATCCAGCAGGATGATCGCCGAGCTTTCCGGCGTCAGATCCCAGGCGTTGCGCGCCATGCCCTTGGCATCCAGCACCATGGCGGACCAGGGGAACTCTTTCTTGCTGTCCTCGGCACTGCTCTTCACGAAGCCGGAGGTGCCCCAGATGGCGTCATTGCTGTTGATGACGGTAACGGTCTGGTACTTGTCTTGCGGCAACTTGGCGGCCTTGATCGCCTCGATCATCGGGGCGTTCAGCTCCTTGGCACTGGAGCGACCGGCAATATGCTGGATCAGGAACACCTTGCCGGTGAGCGAGGTGCTCTGCCACGGCTGGTAACCGATATCCTTGCCGTTCAGTACCAGCTCACCCTTGTCGCTGACATTGACCAGCGGCACCGGGTTGCCATCCTTGAAGTTGTGAGCAAAGACCAGAGATGGCAGCAGCGCCAAAGTAAGTACGAGATGTTTCATCCTGATGACACTCCATTTGTTATGTTATAACGAGTTTCGGATTGAGGGAATGGGCGAGCTTCATCCTAAACTGATCGGATCTGTTTAAAAAGTGTTAAATAAGATCGCAATTCAGAAGCGTCGGCGCCCCGCCAGTCAGGTGGTTGGCTGGCAAGGGCGGCTAGGATGGCATGACATCGATAAAAATCAATGAATTGGCTGCTGGTCTGAGCTGTCTGCGTCAGTAGAGCGACTCGCTGATGAGGGGGATCTTGGCCATGGTCATCTGTTGGGCCAGCAGGGACGAGCCGGTCAGCAGCACATGGCGCTGATTGTTGATCACCACCACATCACCGGGTACGCCGCTGTCTGCCGTAATGGCCAGCCAGGCAGGGGAGACGCTGCCGATGCTGATATCCGGATAGATGATGCTGAGCACATATTGCGGCGCCAGCTCCGCCAGCAGACTGGCCATCAGCAGCGCCTTCTCGTCGCTGTCGGCCTTGTTATCCTGCAACGCCTGCAGCGGCGGCGCGAAGTGATCCAGCTGCTCCGGTTGGGTGGGGATGGCGTTCAGCCACTCCTGTAGCAGGCTGACGCTGGTGGCGAGATCCTTGGCGGCAAATTGCTGCGCCAGTGGCTTGAGATGCCCTTTGAAGTGGTAGAAGAGCTGGGAGTAATCGGGTCGCACGCAAGGCAGTTTGCGATTGGCAGGATGGACGCAGGGGATCACCCTCATCTGGTAGAAGGCATCCTCCTGATACTGCTGGTAGGCTTGCCAAAACAGCAGCGACTCCATGCTGTCGTCCCGCAGGGTGAAGGCCTGCTCCAGATTGCGAAATTTGGTAGCGGTCTCTGGGCTGCTCTGGTTGATCAGGTTGATGCTGTTGTAGAGCCGCGGGCTGATGTAGGCGTAAAGGGTCTCCAGCGGATTGGTGAGGGAAGCCTTTAGCAGGCTCATCTCGTGGCGACTGGCGGCCATCACCTGGTCGTCGGTGGTCAGCTGGAAGTGCTTGCGCTGGCCATCGGTGGATTGCCACTGCCAGCTCATGTTGATCTCGCTGGCGTTGCTTGTGGCGCCAAGGGTGGTGCTGAGAGTGAGGCTGAGCAACAGCGCGGGGGTCAGCTTCATGGTGGTGCTTCCTGCCGTGGACGATAATTAACAACTAGGTGAGCCGGCACCACTTTGGTGATGTTTCGTTTTGTGATCTGGATAACAGATTGATGTGACTTTTAATTTAATTGTGAAATTAAGTCACTCTGGAGGGGTTATGAAGCCTTGGATCATAGTGCTGTTTGGGCTGCTCAGCCTGCCAGCCATGGCGGGTCAGGTGATCGTCAACAAGGGGATGTCCACTGCGGATACCTTTGCCCTGCGTGATCAGCTGGCACGCGAGCACGAATGGCAGGAGTGGCTGCGCTACCAGCAGGCCATCAAGTGGCTGGAGGTGTTGCCGGTCAACTGCGAGCTGATGAGCCAGCCGGGCGGCGGCTATCGCTGTGGCGGTGATTACTATCGTCCCTACCAGAAAGATGGCCGTGAAATATACATTCAGGGCAATCCTGCCGAAGATGCAGCCGGTCAGCTGCCGCAAACACCGACAAAAAAGGCGCCATAAGACGCCTTTTTTACAAACCGGGTGACGCTTACTTGGCAGCGTAACGCTCGGCAGAGGTCTTGATCTCGGCTTCGGCAGCGGCCTTGTCGCCCCAACCTTCCACCTTGACCCATTTGCCCGCTTCCAGCTCTTTGTAGCGCTCGAAGAAGTGCTGGATCTGGGCTTTCAGCAGTTCCGGCAGATCGTTCACATCCTGGATGTGGTCGTACTGCTTGGTCAGCTTGGAGTGCGGTACGGCAACGATCTTGGCATCTTCGCCAGATTCGTCGGTCATCTTCAGCACGCCAACTGGACGGCAGCGAATGACGGAACCGGCCAGCAGCGGGTAGGGGGTCGGAACCAGTACGTCGACGGGGTCACCATCCAGAGAGAGGGTCGCGTTCACGTAGCCGTAGTTGCACGGATAGAACATCGGGGTAGACATGAAGCGATCGACGAAAATAGCACCGCTGTCCTTGTCGACTTCGTATTTGATCGGGTCGGCATTCTGCGGGATTTCGATGATGACATAGATATCGTCGGGCAGGCTCTTGCCGGCCGGTACCAGGTTCAGGCTCATGATAATTCCTTCGTTGTTAGTATCAGGTTTGCAGGCCGATATTATAGCGATGTGATGTTAAATGACCATATTTCAGCGGATATCGCTAACAAAGAAGGGGGATGTTTCCGCTTTGCGGCACTTTGATGTGTGCGGGATGCAACAAAACGGCTGTTTTGATGCCCTGCCGCTGACCTTGGTCACCGGCAGGGCATGTGGAGTTGCGAGCAAAGGGGGTCAGAGCGAGTAGGGGAGTCTCGATTCGTTGACCAGTCGCGACAGGGCTGTCACTACATGAGGGTCAAACTGGGTGCCGGAGCGGGACTGGATATACTCCATGGTCTGCGCCAGCGTCCAGGGCTCCTTGTAGGGGCGCTTGCTGAGCAGGGCATCGAATACATCGACTACCGCCACAATCCGCGCCGACAGGGGTATCTGCTGACCAGACAGCTGATGCGGGTAGCCCTTGCCATCGAAGTGCTCATGGTGGCCCCGAGCGATTTCGGCGCCGAGAGAGAGGTAGCTGGTTCCCTCCACCATTTCGCCCGCCTTGTGCAGGATATTGGCGCCGATACCGGCGTGCTGCTCCATGATGGCCCGCTCTTCCGGGTCGAAACGCCCCGGCTTGTGCAGGATATGATCCGGGGTGCCCACCTTGCCCACATCGTGCAGGATGGAAGCCATACCGATCATTTCGACAAACTCCGGGGTCAGCTGCTCGGGATAGGCCGCCATCTGCTTCAATTCGGCCACGATGGCATCCGAGAGCTTCTGCACCCGTAAGACATGCTCGCCGGTATCGGAGTCGCGAAACTCCGCCAGCGCCGCCAGCGCCACCACGGTGGCCTCTTGGGCGCGCAGCAACTGGTTGTAGAGATAGAGGTTGTCGTAGGCCGCCGATATGCGCTGACAGAAGACATCCAGCAGATCGCACTCGAGAGGATCGAGGGGCTGGGTCGGGGTAAAACTCAACACGAACTCGCGACCATTCTGGGCGGCGATATAGAGTGAATCCTGAGGGTGTTCAAAGCGGTTGCTGCGCGCCGCCAGTGCCTTCAGGACCGAGTCATTGAGGGTGGGAAAGTCGGTGATCTTGCCATCATCCAGCAGAGTCTCGTAGTCGCCGGTGGCGGCGAGGATCTCCAGCCCCTGTTCGCCAGGACGGCGCTCGGCACAGATAGCCCCTTCGGTGCCCACATCGAGAATGGCGCTGATCTGTTTCAGCACGCCAGAGGCAAACTCCTTGAGTGAATGAAGATGGTAGAGATCGCCCGCTCCTTCCAGAATTTTGCCGAGCCCCTGACGGCTCTTGTCGATGGCACTGAGGGTTTCGTATGAACGCAGGGATGCGATGACAGTGGTGTAGAGCTTTTGTACCGTCAGCTCGGTCTTGGTCTTGTAGTCATTGATGTCGTAATCGAGGATCACCCGCTGCTCGGGTGCTTGGCCGGGCTGGCCGGTACGCAGCACGATCCGCACCAGCGAGTTGTGCATTTCGTTGCGGATCCGGTGCACCAGCCGCAGACCTGCGTCTTCTGTCTCCATCACCACATCGAGCAGGATCAGCGCAATCCTGGGATTGGCCTCCAGCATGCGGCCAGCTTCGGCGCCGCTGTAGGCATTGAGCAGCTCCAGCGGACGGGATTTGTAGTGAATGTTGGAGAGGGCCAGGCGGGTGGCATGATGGATATCCGGCTCATCATCCACGATCAGCACTTGCCATGGGTTGAGTGCCTTGGGGACCACGACCTCCTCATCATCGAGTTCGATGATGTCGTCGTCCAGCAAGATATCGTCCTTGTCTTGGGCACTGCTCATATCGGTTACGCCTCCGGCGCTCAATGAGTATGTGAACAGTATGCACGATCACATCCGCTCGGATCATCAGGATAAGTAGATATCGTGAGCTGGCTCCGCCTCTTTATCGCTACTCGAAAGGTTCCAGATACCCCTGGATAGACTTCTTCAACCAGGCCAACACCTTGCCGTGATAGGCGTTTTCCGCCAGATAGACCCCGTAATCCCGCCACTGCAGGCTGAACTTGTGTTTCAGGGTCAGCAGGGAGCCTTGTCGCAGCTGGCTCTGGATCAGTGGCGAGGGGAGCACCGCCCAGCCCAGTCCGTCCAGCACCGCATTGCGCATCAACTCGAAGCTGGAGAGGCCGATATGCTGGCCTCCCACAGGTAGCAGGCTTTTTACCGAAAATTCATCTACATACGAGAGGGTGACCTGGGTGTGATCGGTCAGATCCTGCTGTTTGACCCGCTTCAGTCCGGCCAGCGGATGGCTGGGTGCCACCACCATCAGGGTGCGGATCGGGTTGAGCACGTCGATATTGAGGCCGCTGCGTTCCTGATCTTCGGTAATAAGGCCAAAAGCGGCATCGACGAACCCCTCTTCCACCAGCGCCGGCAGTTCGGGTGGGGAGGCGAGCACCAGCGAGATACTGGTACCGGGAAACTGATTGTGCAGGCTGGCCAGCATCTCGCGCCACACCGGCTCGGGAATCGCGTCATCGCGGGCAACCCGCAGCGCCACTTCGGCCCCCGAGGCGTAATGTTTGCACTTCTGCTGCAGGCTGTTGGCTGCCTGCAGCAGGCGAGTGCAATCATCAAGCACCAGCTCGCCGATCTCGGTCAGGCGACTCTGATTGGCGCCTCGTTCAAAAAGTTCGACGCCAAGCTCAACTTCCAGCGCCGCGATGGCGGTGCTGACGGCGCTGCGGCTTTTGCCGAGGCGACGGGCGGTGTTGGCAATAGAGCCGCTATTGGCTGACTCTACAAAGAGTTCTATCTGATATAGCTTCATGTTTACAGGCCATGGCAGAGTTTTTCACCATCACCTTAGCGTGCCGAACCAAGGCAAGGCAAACCTGTGGCGTCGGAATAGTCGACGCTGAGCGATTGTCGCGAGTTGCTTCTCCCCGTTTACCATCTCTCCCGTCGAAGCAACAAAGGCATCTTATATGTTATTAAGTCGTATGTTTCTGGCCCGGCTGTTTTTGACCGGCGCCATCGTGACCGAGGTCGCCGGTACCTCCAGCATGGCCATGATCCCCGAGCAGGGAGCTGGCTGGATGAATTACATCCCGATGTGGCTGTTGATCGGTTTCTCGTACTGGTTGCTGGCTAAAGCCGCCAAAACAATCTCCATTGGTATTGCGTTTGCGCTCTGGGAGGGGCTCGGGATCACCCTGATCACCATAGTGTCGGTCATGTTCCTTGGTTACGATGTGACCGTTCAGGAGCTGATTGGCCTGGCTCTCGCGATAGTGGGGATTGTTATGGTGACCATGGGAGAGACCCATGATGAGCCTGCAGACAAGTCAGTAGAAGCGGAGGCCACAGCATGAGTCCGTTTGTGATTGTACTGGGTGCCGCACTGATCGATATCGGCGCCAACATGGCTATCAACCGCTCCAAGGGTTTTCGTTACAAGGGGTGGGGCTTCCTGGGGATCATGCTGGTACTCGGCGCCTTTACCCTGCTCTCGGAAGCGGTAAGTGGCGGCCAGATTGACCTGGCTGTTGCCTACGCCACCTGGGGGGCTATCGGCATCGTCGGTACGGCGCTGGGCGGTTTGCTCTTCTTCGGTGAGCGCCTCAAGCCCATCGGCTGGGCTGGCATGATGGTGATGGCGCTGGCTGTCGTTATGCTGACTACCGCCTGATAACCTGAAGTGTCTAGTCCTGAAATAGGTTTACACATTTTCAACTAACATTTCTCTACTCAGAACCCCCTATGTACCGCATCGGGGGTTCTGTATTTCAACGC
>NZ_JBFODU010000022.1:41665-44741 GCF_040908505.1 Aeromonas sp. R1-2 | reverse complement strand
TGCTCTTTAACAATCTGGAAAGCTGATTTAAAAAGTAGTTCTCAAACATTTGTTACAAGTGCTTTGGAAACTTCTTGGCGAAAACCAAATTTTATTTGGTCCTTGTTGTACTTCAACAAGACGCGTTGTTTCGACGACACTTCTTGGGGTTGTATGGTTAAGTGACTAAGCGTACATGGTGGATGCCTTGGCAGTCAGAGGCGATGAAGGACGTACTAACCTGCGATAAGCTGTGAGAAGTCGGTAAGAGACGCTATTACTCACAGATTTCCGAATGGGGAAACCCACCCGAGATAACTCGGGTATCTGTTACTGAATACATAGGTAACAGAGGCGAACCGGGAGAACTGAAACATCTAAGTACCCCGAGGAAAAGAAATCAACCGAGATTCCCTCAGTAGCGGCGAGCGAACGGGGATTAGCCCTTAAGCATCTTGGAAGTTAGTGGAACGGTCCTGGAAAGGCCGGCGATACAGGGTGATAGCCCCGTACACGAAAACAACCTTGATGTGAAATCGAGTAGGGCGGGACACGTGACATCCTGTCTGAATATGGGGGGACCATCCTCCAAGGCTAAATACTCCTGACTGACCGATAGTGAACCAGTACCGTGAGGGAAAGGCGAAAAGAACCCCTGTGAGGGGAGTGAAATAGAACCTGAAACCGTGTACGTACAAGCAGTGGGAGCCCTTCGGGGTGACTGCGTACCTTTTGTATAATGGGTCAGCGACTTACATTTTGTAGCGAGGTTAACCGTATAGGGGAGCCGTAGGGAAACCGAGTCTTAACTGGGCGTCTAGTTGCAAGGTGTAGACCCGAAACCGGGTGATCTAGCCATGGGCAGGTTGAAGGTTGAGTAACATCAACTGGAGGACCGAACCCACTAACGTTGCAAAGTTAGGGGATGACCTGTGGCTGGGGGTGAAAGGCCAATCAAACTCGGAGATAGCTGGTTCTCCCCGAAAGCTATTTAGGTAGCGCCTCGGACGAATACTACTGGGGGTAGAGCACTGTTTGGGCTAGGGGGTCATCCCGACTTACCAACCCCATGCAAACTCCGAATACCAGTAAGTAATATCCGGGAGACACACGGCGGGTGCTAACGTCCGTCGTGAAGAGGGAAACAACCCAGACCGCCGGCTAAGGTCCCAAAGTTCTGGTTAAGTGGGAAACGATGTGGGAAGGCTCAGACAGCTAGGATGTTGGCTTAGAAGCAGCCATCATTTAAAGAAAGCGTAATAGCTCACTAGTCGAGTCGGCCTGCGCGGAAGATGTAACGGGGCTCAAACCAGGCACCGAAGCCGCGGATTCACACTTATGTGTGAGTGGTAGGGGAGCGTTCTGTAAGTCTGCGAAGGTGTATCGAGAGGTATGCTGGAGATATCAGAAGTGCGAATGCTGACGTAAGTAACGATAAAGGGGGTGAAAAGCCTCCTCGCCGGAAGACCAAGGGTTCCTGTCCAACGTTAATCGGGGCAGGGTGAGTCGACCCCTAAGGCGAGGCCGAAAGGCGTAGTCGATGGGAAGCAGGTTAATATTCCTGCACGACTTGTAATTGCGATGGGGGGACGGAGAAGGCTAGGTGGGCCAGGCGACGGTTGTCCTGGTGAAAGTGCGTAGGTGGTGTTTCTAGGCAAATCCGGAGACACAACACTGAGACACGAGACGAACGCACTACGGTGCGGAAGCCATTGATGCCCTGCTTCCAGGAAAAGCCTCTAAGCTTCAGATTACAAGTCATCGTACCCCAAACCGACACAGGTGGTCGGGTAGAGAATACCAAGGCGCTTGAGAGAACTCGGGTGAAGGAACTAGGCAAAATAGAACCGTAACTTCGGGAGAAGGTTCGCTCTTGACAGTGAAGTCCCTTGCGGATGGAGCAGTTGGGAGTCGCAGTGACCAGATGGCTGGGACTGTTTATCAAAAACACAGCACTCTGCAAACACGAAAGTGGACGTATAGGGTGTGACACCTGCCCGGTGCCGGAAGGTTAATTGATGGGGTTAGCGCAAGCGAAGCTCTTGATCGAAGCCCCGGTAAACGGCGGCCGTAACTATAACGGTCCTAAGGTAGCGAAATTCCTTGTCGGGTAAGTTCCGACCTGCACGAATGGTGTAACCATGGCCATGCTGTCTCCACCCGAGACTCAGTGAAATCGAATTCGCCGTGAAGATGCGGTGTACCCGCGGCTAGACGGAAAGACCCCGTGAACCTTTACTACAGCTTGGCACTGAACATTGAACCTACATGTGTAGGATAGGTGGGAGGCTTTGAAGGCGTGACGCCAGTTGCGCTGGAGCCGTCCTTGAAATACCACCCTTGTATGTTTGATGTTCTAACGCAGGGCCCTGAATCGGGCTCGCGGACAGTGCCTGGTGGGTAGTTTGACTGGGGCGGTCTCCTCCCAAAGAGTAACGGAGGAGCACGAAGGTTGGCTAATCCTGGTCGGACATCAGGAGGTTAGTGCAATGGCATAAGCCAGCTTAACTGCGAGACGGACAGGTCGAGCAGGTACGAAAGTAGGTCATAGTGATCCGGTGGTTCTGAATGGAAGGGCCATCGCTCAACGGATAAAAGGTACTCCGGGGATAACAGGCTGATACCGCCCAAGAGTTCATATCGACGGCGGTGTTTGGCACCTCGATGTCGGCTCATCACATCCTGGGGCTGAAGTCGGTCCCAAGGGTATGGCTGTTCGCCATTTAAAGTGGTACGCGAGCTGGGTTCAGAACGTCGTGAGACAGTTCGGTCCCTATCTGCCGTGGGCGTTGGATGATTGAAGGGAGTTGCTCCTAGTACGAGAGGACCGGAGTGAACGAACCTCTGGTGTTCGGGTTGTCACGCCAGTGGCACTGCCCGGTAGCTAAGTTCGGAATCGATAACCGCTGAAAGCATCTAAGCGGGAAGCGAGCCCTGAGATGAGTCATCCCTGACCCCTTGAGGGTCCTAAAGGGCCGTTGGAGACCACAACGTTGATAGGTGGGGTGTGTAAGCGCGGCGACGTGTTGAGCTAACCCATACTAATTACCCGTGAGGCTTAACCATACAACACCCAAGAAGTGTTCTAAGGCTTGTA
>NZ_JBFODU010000022.1:0-41561 GCF_040908505.1 Aeromonas sp. R1-2 | reverse complement strand
ATAGCGCCGTGGAACCACCTGATCCCATGCCGAACTCAGAAGTGAAACGCGGTAGCGCCGATGGTAGTGTGGCATTCGCCATGCGAGAGTAGGACACTGCCAGGCACCCAATACAAGAAACCCCGCTCAATGAGCGGGGTTTTTTATTGCCTGCAATTCAGCACGTCACCGGATTATTAGACTTTCCCCTTCTTGTCATTCATTGATTACCCTTCTAAAGCCCCAAAAAGACCTCTTTTTCTGTTCGATATTTGCTTACTGGTTCAATGGGTTGGATCGCCGAAATTGGCAACGTGATCGAGAGCCATCTCACCGAGATAGGCATGCTCAAGGCGCCGGGGTTGGACGAGTATCAGCAGGCATTTCTGGCCGAGAAGCAGGCCGAGTTGAAAGCCGCTCAGGAGGCTGAAGAGCAGCAGGCGAGCAATGGTTTTCCGGCCAATGCCGCGCTCTGCTACAAGTGCCATACCAAGGCGCTGGTGCTGAAGGATGGCTGCATGACCTGCCTCAACTGTGGCGACTCCAAGTGCGGCTGACAGACATGCCCAAGTAGTTGAACGATAGAAAAAAGACTGGCCACAGTGCCTAATGCAAGTCAGTTAAGAGAATTTGAGTCCCAACCCGCGTGGTATAGAGTGAGGGAGGCATGATGCCTCCCTCTTTTTATTGCATGCCTGTCAGGGCAAGGGTTGGAGCCAAATTGACTCTTTAATCATGGAGCTACTTTTGATATTCAATATCTCGAATAATTAGTCATAAAAGTGCTTAACTGACTGGCATTAGGCCACAGTGCCGGTCTTTTTATTGCTGTTTTTATGCGCAATCAAATCAGGCGGCCCAGTGATTTGTTGCGCGATAGTAAAATCGGGCGTAGCGTTGAGGGTAATAAAACTGTCACGGCCGTGTGGTTTCAATGACATCTGAGATTCACACACGTGGCCCTTCAGTGCCAAGGAGGATGCTTATGGACAATACGGACCGAAAGCTGTTTATCCTGGATACCAACGTTCTGCTTCACGAACCCCTCGCTATCTACTCCTTCAAAGAGCACGACGTGCTCATCCCCATGACGGTGCTGGAAGAGCTCGATAACATCAAGGATCGCAACAAGGATGTCAGCCGCGACGCGCGGGTGGCCATTCGTGCGCTGGAAGATGTGTTCCGCGATGCAACCCCGGATCAGATCACCCAGGGCGTGCCGCTGGCTGGCGAAGCGAGCGGCAATATCTGCATCTTCAGCGATCACCATCTGCCACAGGATGCCGAGGTCTTTACCGACAAGGAGGCCGACAACCGTATCATCAACGCGGCCCTCTATCTGCAAAAGCATGAGTTGAAGCGCCAGGTGGTGCTGGTCACCAAAGACATCAACATGCGCCTCAAGGCCAAGGGAGCCGGGCTTGCTCACGTTGAAGATTACCGTAGTGACCAGCTGATCGATGATATCCGCCTGCTGGCTAAAGGCTTTCAGGTGGTGCCCGGCAGCTTTTGGGAGCGGGTTGGCGAGTGCGAGAGCGAGACCCATGGCCGCGACACCATCCATGTGATCGATGCCAATCTGCTGGAAGGGGTTCACGTAAACCAGTATCTGGTGGATGAGGAGAATTTCTTCGCAGCCCGGGTGCTCAGCCACGATGGCAACAAGATCCGCATCAAGGATCTGGGCCGCGAGCGGCTGATGTCCCGCAAGGCGTGGGGTGTCCATCCCAAGAACGTCTATCAGGGAATGGCTTTGGATGCACTGCTCGATCCGCACATCGATCTGGTTATCCTGACCGGCCCGGCGGGTTGCGGCAAGACCTTGCTGGCCATGGCTGCTGCGCTGGAGTTGGTGATTGAGAAGGGCATTTACGAGAAGGTGATCGTCACCCGGAATACCCCGGAAATTGCCGAAAGCATCGGCTTCCTGCCCGGCACCGAAGAGGAAAAGATGATGCCCTGGCTGGCGGCGGTGACCGACACCCTGGAGGTGCTGCACAAGCAGGACGAGAACATGAGCGGCTCGCTCAGCTACATCATGGAGAAGGCCAACATCCAGTTCAAATCGGTCAACTTCATGCGCGGGCGCAGCATCCAGAACACCTTCGTGCTGCTGGATGAGTGCCAGAACCTGACCGCGTCCCAGATCAAGACCATCATCACCCGCTGCGGCGAGGGTACCAAGATCGTCTGCTCCGGTAACCTGGCCCAGATCGACTCCAACTATCTGAGCCCTGTGACCTCGGGTCTCACCTACATCGTCGAGCGTTTCAAGGATTTTGACGGCAGTGCCAACATTTTCCTCAATGGCGTGGTGCGCAGCCGACTGGCTTCGTTCGCCGAGGAAAACCTCTGATTTAAATGAATATTTCCAGATACAAAGGGAGGCCAATCGGCCTCCTTTTTTGATCATGGCGCAGTCTTTACTCCCAAGGGCTATTGGCCAAGGTAGCGCAGCAGCCCCGGGTGGTCGCTATTTTGCAGAATATCCGGCTTGCCTTGCAGGGCGATGCGCCCTTCGTCGACAAACAGCACCTGATCGGCGATAAGCTGGGCATCCTCCGGATTGTGGGAAACCATCAGCACGGTAATGCCCTGTTCGCAGGCTAGCCTCGCCACTTCCGCCAGCATCTCCCGACGCAGGGCGGGATCGAGGGCGGAGAAGGGCTCATCCAGCAGCAGCAGCGGTTTGCCGCGCACCAGCGCGCGAGCCAGCCCGACTCGCTGCTGCTGGCCGCCGGAGAGCTGTTCAGGCTGGCGGTTTAACATCTCGCCAAGACCAACCCGTGCGGCTGCATCGATAACCTGTGCCCGTTGGGTTGCACTTAGACGTAGGCCCGGGTGCAGACCGATGGCGATATTATCGAATACCGACAGATGGAGAAACAGGTTGTGATCCTGAAACAGGGTGGTGACCGGGCGCTCGGCGGGGCCCAGCGGCAGCAAATCTTCGCCATCGAAGCTGAGGCGGCCCGACTCCACCGGCACGAATCCGGCGATCATCCCGAGCAGGGTCGACTTGCCCGCGCCGCTTGGGCCAATCAGCGCGGTGATCTCTCCCTTGGGCAGGGTCGCGCTGAAGCTGACGCGCCAGTCGGGGTAGCTGGTCACCAGCGTATCAATGTTCAGCATATTTTCCTCCAAGACCCCGCTCCACCAGCCAGAACAGGGAGAAACAGAGTGTCAGCAGCAGCAGAGCGGTGGCGGCCGCCTCGGTCAATCGGTAGCTGCCGAGCTGTTGGTAGAGCAGCCAGGGCAGAGTGGTGAGCTCCTGACTGCCAAACATGGCGATGGCGCCGAGATCCCCCAGCGAGAGGATCATCGACAATGCCATCGCCAGTGCCAGCGGGCGGCGCAACAGTGGCCACTCCACCAGTCGCAGGCGATGTAGGCCACGTACCCCCAGACTGTCCGCCAGCCGGTCATACTGGCGCACCACCAGCTGCATGGGGGCGGAGAGAGTGCGCAGCACATAGGGTAGCGCCATCAGGGCGTTGACCAGCACCACCAGCCAGGGGCCGAGTGCGAATACATCGGAGAACGGCATAAACAGGATGAAGAGACCGGTGGAGAGCACCACTGCCGGGATCATCAGGATCACCGAGCCGCTGGCCTCCCACAGGGCCGCAGCGCGCCGCTGGCGGGTGCGCACCTTGAGGTGACGGCTGGTGAGCAACAGGCCGCTGCCGAGCAGGGTTGCAAGGGTGCCCGCAGCCAGCGCAATCAGCAGTGACTGGCCGCTCGCCTGCCACAGCTTGCTGGACGTGAGCGCCATCAGCAGGCCGGGGTGAAGGCCTGCCACCACGATGGCAAGCAACGGTGGCAGAAAGATGGCGAGCCCGATGCCGAGCGAGAGCAGATCCACCACCGCCGTGCCCGGCTGATGACGGTCCGGCCGCAGGCAGGGGCGACGGGGGGCCACCCTGCTGGCCGGGGTGCTCTGCAGCTTTTGCTGCAGAGCGAGCAGAGCGGCGGTCAGGATGAGCTGCACCAGCGCCAGCCCGCCCGCGGTGGCGAGATCGAAGTCAAAGCGCAGCGCCTGATAGACAGCCACCTCCAGGGTGGTGGATTTGGGGCCGCCGCCCAGCGCCAGTACGGTAGTGAAGCTGGTGAAGCAGAGCATAAAGATGAGGCTGGCCAGCCCCGGCAATATGCCGCGAATAAGCGGCCACTCCAGCAGCCGGAAGATGTGGGATGAGCGCATGCCGAGCTGGCTGGCAAGGCGCCAGCTCGATTCGGGGATGCTCTCTATGCTCTGCAGCATCAGGCGTGCCGCCAGCGGCATATTGAAGAAGACGTGGGCCAGCAGGATACCGAACAGGCCGTAGAGATAATTGCCGGGATCCAGCCCCAAGGTGCGCAGCAGCTGCGGCAGCCACCCCTGCTTACCGTGTACCGCTACTATGCCGAAGATGGCGATGATGACCGGCAGCACCAGCGAGAGACCAAACAACTTGATCAGCAGGGTTCGGCCAATGAAGCGCCGCCGCGCCAGTGCGCGGGCCACCGGAATGGCCAGCCCGAGACTGAGCAGGGTGGAGAGCAGTGCCTGCCCCAGACTGAAGCCCAGCACATGGCGCAGATAGGGGTCTGCCAGCAAAGTGCGCGGGGCCAGCGAACCGGCCTGCCACAACAGGGCCGCGAGCGGCCCGAGGGATAACAGCAGGATCAACAGGGTGGCTGCACTGCCCGGCAACCACCAGAGGGGACGAGCCTGTGGTTTCAGATAACGGCTCACTGGGTGACGGCTTGCAGCCACTCGCGGATCCACCCTTTGCGATTGGCGGCCACCTCATCGCTGCTGAAGGCGAGCGGCTTGGCTACGGTGATCATCTGCTCGAAGCCCTTGGGCAGCGGTGTGTCGATAACGGGATACATCCAGTTGCCGGTCGGGATCTCGTTCTGGAAGGCGGGGCTCACCATAAATTGCAGGAACTGGTCAGCCAGCTTCTCCTGCTTGGCGCTCTTCAGCTTGGCTGCCACTTCTACCTGACGGTAGTGACCCTCTTCGAAGGCGGCAGCCTGATACTGGGGCTTGCTCTCGGCAATCAGGTGATAGGCCGGAGAGGTGGTGTAGGAGAGCACCATGTCCGCTTCACCATCGAGGAACATGCCATAGGCCTCTGACCACCCCTTGGTGACGGTGACCGTCTTTTTGGCAAGCTCGGCCCAGGCGGCAGGCGCCTTGTCGCCGTAGACAGACTTCATCCACAGCATCAGCCCCTGCCCCGGGGTCGAGGTGCGGGGATCCTGATAGATCACTTTGAGGTCGGGACGCTCCACCAGCTCTTTCAGGCTCTTGGGCGGCTGCTTGAGTTTGTCCTTGTCATAGACGAAGGCAAAGTAGCCGTAGTCGTAGGGTACGAAGGTGTCATCCTGCCAGCCACCCGGCACCTTGATGCTGTCGAGCTTGGCGGGATGGGGGGCGAACAGACCGCTCTGCTTGGCTTCACTGATGAGTGCATCATCCAGCCCCAGCACCAGATCGGCCTTGCTGTGGTTGCCCTCCAGCCGCAGCCGGTTGAGGATGGCGACCCCATCTTCGAGGGGAACCAGATTGAGGGTGCAGTCGCACGCTTTCTCGAAGGCCTGTTTGATCTTGGGCCCCGGACCCCATTCTGCAGTGAAGGAGCTGTAGGTGTAGACGGTGAGGGTGTCGGCGGCGAACACATTGGCCGACAGCAGGCCGGTGGTGATCAGCAGCAGGGTCTTCATGGGTGGCACTCCCTATTACTTGTTAATAACGAGGTGCCAGCGGGTGAGGGCGCAAAAAATGAGCGCCATGCCTCAAATTCCTCCGCCAGCATTATCTGGATCAGGTACACGGGTATAATCTCAGCGGTAAACCGCACCCCGTTTGAGAAACGAACCGCATTGTATTAACGTTCTTTTGGGTAGACCAGCACAATTGTGCAATGCCCATGAGATGACGCCCACCCAACAGAGGATGTTCGCGTGCTTACCAATACCAAGGAAAGGCGTGCCTTTGCGCGCATGGTCATCAATGCTCCGGTCACCGTCTATCAGCAGCAGCTGGTGCTGGAGGGGATCTGCCGGGATCTCAGTGCCAACGGCATGGGGATTGCGGTCTCTGAACACCAGCTCGACATCAATCAGCCCATCCGGATCAGTCTTGCCACCAACAACAACCTGTTGCCTCCCTTTGAAGCCCATGCCCGTATTATCCGGGTGCTGGAGGAGGAGAGCGGGTTGCTGCTGGCGGTAGAGTTTCTACCTCAGGGTTAATCCTCTCTCCCCATCGGCAGAGGGAGGGGATTAGCCTTTTTCCTGAACCGGCTGCACACTCAACTGTTTGCTATCGACCAGCGTTTTGCTGGTCGATGCTATTTGGCCCGCAGGCAAGGTGGCGGGACCGGTAGGTTCGAGCAGCAGGTAGTTCTGCCCCTGCCAGTTGAGGGTCACATCCCCCGGCTTGGCGGGCAGGTCAACGGCCAGCAGGGCATGGCCGGGGACGAACACCATGGCCTGTTTCAGCTCCGGAAAGAGCTGGGCCAGCATGGCGGCCATCAGGGTTACCTTGCTGTCGCAATCACCCCGGTTCTGCTCCAGCACCTGACGGGGAGATAGAAATCCCTTGCCCTGCCTGCCGTTCAGGCTGTCGAGCTGCTGATAGGGGATGCTCTGGATAAAGGTGAGCATATGGGCCACGGTTTTCTGGCGCGCTTCCGTTTCGGTGCTGCCCTGCTGCTTTAGTTGATCCGCCAGCGGAGCCAGCCCGCTGCGACTCTCCAGCGCGATGCGCACATGATCCTGCTTCACCGCCAGCTGCCCGTCGGGGGTGTTGAAGTACTGGAAGTAGTGTTTGGTCAGCCACGCCTGCTCCTCTTTGCTCCGCTTGGACTGCAGAAAGGCCATCGCCTCGCGCGCCTTGTCCTGATTGCGGCTTTTCAGATGCAGCTCCAGCGAGGGACGGGCGAGGGTGAACTGCACCTCGGGGTAGTTCTGGCGCACCTCCCGCAGCAACACCTGCAACACCTCCTCCTGCATTCTCGCCGGACGATAGGCGATAAGGGGCGGCAACTTGCCCTGTTCGAGCCGGTAGGTGAGCTGTTGGGGTTTGCCTTCGCTATCCTGCCAGCCGACGCTGATCTGGCCGAGGCTGTTGTTGAAGCTGGTTTGGCTGGCCACCGCAGGTAGGGCAAGCAGCAGGGCACAGAGCAGAGGAATTGCCGTCGGTCTCTTCATCATCCTTTCCTGTGGCACGGGCCAGTTCCGGTGGCCCAAAGTGGGAAGCGTCGCGGATAGTAAAACAGGGAGCCGAAGCTCCCTGTTGATTCTACTCGTTTTTTTGCAACTGGCGCGTTAAATCCAGCTCGGCTGCTTCGCCTCAAAGGCGCTGATGGCGGCCTCGTGCTGCAGGGTCAGACCGATGGCATCCAAGCCGTTGAGCAGGCAGTAACGGCGGAACTCATCTATCTCGAAACCGAAGCTGAGCTCACCTGCGCGCACCTGATTGGCCTCCAGATCCACCTCGATCTCGATGCCCGGTTTGGCGGCCACCAGCTGGAACAGGGCATCGACCTCCTCCTCCTTCAGGCGCACCGGCAACATGCCGTTGTTGATGGCGTTGCCGTAGAAAATGTCGGCAAAGCTCGGGGCTATGATGGTCTTGAAGCCGTAGTCGGCCAGCGCCCAGGGGGCGTGCTCACGACTCGAGCCGCAGCCGAAGTTCTCGCGGGCCAGCAGAATGCTGGCACCGGCGAATTGCGGCTGGTTGAGCACAAACTCGGGGTTGGGCTGCTGGCCGGCATCGTCGAGGAAGCGCCAGTCGTGGAACAGGTGCTTGCCAAAACCGATGCGGTTTACCTTCTGCAAAAACTGCTTCGGAATAATGGCGTCGGTGTCGACGTTGGCGCTGTCGAGGGGGACGACGATCCCTTTATGCTGTTTGAATCCTGTCATCGAAATGTCCTCTTACAGTGCGCGAATGTCGGCGAAGCGGCCGGTGACGGCGGCGGCGGCGGCCATGGCCGGGCTCACCAGATGGGTGCGGCCGGCGCGGCCCTGACGCCCTTCGAAGTTGCGGTTGCTGGTGGAGGCGCAGCGCTCTCCCGGTTGCAGCCGGTCGTTGTTCATGGCCAGACACATGGAGCAGCCGGGCAGGCGCCACTCAAAACCGGCCTCGATGAAGATCTTGTCCAGCCCCTCGGCTTCGGCCTGCGCCTTCACCTGCTCGGAGCCCGGCACCACCAGCGCCTGCACGCCAGCGGCCACCTTGCGACCGCGGGCGATGGCGGCGGCAGCACGCAGATCCTCAATGCGGCTGTTAGTGCACGATCCGATAAACACCTTGTCGATGGCAACGTCGGAGAGCTTCTGGCCCGGTTGCAAATCCATGTAGGCGAGCGCCTTGCGGGCGGACTGTTGTTCCATCAGGTCGTTGAAGGATTCCGGTGCCGGAATCGGTTCATTGACGGCGATCACCTGGCCCGGGTTGGTCCCCCAGGTGACCTGGGGAGCGATATCAGCGGCGTCCAGCACCACTTCAGCATCAAACTTGGCATCGGCATCGCTCTTGAGGCTCTGCCAGTAGGCGATGGCCTGCTCCAGCGCCTCGCCCTTGGGGGCAAACTCCTTGCCACGGATGTAGTCGATGGTGGTCTGGTCGGGGGCGATCATGCCGGCCTTGGCGCCCAGCTCGATGGCCATGTTGCACACCGTCATCCGCCCTTCCATGGTGAGCCCTTCGATGGCTTCGCCAGCGAACTCCACCACGTAGCCAGTACCACCGGCGTGGCCGACCTGACCGATGATGGCCAGCACCACGTCCTTGGCACTGATGCCCTCGGCCAGCTTGCCGTTGACCGAAATGCGCATGGTCCTGGCGCGCCCCTGTTTCAGGGTCTGGGTCGCCATCACATGTTCCACTTCGGAAGTACCGATGCCGAATGCCAGCGAGCCGAAGGCGCCGTGGGTGGCGGTGTGAGAGTCACCGCAGACGATGGTGGTGCCGGGCAGGGTTATGCCGAGCTCGGGGCCCATCACATGGACGATCCCCTGATATTTGTGGTTGAGATCGTAGAGGCGAACCCCGAACTCCTTGCAGTTGTCCGCCAGCGTCTCCATCTGGATGCGGGCCATCTCGCCGGAGGCGGCGATGTCCTTGGTGGTGGTGGAGACGTTGTGATCCATGGTAGCCCAGGTCAGGTCCGGGCGGCGCAGCTGGCGATTCATGGCGCGCAGGCCGTCGAATGCCTGCGGGCTGGTCACTTCATGCACCAGATGGCGATCGATGTAGATGAGGGGGGTCTCCCCTTCCACTTCCCGTACCACGTGGGCGTCGAATACTTTCTGATAGAGGGTCTTGGCCATTGCTTCTCTCTTCCTTGTTCTCTGTTATGCGGCTCAGATCCGGGCTGCGATCTGGCTACCCATCTCGGACGTGCTCTGCACCGGATGGCGGGCGCTGGCCTGATGCAGGTCGGCGGTGAAGTAACCCTCGGCCAGGGTCTGGGCCACGGCCTGCTCAATGGCCTGGGCGGCAGCCTCCTGACCCAGGCTGTAACGCAGCATCAGGGCGGCGGAGAGGATCTGGGCGATGGGGTTGGCAATCCCTTTGCCGGCGATATCCGGGGCCGAACCACCGGCCGGTTCGAACAGGCCGAAACCCGATTCGTTAAGGCTGGCTGAGGGGAGCAGGCCCATGGAACCGGTGATCATGGCGCACTCGTCGGAGAGGATGTCACCAAACAGGTTGGAGCAGAGCAGCACATCGAACTGGGACGGATCCTTGATGAGCTGCATGGTGGCGTTGTCGATATACATATGGCTCAGCGCCACATCCGGATAGGACTTGGCGACTTGCGTCACCACCTCACGCCACAGAATGGAGGAGGCGAGCACGTTGGCCTTGTCGATGGAGGTGACCTTGGACTTGCGCACGCGTGCTGACTCGAACGCTATCTTGGCGATGCGCTCAATCTCGAAGCGATGGTACACCTCGGTGTCGAACGCCTTTTCGTTCGCCCCTTCTCCCTCGCGCCCCTTGGGCTGGCCGAAATAGATGCCGCCGGTCAGCTCGCGCACGCAGGCGATGTCGAAGCCGCGATCGGAGATGTCGGCACGCAGCGGGGAGAACTGTTCCAGACCGGTGTAGATGCGGGCCGGGCGCAGGTTGCAGAACAGTTTGAAGTGGGCACGCAGGGGCAGCAGGGCGCCACGCTCAGGCTGATCGTTGGGGGGCAGATGTTCCCATTTCGGGCCGCCCACCGAGCCAAACAGCACAGCATCGGCCGCTTCACAGCCTTTGATGGTGCTTTGCGGCAGCGGGGTGCCGTGGTTGTCGATGGCGATACCGCCCACGTCATGGCGATCATACTCGAAGGCGAGGCCGAACCTGGCTTGCACCTTTTCCAGCACCTTGACGGCCTCGGCCATCACTTCCGGGCCAATGCCGTCACCCGGCAATACTGCGATCCGATAACTGCTCATACACTCTCCATCCTGATATTGTCTTTGAGATCCCTCTGTCCGGTTTCCCCGACGCTGCGCGCGGTTACCGGTTCAGACGTTCCCCGTTCTGATGTTGTCATTCCATGCCGTCTGTGTGGCTGTGAGTCCTGCTCAGACGGTTTCCGATGTGATGCTGTCATTCCATTCCGTCTGTTTGGTTCTGAGCCCTGTTCAGACGGTTTCTGATTTGATGCTGTTATTGCGTTCCATCTGCTCGGCCACCTGATCGGCGCGCCAGATGCTGTTGATCACATGGAGCAGGGCGTGGGCTGAGGATTCGATGATGTCGGTGGCCAGCCCCATGCCGTGAAATTTGCGCCCCTTGTACTCGGCGACGATATCGACCTGACCGAGGGCATCTTCCCCTTCGCCCTTGCTCTTGAGGGCATATTTGTCGATGCGGATCTCATAGCCGGTGATGCGGTTGATGCACTGGTAGACCGCATCCACCGGGCCATTGCCGGTGGCCGCTTCACAGATCAGATCCTGTCCCACCTTCAATTTGACCGAGGCGGTGGCCAGCACCGAGCTGCCGCTCTGCACCCCGAGGTACTCCAGCTTGAAGTGCTCCGGCTCTTCGTGGATCTGGCTGAAGAAGGCCAGCGCTTCGAGGTCGTAGTCGAATACCTGCCCCTTCTTGTCGGCCAGGGTCAGGAACTTGCCGTAGAGGTGGTCGAGGTCGTAGCTGCTCTCGGCATAACCCATGGACTCCATCCGGTGCTTGATGACATGGCGGCCGGAGCGGGAGGTCATGTTGAGGTTGTTCTGGGTCAGGCCGATGCTCTCGGGAGTGATGATTTCGTAGGTATTTTTCGCCTTGAGCACCCCATCCTGATGGATGCCGGAGCTGTGGGAGAAGGCGTTGGCCCCGACGATCGCCTTGTTGGGCTGCACCGGCATGTTGCACAGCTGGCTGACCAGCGTGCTGGTGCGATGAATTTCGCTGTGGCGGATATTTGTTTGTACCCCGAGCAGGTCGGCGCGGGTTTTGAGGATCATCGCCACCTCTTCCAGCGAGCAGTTGCCCGCCCGTTCGCCGATGCCGTTGATGGTACACTCGATCTGGCGGGCCCCCATCTGCACCGCGCCGATGGAGTTGGCCACCGAGAGCCCCAGATCGTCGTGGCAGTGGACCGAGATGATGGCCTTGTCGATGTTGGGTACCCGGTTGAACAGGGTGTGGATGATGCCGGAGAACTCGGTCGGCACCGTGTAGCCCACGGTGTCCGGGATATTGATGGTGCGGGCGCCCGCCTTGATAGCGGCCTCCACCATGCGGCAGAGATTATCAATCGGCGTGCGGCCTGCATCCTCGCAGGAGAACTCCACATCATCGGTGTAGCGCAGGGCGTGCTTGATGGCGCCGACCCCCATCTCCAGCACATCTTCGAAGCTCTTTTTCAGCTTGCTCTCCACATGGATGGAGGAGGTGGAGATAAAGGTGTGGATGCGAAACGCCTCGGCGACCCGCAAGGCTTCGCCGGCGGCATCGATATCCTTGGGCAGGGCGCGGGCGAGGGCGCAGACCCGGCTGTTCTTGATGTGGCGGGCGATGGTCTGCACCGATTGAAAATCGCCGGGGGAAGAGACCGGGAAGCCCACCTCCATGACGTCGACACCGAGCCGCTCCAGTGCCTGGGCGATCTGCAGCTTCTCCTTGACTGTCAAACTGGCCGCCAGGGCCTGCTCACCATCACGCAAGGTGGTGTCGAATATGATGACCCGATCTGACATGTGACTTCCCTCTTCCTAAGTTCGGTAACGTGCATCCTGCGGCGGCATAAAAAAACCCGTGCAGGGTGCACGGGTTTTTGTAAATTCCGGCTATGCCTTAGCCCGGCTACAAGGATCCCGCGCGAGTTAACGCGATTAGGGAGATTAGTAGTAGCGGGGTGGCGATACGCATGACGTTGTTATTCCTTCCAGTCGATAACGCTTTTACCAATATCGAGATTTTTATGCTGTGTCAACACGGAAGGTCAGGGGCAATCTGCTGACGTATTTAATCGGATTGTAAAGGATTGCAAATTTCCTTGTCCCATATTCGGCCCATGACCGATTATCTGGTCATTCCTGCTGTGCTCTATTCTCTGCACAACCAGATCGACTTATCAGCATTGGCTGAATTATCCGAGGTGTTAAATGGAAAAACGTAGACCTGGTCGTCCGGTCGGACGTTCTGACATTCGTGACAAGTTGCTTGCTGCCGCCCGTGAGCGTTTTCTCAATACTCCCTATAGCAAGGTAACTACACGCGAAATCGCGGAGCTTGCTGGCTCCAATCTGGCAATGATCCACTACTACTTCGGCAGTAAAGAGGGTCTTTACAAAGCGGTGCTGGGCGATGTGGCCGAGCCCCTCGACCATGCCTGGCAAGATGAACACAGCAATCACAGCCTCAACGAGCTGCTCAACACCTACTATCAGGTGATGGCGCCCAACAGCGAGCTGACCTCTGCCATCTCCAGCGCATTGTCGACCGAGAAAAGCCCGGGCCGGGATTTTGTGCTGAACCGCCTGCTGGAACGTCAGCTGCCGCAGTTCGATGCCCTGCTGGAAACCATGAAGTCCAACGGTGAGCTGGGTGACAACCTGGATCCCGACATGCTTAAGATCTCCTTCCTCAGCATGATGTGGCAGCCGTTCGTGATGAAAGATCTCTACGAGCAGGTGTTTGGTCTGAAAGTGGATGAGCACTTCATGGCCCGTCTGGCGGACCACAATTGCCGTCTGATGGAGACCGGTCTGCGCGGCAGCCACTGATTTTGCCGCAACATCGAGATTAAAAAGGGCCATTCGGCCCTTTTTTCATAAATCTGTTATCCCTTGTTCAACGTAACGTCATCCCGCTTTCTTACTCTGCAAGCAGAATTCAGGGAAGGAGGGGATATGAACAAGATCCAGCAATGGGACCTGCAGGTGTGCCGGGTCTGCCTGCTTCACGGCTACAACCGGCAGCAGGCGAGGGTGAGTCGTCTCATTTCCCGCACCGGCGATGGCCCGCTTTACGCTGTGCTGGCCGCCCTGCTCTGGTGGCAGGGGGAGGCAGAGCGGGAGATGGTGCGACTGGCGCTGTTAGCCTTCGCCATCGAACTGCCCCTCTATCTGCTGCTGAAAAACAGCCTGAAACGACAACGGCCGGTCGGCTTGCCGGTCTTTATCACTCCTTCCGATCGTTACAGTCTCCCCTCCGGCCACACCGCCGCCGCTTTTCTGATGGCCACCATACTGGCCACCGGCTTTCCGCTCTGGGCGCCCCTGCTGTTTGGCTGGGCGGCGCTGGTGGGGGCATCCCGGTTGCTGCTCGGGGTACACTACCTGAGCGATCTGGTTGCCGGTGCCCTGCTGGGTGGCGGTTGCGCCGTGCTGGCGCTCGGCTGGAGCCACTCATGAGGATACTGTTCGGGGTGCAAGGCACCGGCAACGGTCATATCAGTCGCAGTCGCACCCTGGCGCGGGCGCTGCGCACGGCAGGGGTCGAGGTGGATTATCTCTTCAGCGGCCGCCCTGCCGACCTCTACTTCGACATGGAGGAGTTCGGCGCCTACCGCGCCTTTCCCGGCCTCACTTTTGTCAGTCACGAGGGGCGAGTTTCTCCGTGGCGCACCCTGCAAGCCGCCTCGCCACTCACCTTCTGGCGGGATCTGCGGTCTCTCGATTGCAGCGAATACGATCTGGTGGTGAGCGATTTTGAGCCGCTGACCGCCCACGCTGCCCGCCGCTATGGCAAGCCGAGCCTCACCGTCAGCCATCAGGCCAGCTTCAACTGGCCCATTCCGCGTTGGGGGGAGGATGGGGTCAGCCGTCAGCTGATGCGCCACTTTGCTCCGGTGGATCAGCCGCTCGGGCTGCACTGGTTTCACTTTGGTCACCCCTTGTTGCCGCCGGTGATCGACCCCATCGCCGCTGCGCCGGATAACGGCGAGATCCTGGTCTATCTGCCATTCGAGCAGACCGAGGCGATCGCCGCCCTGTTGTCGCGCTTTGGTCAGCAGCGCTTCGTCTGCTTTCACCCCGCCATTCGCACCCCGAGCCAATGGCGCAATCTGCGCTTCGAGCCGCCGTCGCGACATGGGTTTATCGCCGTGCTGGCCGGTTGTCGCGGCGTAATCTCCAACGCAGGTTTCGAGCTGGCTTCCGAGGCGCTCACTCTCGGCAAGAAGCTGCTGGTCAAACCCCTCGGCGGCCAGTTCGAGCAGCTGACCAACGGCAAGACCCTCGAGATGATGGGACTGGCGACCCTGATGGATGTGCTCGATGCCAATCTGGTGCGCACCTGGCTCGACAGCGCCTCGCCCGGGGCGGTCTGTTACCCCGATGTAGCAGGGGAGCTGGCCCGCTGGCTGGCGGCGGGCGCTGACGAGAGCGTGGCCTCTCTGTCGCGGCGGCTCTGGGCGCGCACCCTGTTTCCGGAGGAGGTGAGTGATCGCCTGAGCGAGCTGGATGGGGGCGACTGTTTATCCAGTTGCTGGTTATCGCAAGTGAGCGTTGTTGACTAGACTGAAAGGCGATCCCACCAAGGAGAGGACGGAGCAAATGCGCTTTACCAATGAAAACGGCGAAGTCATGAACCTGGCTGACAATCTCACCCTGCACGAGTTGCTCGATATGGGTGTCAGCATCTCGGTCAGTGAAGAGACCGATCCGGATCAGCAGATCTGGCTGGCGGAGCCGGATCAGGAGAACTGAGTCATCATTCGGCATCAAGCCCACCGCTGAGCGGTGGGCTTTTTTGTGGCTGTTTTTCCCCTCAGCGGAATGATCCGCTGGCCATTCCCCGACTTCCTTCCCTTTTGTCTCATGGTCGCTACGGCAAGTCATTGAATGTTAATAGCCGGTTGAAATGTATGACTGTTCTGGTCAGATAAAGCCGTGGACAAGCGTTATGAAGCGGGTTAAGTTGGTTTTTCACCCTATTTTCGGGTGAATGACGGAAAAATCCTTTTTTTCTACTGTCGACGGGGCTGAATTGGACCGATCTGCATTCAGATAACAACAAGAAACGGATCGGGCCGTGCCGGGAAGCACGGCATCGTCGGCGGGATTCGCTAAACGGAGCAAAGCCTGGAGGGCTTTATCATGGAGATGTTATCAGGCGCCCAGATGGTGGTTAGAGCGCTGGAAGATCAGGGAGTTGAGCACGTCTTCGGCTACCCTGGTGGCTCAGTGCTCGACATCTATGACGCTCTCTTCGAAAACGGCAAGATGGAGCATGTCTTGGTGCGGCACGAGCAAGCCGCGGTTCACATGGCTGACGGTTACGCCCGTTCCACCGGCAAGGTGGGGACTGTGCTGGTAACGTCAGGCCCGGGAGCGACCAACTGCATTACCGGTATTGCCACCGCCTATATGGATTCCATTCCGCTGGTGATCCTCTCCGGCCAGGTGCCGACCAGCATGATCGGTGAGGATGCGTTCCAGGAGACCGACATGATCGGTATCTCCCGCCCGGTGGTGAAGCACAGCTTCCTGTGCAAGAAGGCGAGCGATATTCCCGAGGCCATCAAGAAGGCCTACTACATTGCCGCCAGCGGCCGCCCGGGGCCGGTGGTGGTGGATCTGCCCAAAGATGTGCAGAACCCGAAAGAAAAATTCCCCTACCAGTATCCCGAGACAGTCTCCCTGCGCTCCTACAACCCGACCAAGTCTGGCCATAAAGGGCAGATCAAGCGGGCAGCCAAGCTGCTGGTGGATGCCCAGCGCCCGGTGATGTACGTGGGCGGCGGCGCCATCAACGCCAATGCGGACCATCTGGTGACCAAGCTGGCGGAGCTGCTGAATCTGCCGGTGACCACCACCCTGATGGGGCTGGGGGCCTTCTCCGGTGTCCATCCGCAATTTATCGGCATGCTGGGGATGCACGGCACCTTCGAAGCCAACAAAACCATGCACAACGCGGATCTCATCTTCGCCGTCGGTGCCCGCTTCGATGACCGCGTCACCAACAACGTGGCCAAGTTCTGCCCCAATGCGACCGTGGTTCATATCGATATCGACCCCACCTCCATCTCCAAAACGGTGCAGGCCCATGTGCCCATCGTCGGCTCGGTGGAAACCGTGTTGGAGCAGATGCTGGAAGTGATCCGCGAGTGTGGCTTCGATAACGACAAGGAGGCGCTGGCGGACTGGTGGAGCCAGATCAACCAGTGGCGCTCCCGTCACTGTCTGGCCTACGAAAAGTCGGCCACCCAGATCAAGCCGCAACAGGTTATCGAGACTCTCTACAAGGTGACTCAGGGTCAGGCATTCGTTGCCTCCGACGTGGGCCAGCACCAGATGTTTGCTGCCCTCTACTACCCGTTTGCCAAACCGCGCCAGTGGATCAACTCAGGGGGCCTCGGCACCATGGGCTTTGGTATTCCGGCCGCCATGGGGGCCCAGTTTGCCAACCCGGATGCGGTGGTCTGCTGCGTCACCGGTGACGGCTCGGTGCAGATGAACATTCAGGAGCTCTCGACCTGCATGCAGTACGGGGTGCCCATCAAGATCATCTCCATCAACAACCGTGCGCTGGGCATGGTCAAGCAGTGGCAGAAGATGTTCTACGGCGGCCGTCACAGCCACTCCTACATGGAGTCCCTGCCGGACTTCGTCAAACTGGCGGAAGCCTACGGCCACGTCGGCATCGCGGTGAGCGATCCGGCGGAGCTGGAGAGCGCCATGGAGAAAGCCTTCGCCATGAAGGATCGGCTGGTGTTCATGGATATCTCGGTCGACCCGGATGAGCACGTCTATCCGATGCAGATCAAGTTTGGTGCCATGGATGAGATGTGGCTGAGCAAGACGGAGAGAACCTGATGAGACATATAATTTCCGTTCTGCTGGAGAACGAATCCGGCGCCCTGAGCCGCGTGGTGGGCCTCTTTTCCCAGCGCGGCTACAACATCGAGACCCTGACGGTGGCGCCCACCGAGGATCCCACCCTGTCGCGCATGACTATCGTCACCATGGGTGACGAGCGGGTACTGGAGCAGATCCAGAAGCAGCTGCACAAGCTGGTGGATGTGCTCAAGGTGTGCGACCTGAGTGAAGGGGAGCATATCGAGCGGGAGATCGCGCTGGTCAAGGCGCGCGCCGCCGGTGGGGCCCGTGACGAGCTGAAACGGCTGGCGGATATCTTCCGTGGCCAGATCGTCGATGTCACCCCGGAGCAGTACACGGTTCAGCTGGTGGGTACCAGCGAGAAGCTGGATGCCTTTATCAAGACTGCGGCCCAGACCAACGAGATCATCGAAGTGGTGCGCTCCGGCGTCTGCGGTATCTCCCGGGCGGACAAGGCGCTGCGGCCCTGATGGCTGGCGGGACAGCTGATGACACGTCAGCTGCCGCAGAGTGAAAGAAAAGAGGGCTCTGCGGAGCCCTCTTTGTTTGGTTTTTCTTTACGAGGGGAGGGGGAATGTTCGGTATTCATGATCTTGCACTGTTTATGGTCTCGGGGTTGCTGCTCAATATCATGCCGGGGCCCGACTCTCTGCTGGTCATGCTGCGCAGTGGCTCGCAAGGGTGGCGTGCCGGTTCGGTCGCGGCCCTTGGCATCGGCACCGGTGTCATGGTGCATGTGCTGGCGGCGGCCCTCGGTCTGTCGGCTCTGCTCAGCGCGTCGGCCGAGTTGTTTGCCCTTATCAAGCTGGCCGGTGCCATTTACCTCATCTATCTGGGGTTCTCTCTGCTGCGCCAGCAAACGACGGGTGCAATGGAGAGAGGGGCTACTTTACCCGCCCTCTCCTATGGCCAGATTTACCGGCAAGGGGTGCTGACCAATGTGCTCAACCCCAAGGTCGCACTCTTTTTCCTCGCCTTCGTGCCCCAGTTCATCGCTCCGGATGCCCCCGACAAGGCGCTCGCCTTTATCCTGCTCGGCTGCATCTTCAATCTGGGCGGCATCATCTGGTGTCACCTGCTGGTCTTTACCACCGTCTATGCCAGCCACAAGGTACGGTTGTCGCAGCGCCTCGGTCGCTGGCTCAACCGGGGCATTGGCACCCTGTTTGTCGGACTCGGGATCAAGCTCGCCAGCGACTAGCTCGCCGCTTTCTGACCTGGGGCAGATTATCGTGTGCCGCGCTGTGGTATGGTCGGCGGTTAGCTGCGGGGCCAGCCCCGCTCTCTCTTTTTCAGGCCAGCCCCACTGGCCGCAGCAGCGAGATCCCTTGCCCAGATGAACATCGCCCGGCTCAAGAACTTTACCGAGATAGTGAAGAATAACTTCAACATCTCGGCGACGGCGGAGAAGCTCTACACCTCCCAGCCCACCCTCAGCAAGCAGATGAAGATGCTGGAAGATGAGCTGGGACTCTCCCTCTTTACTCGCAAGGGGAAGAGTCTGGTCGGCTTGACCAGCGCAGGCGAGCAGGTGATGGAGTTGGCCAAGGGGGTAGTGGCGCAGGTGGAGCAGATCAACCAGCTCTCGCTCGGGGAGCAACTGGCCACCAGCGGGGGGCTGCGTATCGCCACTACCCACACCCAGGCGCGCTACAAGCTGCCAGCGGTGATCACCGAGTTCAGCCGTCGTTATCCCGATGTGGCGATCCAGCTTCATCAGGGGGCACCTGCCCAACTGGCCCAGATGGTGCAAAGCGGCGATGTGGATATGGCGATCGCCACCGAGTCCATGTATCTGTTCGACGAGCTGGCCGCCGTCCCCTGTTATCGTTGGGGGCGCAGTGTGGTGGTGCCCCACGGTCATCCACTGATCGACTGCCAGCCGTTGTCGATGGCCGATCTGGCCCGCTATCCCCTCATCACCTATGTGTTCGGCTTTACCGGCCGCTCCAAGATGGACAAGGCCTTCAGCCGTCACGGCCTCTCGCCGAAAACCGTGCTGACCGCCACCGACACCGACGTGATCAAGCACTACGTCCGGCTCGGCATGGGGGTCGGGGTGATTGCAAGCGTAGCCTTTGACGAGGGGGATAGGGAGGCTCTGGTGAGCCTCAACATCGACCACCTGATCGCCTCGAGTGCCACCCACATCTGCCTGCGCAAACATGCCCATTTGCGTGACTACATGTACGACTTTATCCACCTCTACGCCCCCCATATCAGCCGGGAGACGGTGCAGCTGCACCTTATCAACCAGCCGCCCGCTGCCAATATGGCGGAGTTGCCGTGGCTCTAACCGCGGGTTGTTTGTCGTACACAGAGCAAAAATACAGAGACAAAAAAAGAGAGGCCTTGGCCTCTCTTCTGGTTTTATCGGTATGCGGGATTAAGCGCTGCGGGTCGCCAGATTGATAAAGATCTGGGCTCCGACCAGCAGGCAGTCGTCATCGAGGTAGTAGGGATTCGCATGCAGGTAGTTGCAGATCCCTTTGGCCTGACAGCCGCTGCCGAGGAAGAACATGGCCCCCTTGCGGCCACGGCAGGCGTTAACCATGTAGCTGAAATCTTCGCTGCCGGTCATCGGCTGCCCCTGAGCGTTGATCCCCTCGGAGGGCAATACATCGGCGGCCGCTTGCAGCAGACGGGCGTAGGCATCGGCGTGGTTTTCGACAGCCGGATACCCGGCATAGACCATCTTGGTCTTGAAGCCGCGCAGTTTGCTCTGGGCCACGATCTCCTTGAAGCTGTTCTTCAGGATCTGGTCGGTCTCGGCATCCATGGCACGGATGGTGCCGCGCGCCTGCACATGGTCGGCGATGGCGTTGGGGATGGTGCCGCCGTTGATCATGCCGCAGCCGAATACCGCCGGGCTGAACGGGCTGGTGCGCTTGGCGACGATGTAGTCCATATCCTCGATGATCCGCACCGCTTCGCGGATGGCATCCAGCCCCTTGTGGGGGGTCGAGCCGTGGGCGGAGATACCGTGCACATCCAGCGTCCAGGCAGAGCCCCAGGAGGACATGACACCGTGGTTGAACTTGATGGTGCCGGTCTCCATGGTGCCGTCGTTATGGAGGGCATAGACCTCGTCCACCCCCTTCATGCAGCCCAGCTCCACCATCTTCTCGGCGCCCGGTACCCGCATGTCCTCTTCCGCCATCTGGAAGATAAAGCGGACGTTGTACTGCAGGCGATCGCGGTTGGCGGCCAGAAACTTGGCTGCGGTCAGAGCGATCGCCATATGGGAGTCGTGACCGCAGTTGTGAGCCATTCCCTCATGGGTTGACTTGAACGCAACGTCGCTCATGTCGTGCATCTCGAGGCCATCCATGTCGGCCCGGAAGGCGATGGTCGGCAGCACAGGATCAACCACCAGATCGCCGTGAAAACCGGTGAAGCCCGGGTAGTCGGTGAGGCGGTAGCCAAAGCCTGCCATCAGCTCGCGGCAGTAGGCCGAGGTCTTGAACTCGACGCCGGAGGCCTCCGGAATGGTGTGCAGATGGTGGCGCACTTCCTGACTGAAGTCGCGCAGGGCCAGCAGGGCCGGTTCAATGTGAATGTTGTTCATCAGATGATCCCTTGAATGGAGAAGCCGAGTTGGGCCACCAGCGAGGCGCCGAAGAAGCAGCAGGTGGAGACGATCATGAAGATCAGAATGACTTTCCAGGACATCTTCTTCAGCTCTTCCAGCTGACCGCCCACCGAGAGACCGGCAAAGGCCAGCAGCGGTACGCAGCAGGAGAGGAAGGAGATCTTGGCGACGGCGTCGATAAAGAGGCCGCGTACCGGGGTCTCCGGCAGGCAGATCAGAATGCCGATGATGGTGGCATAGGCAAATGCCGGCAGGGATGAGGGCAGGTAGCGCTTGGCAATCAGCGAAGCGAACACCACCAGTGACATGGCGATGAAGCTGTCACCCATCAGCCAGAGCGGGGTGCCGGTGGTCAGGGTCTGGGTGAACATGGCCAGCAGGATCGCCAGAAAGACAAACCGCATATCCATTACGATGCTTTTCATGCTTTCTCTCCTTTGGCAGTCAGGGCATAGATTTTTTCAGCGAGCGGCAGACCCAGATAGGTGAGGGACAGCGCCCCTAGGGCAGACGAGAGCAGGTTCGAGGCAGCTGCGATACTCAGCACCTGCTGGGCCAGCGCCTCATCGAGACCGTTGATCAGGGCGCCGGAGGCGGCACTCAGCATGGAGCCAGAGCCCACACCAGAGCCTGCAGCCAGCGCCAGCGGGTGTAGACCGGTGAGCGGGGCGATACTGCCCAGCACGCTGAACCAGAGGGTGCCGATGACGGAGCCGCACAGGTAGATAGCCAGCACGCCGATGTACTCCTGGGAGCCGGTGCCGAACTTGCCCTGAATCACCGCGACCGACGGCTCACGGCTGATGGAGGAGCAGGCCCCGATGGCGCGACGGCCAAAGCCGAACTTCACTGCCAGTGGAATGGCGATCAGGATTGGCAGCAGGTTGCCGATCTCCTGCAGGAACAACGGCACGCCGACGCTCAGGATCATCTTCAGGTTGGGGATGATCATCCCCGCGTACTGGGTACCTAGGATCAGCAGGCTGAAGCCCACCATCTTGCCGCAGAAACCCTCTTCTTTTTCGGTGAAGAGCTGTTTCCAGCCGGGGATGCGATCCTTGACCGGTTTGGCGGAGACAATCATGCCGATGATGACGGCAAAGAGCATCGGCAGGATCGGGATGATGGCGATGCCGATCTTGATCTCCTGTTTGCCTATCAGGTACTGGGCCACAAAGATCAGCATGGCGGTTGCCAATATGCTGACCGTGACCGTCTTGAGGGGGCTGGTTTGCTGCATAGTTTTTTCTCTTGTTATTCCCATGTGTGGCCATCGTCAGGATTGTCCAGACCGATGATGGGGGCATGATAGGGAGGGTCGCGGGGGAGGAATGTGACCTTCATCAAGCTGGCCATATGGCATTTTTTCATGGGGTATGCCCTTTAACCCTATGGATACCAAGGGTTAAATGCCGTTAACAGAACGTCAGCATTGGCAGGACAAGATAAGCAAACAGGAGGGAAATGGTGACACCGCCCCGCAGGGCGGTGACGCGTATCAGGCTGGCGTTTTGAGGCGGGCACTGCGCAGCAGCAGGGGCAGTTGGTAGAGCACCAGGGCGCCGAGCACCAGTCCGGCTCCGGCCAGTTTGGCGCCGCCGAGGGGTTCGTTGTAGAAGAGGGTGCTCAGGAGCAGAGTCCAGACCGGTTCCAGCAGCATCATCAGGGCGGCGTGGGCGGTAGTCATCTTGCTCAATGCGTGGGTGAGCAGCCAGTAGCGCAATGTGGTGGCGATCAAGACGCTCGCTGCAAACCAGCCCCAGATGCCGTGGCTGACTCCAGCCTCTGGCCACTGCTCGGTCAGCAGGGAGAGCAGGGTGCCGAGCAGGCCGGTCATCGCCAGCTGGATACAGGTGAGCCAGGTAGGGGCAATGGATTGGGCGAAGTGGCGATGGACGGCAAGCTGGATGCCGAGAGTGGTGGCCGCCGCCAGAAACCAGAACAGCGAGAGTGACACGCCCCAGTGGGTACTGCTGGAGAGCAGCAGCAAACCGGCGATGGCGATGGGTAGGGTGAGCCAGTAGTGGCGGCCGGGTTTGGCCTGAAAGGCTCCCCAGGCGGCCAGCGGGGCCATCAGGGTCGCGACGCTCATGATAAAGGCGCCGCTGCCCAGCGCATCGCTCTGGCTGATGGCGGTGACCCACAGCAACAGGCTGGCGCCGAGCAATGTGCCGCAGCCGGCGGCGCGCAGCAGTTGGGCGCGAGTCGGCGGTGGCTCGCGCAACCAGGCCAAGGGCAGCAAAAGCAGCGCCGCCAGCAGAAAGCGGCTGCCGATAAAGGCGGCAGGGGGCAGTTCGCGGATCGCCTCTTTCGAGAAGAGCCAGCCGGCAGCGGCCAGCAGGGTGACCAGTACCATCAGCAGCAGGGGAGTGCGGTTCATCGGGGTCGTCATGGTGAAATGGAGGGGAGAGCATAAAGGAAAGGCGCCAGGTATTGCTACCTGGCGCCTTTCGCATCTGCCTTGAACCGCCGTCGCGGCTCGCGGCCAGCAATCAGTTCATGCCGTAACGCTTGAGCTTCTTGCGCAGGGTGCCACGGTTGATACCCATCATCACGGCAGCGCGAGTCTGGTTACCACGGGTGTACTGCATGATCACGTCCAGCATCGGCGCTTCGACTTCGGAGAGAACCATATCGTACAGATCAATCACTTCCTGACCGTTCAACTGGGCCAGGTAGTTACGCAGGGCCTGTTGCACAGAGTCACGCAGGGGGCGCTGGGTCGGCTCGGCAGCGTGATTGTGAGTAGTTGTTACCAATGCATCAGAAGTCAGGGTTTGTTCGAACATATTCGGTCGGCTCTTTAGTTATCTTGTTAACCTAATCCATCGAAATACGCTTCGAGTGCCTCAAGTTGCGCGTCTGCGCAATCCAGGGCATTGAAGTGCTTACGGAATTCTCGGCCCGTCTCTTCTTCATCCAGATACCAGCCCACGTGTTTACGGGCTATGCGCGCTCCCAGATATGCACCATAAAACCGGTGCAGGTTGGTTACATGCTCGTTCATCAGGGTGCGGACCTCTTCCCTCTCGGGAGGCGGCAGCTTGGTGCCCGTCTCAAGAAAATGACGGATTTCCCGGAAAATCCAGGGTCGTCCTTGCGCAGCTCGGCCGATCATCACGGCGTCAACACCGGTATAGTCGAGGACATACCGGGCTTTCTCCGGGCTGTTGATGTCACCATTGGCGACAACAGGAATCGATACGGCCTGCTTAATCGCCCTGATCGTGTCGTACTCCGCTTCGCCCTTGTAGAGGCAGGCTCGGGTACGACCATGCACGGCGAGGGCCGCGATACCGCAATCTTCGGCGATTCGGGCGATCTCCACGCCATTGCGGTTATCCGGATCCCATCCTGTGCGGATCTTCAAGGTGACAGGTACCTCCACTGCATCCACCACGGCCCGGCAAATTGCTTTGACCTGATCGGGGGCACGCAGCAGGGCGGAACCTGCCAACTTCTTATTCACTTTTTTTGCCGGACATCCCATGTTGATGTCGACGATCTGTGCGCCCTGCTCCACGTTGTAGCGGGCAGCAAACGCCATCATCTCGGGGTCGGCTCCGGCAATCTGGACCGATCGCAATCCGCCTTCTGCAGAGTGATCCATCCTCATCCGGGTTTTCTGGGTATCCCAGACATCCGGGTTGGCCAGCAGCATCTCGGAAACGGCCATGCCAGCCCCCAATCGCAAACAAAGTTCACGGAATGGTCGGTCAGTTACACCGGCCATGGGAGCCACAATCAAGGGAGTTTCAAGCGTGTGGGGACCTATCTGCATTCCACGGTTACCATCGGCTTAGGGCGGCGTATATTACGCATTTTTTAGGCAGGAGAAAAGGTTAGTATTTGAGCGTCAGCCATTTTTTTCTGAAAAAAACGTCGCGCCAAGGCTTGCAAATTCTGGAGTTATTGAAAAACGGCCAGATTGCCGGAGAGTGAGCGCTGTACCATTCGGGTCGGACGCCTGCATAATTGTCAGTCCACTTGCAGGCCCGCTTTGCGTTATGATAGCTGGCTTAAATCGAGCAAATGCTCCAAACATTTATGCAACAAAAGCGGATTGGGGATCTATGACGTCAAGGTTCATTAAATCACTCTGGCCGTGTCTGATGGGGGCCGTGCTGGGGTCGGCGCAGGCGCAAACCATCAGTTTTGGCGAAGCCTGGACCCGGGTCATCCAGCAGGATGAAGGGCTGGCTGCCGAGCAGGCTGGGGTCGATCGGGCCAAACAGCTGCGTGAGGCGGCCAAGGACATGTATCTGCCCAAAGTGGATCTGGGGGCCAGCTATACCCATCTTGATCAGCCGATTGAACTCGACATGATGGATCTCAACCCCATCGCCAACCATCCGGAGATGCTCAAGGCGCTGCAGCAGCTCCTGGGCGGCTTGCCGATCCCGCATCTTACCCCCAATGACTTCGTTACCCCCCTGACCAAACAGAATGTGGTGAGCAGCTCGGTCAAGATGCTCTGGCCGTTGTTTGCCGGTGGTCGCATCGATGCGGCGCAGGATATCCGCCAGGCGCAGGTGAGCGAGGCGCAGCAGTTGCTGGTGCTCAAGCAGCAATCCACCTTCGAGAGCCTCTCCCAGACCTATTTCGGCGTGGTGCTGGCTGCTCAGGTGGTGCAGACCAAACAGGAGATCGAAGAGGGGCTCGCCCACCATCTGGATCACGCCAAGAAGCTCGAAGTGCAGGGCCAGATCGCCAGGGTGGAGCGTCTCTCCGCCCAGTCGGCCTATGACAGAGCGCGCATCGATACCCAGAAGGCGCGCCGCAGCCTCGAGATCGCCGAGCTGGCCCTTGGCCGCATGCTGAAGTTGCCAAATGCCCAGCCGGGCAGCGGCCTGTTCGTCAACAAGGAGCTGCCGCGCCTCGAGGGGTTGGTGAGCCAGACCCTGGAGGTGCACCCCGGTCTCAAGCTGCTCACTGCCAAGAAGGAGCAGGCCAAGGGGCTGATCCGGGTCGAGCAGGGCAAATATGCCCCTGAGGTGTTCCTGTTCGGCAACTACAACCTCTATGAAGATGATTCGCTCGCCTCCAAGACCGCGCCGGACTGGCTGGTGGGGGTGGGGGTCAGCATGCCGCTGGTGAGCCGTGATGGCCGCTCCGAGACGGTGCAGGCCGCCAAGAGTGCCGAGTTGCAGGTCAATCTGCTGCAAGCCAAGACCCGTCAGGATCTGGAGTTGCTGGTCGAGAAGACCTGGCGCGAAGCGGCGCAGGGGCTGGAGGAGTATCAATCCCTCTCTTCCACCCAGGCGTTGGCAGAGGAGAACGTGCTGCTGCGGGACAAGGCCTTCGGGCAGGGGCTCTCTACTTCCCTCGATGTGGTGGATGCCCAAAACCAGCTGGCGGGGGTGAAGACTCAGCGCGCGGCGGCGGCCTATCAATATGTAGTGTCGCTGGCCCGCCTGCTGGCGCTCTCCGGCCAGATGAACAGTTTCAATCAATATCAGCATGGTCAGGTGATCGAGGTGAACTCATGATCCCGGTCCTGTCTGTTCCTTTTTCTATCTCTGTTTCGACCGCCAAGGGTCGCCCGTTTGTCGAGGTGAAGTGATGAGCCATCCCCCCATCAAAAAGAAGATGAGCCAGGGTAAACCGCTGTTGTTGCCGCTGGTGCTGGTGATCCTGGTGGTCTGGCTCGGCTGGCGCTTCTGGCTCGCCTATCAACCCGAGCCGGTGCATCTGCAAGGGCAGATTGAGGCACAGCAGTATTCGGTCTCCTCCAAGGTGCCGGGTCGCATCGACGAGGTGCTGGTGAAAAAGGGCGATCAGCTGGCCAAGGATCAGCTGGTCTTTACCCTGGCGAGCCCCGAGATCGAAGCCAAGCTGAGCCAGGCCAAGGCCGGTGAGGCCGCTGCGGGCGCCATGGCGCAAGAGGCCGAGAAAGGGGCCCGAGCCCAGCAGATCGCCGCTGCCAAGGATCAGTGGCAAAAAGCCAAGGCTGCCGCCCAGCTGCGTGGCAAGACCTATGAGCGGGTGGCCAGTCTGCACCGCGATGGCGTAATGCCGCTGCAAAAACGCGACGAGGCGTGGACGGCCTGGCAAGCTGCACGCTACAGCGAAGGGATGGCGTGGCAACAGTACCAGATGGCGTTGGAAGGGGCGCGGGAAGAGACCAAGATCGCCGCTCGCGAGAAGGCCAAGATGGCGGCGGGTTCTGTTGCCGAGGTTGAGGCCTATCTGGCCGATACCCGCATCACCAGCCCCCACAATGGTGAAGTGAGTCAGGTGCTGCTGCGCAGCGGCGAGCTGGCGCCACAAGGTTTCCCGGTGGTGACCCTGCTTGATATGAGTGATGCCTGGGCCCAGTTCCACGTTCGCGAGGATCTGCTGCCCCGCTTCCCGGTCGGTACCGAGTTTGATGCCCGCATCCCGGGTCTTGGCGATCAGATGGTGCGCTTCAAGGTGACCCATGTGGCCGTGATGGGGGATTTTGCCACCTGGCGCGCCACCGATACCCGCCAGGGCTTCGATATGAAGAGCTTCCAGGTGGAGGCTCGCCCGCTGCAACCGGTTGAGGGGCTGCGGGTTGGCATGAGTGTGCTGGTTGAACTCTGATGGGACGTGAATTTCGGCTGCTGTGGCAGGATCCCTTCAGTCGTGCCCTGATGAGCTGGGTGCCGCTGCTGCTGATGGGGATCCTCTGCTGGATCTTCTCGGCAGGGCTGGCCCGCGACCTCAAGGTGGGGCTGGTGGATCTCGACCACAGCATGCTCTCGCGTCAGCTCGCCTTTTCGCTGGATGGCTCGGCCGGGCTCAAGGTGGCGCAACAGTTTGACTCCATCGATGCCGGTGCCCACGCCCTGCGCGGCGGCGACATTTATGCGCTGGTGGTGATCCCCAACCATCTGGAGCGGGATGCCCGTCAGGGCACCCAGCCGCAGGTGACGGTGTTCAACAACGGCCAGTTCATTCTCATCGCCAAGCTGGTCAACTCGGCGCTGGCGCAGGTGGTAGGCACTCTTAACGGTCAGGTGGGTGTGCTGGAGGCGATGGCCGATGGCAAGGCGCTGCCCGGTGCGCTCGGGCAGTCGGTGCCCATCAGCAGTCAGGTGACGGCGCTCTATAACCTCAACTCCAGCTACGCCCAATTTCTGTTGAGCGCCATTCTGCCTGCTGTGTGGCAGATCCTGGTGGTGCTGTTCGGCCTCAATGCGCTGGCCCGTACCGATCGGCTGGGGCTGGACTGGACCACTCGCGGTGTCTGGTTTGGTCTCTGGCGCACCCTGCTGCCCCACGTGCTGGTTGGCTGGGGCTGGGGGATTGTCTGGACGCTGCTGCTGTTCAAGGGCTTCTCCTACCCCATGCACGGCAACTGGCTGGTATTGCTGGTGGGGCTGGGACTCGCCTCGGCCGCCTGCGTCACCATGGGGGCCTTCTTTTACGGCATCATTCGGGATCCGGCCCGCGCCCTGTCGCTGGCGGGGGCTTACACGGCGCCCGGTTTTGCCTTTATGGGGGTCACCTTTCCGGTGAGCGCCATGGGGGATTTCGCCCGCTTCTGGCGCAGTCTGTTGCCGGTCTCTCACTATGTGGAGCTGCAAATTGGCCAGAGCAACTACGGTCTGCCCCTCGCATCGGCGCTGCCGCAACTGGGGGCGCTGCTGCTGTTCCTGCTCCCCCTGCTGCTGGTGGTACGTCGTTACAAGCAGCAGGCCGAGCTGGCCCGTCAATCAGCCGTAGTGGCCGTTGCCGAAAAGGAGCCTGAGTGATGCTGGGATTTGTCGATCTGTTGCGCCTAGAGCTGCGCGCCCTGCTGGCGGATCGCGCCATCATGCTCACCCTGTTTGGCGGGGTGATCTTCTACTCGTTTCTCTATCCCCAGCCCTATCTGCATCAGCTGCCGCGGGAAGAGGCGGTGGTGGTGGTCAACGACGATGGCAGTCAGCTGTCGCGTCAGCTGGAGTTTATGGCCGATGCCACGCCGCAGGTAAAGCTGGTGGCGCGAGCCAATTCGCTGGCCGAGGCGCGTCAGTTGATGATGGCCGGGGAGGCGAGCGGCATCCTGCATATCCCCAACCACTTCTATCGGGATCTGATGCTGGGCAAGAGCGTCACCCTGAGCTATGCCGGTGATGCCTCCTACTTTCTGATCTACGGCACCATTGCCGAAGGGCTGGCGCAGGCCGGTGGCACTCTCGCCGCGCAGGTGAAGGTGGCGCGGCTGTTGAGCCACGGCGAGGCACTGCCACAAGCAGCCATGGGCTGGAATGCGGTGGCCCTCAACGTGGTGCCGGTGTTCAACCCCACCATGGGCTATGTGAATTACGTGGTGCCGGCGGTGTTCGTGCTGATCCTCCATCAGGTGTTGCTGATGGGGGCGGGGATCCTGGGGGCGACCCAGAACCAGCGCAGTTGCCGCGGCGAGCATGGTTACTGGCAAAGCGCGCCGGTGTTGCCGCTGCTGCTGGCCAGAACCCTGGTGCTGGCGGGGTTGTTCCTGCTGCCGGTGAGCTACTTCCTCGGCTTCTGCTTCGATCACTACAATATCGCTCGTCATGCCGACCCGGTGCAGCTTTGGCTGTTTACCCTGCCGTTCCTGCTGGCGACCTGCTGGTTCGGGATTGTGCTGGGCGCGATATTTACCCGGCGGGATCTGCCCACTCAGGTGGTACTCATATCCTCCCTGCCGCTGGTCTTTCTGGCGGGCTTTATCTGGCCGCTTGAGCTGATCCCGACGCCTCTCAACTGGCTGGCTCAGTGGGTGCCCACTATCCCCGCCATCGAAGGTTTTCTGCGCCTCAACCAGATGGGGGCAGACTTCGCGCAGGTCTCCCGCTACTGGTGGCAGCTGTGGGGACTGGCGCTGCTCTACGGCGCGCTGGCCTGCCTGCTGCTGCGTTGGCGGCAGCAGTCGCTGCCGGTTGCTCGCCCGTCAGTCGTGCAGGGTGAAACAACCGCCGGTTAAGCGGGATAGGGCAAGCGCCCGTGAGATGGCGTGTGCGGTAAAGCGAAAACAGTCAGCCCTTGGGCTGACCGTTTTGTTATGTGGTGGGGTTAAGCGGTTTTACTGCTGCTTTAGCCACGCTGGAGTTCGGGATCCCCGATGGCGTAGATCTGTCCCACCGCTGTCTCATCCGCCAGCAGGCGCAGCCCTTGGGCGGCCACATCGGCGCGGCGTACCAGTCCGTGCACCTCCTTGTTCTGACTTAGCTCGGCGCGGCCGGTGGCATCGCCATCCTGCAGGCCCGCCGGGCGCAGAATGGTCCATGCGAGGACGCTGGTCTGCAGCCAGCTCTCCGCCAGACTCTTGAGACGTACCTCGTGACCGAAGGCGGCGCGTGCCCGCTCCGGCAGATATTGCCAGCTGTCGCCGCAGCCGAGGGAGGTGACCAGCAGCAGCCGTTTCAGGCCTGCCTGCTCCATGGCATCGATTACATGGCGGTTGCCCTGATAGTCCACCGGCGCGGCTTGACGGAAGCTGCCGAGGGTAGAGACGACTTGTGCATCTTGCCCCGCCAGAACACATGCCTGCTGCACCGCAGCCGGATCAAGCGCATCCCCTTCGATCACCTCGACTCCCAGCTCCCCCAGTTCCGTGGCCATCTCGGGGCTGCGTACCAGCGCAACGACCCGGTGACCCTGGCTCAGGGCGTGATGAGTAAAGGCGCGGCCCAGCCCGCGGCTGGCTCCGAAAATCAGTGTGGTTGGCATAGCTGAGTTCCCTTAGCAAAAGGGGCTAGCCTAGTGGCTTGTTCGCCTGCTGTAAATGAGAGTTGTTTCTATTTGTGAGGCAGCAAGGAGGAGAAGGTGCGAGCCGTCAGCGACTCGCACTCTTTGAGAGGCATCAGCCGTTGTAGTTGCCGATGCTGGGGCGACGGCTTGGGCCGCTCAGGTGGATATCCACCGGATTGAACGCCTTGATCGCCTCATAGCTGAAATCACCGATCGCCTGATGCAGGGTCTGAGGCGTGTGGTTGGTGATGATGATGACGCTCTTTGACAGGTTGCGACGACGGCGCAGCAGGTGGCCGAGGAAGCTGGACTGGCTCTCCGCCATTTTGGCGCGGTTGGCCGATACCTCATCGATGATCAGCAGATCCACCTCTTCCAGCGCGCGGCGGTACTGGTTGCGCTCGTCCTGATCGGGGATCACGTTGAAGAACAGCCGATCGACGATGGAGGCCCACTGCTGGAAGATCACCGATTTCTGGTGACGGGCGATCAGCTCATGCGCTACCGCCCCCGCCAGGGTCGACTTGCCGGTGCCGTAGTCGCCGTAGATCAGCATGCAGCCGCCACCGCTCTTCTCCCAGTGCTCGAAACCGCTGATAAAGTAACGGGCGGTCTCGATGGGATATTGCAGCGCCGGATCTGTGGCATCCATTTTGTCAAATACCCAGTCAGGGTTGAGGTCGGCCTGGGCGATCAGCTTCTGGATCCGCTCCTGACGGGCTGCCTTCTGCAACTCGCGCACCTCGGCGTTGGCCTTGGCGTCATACTCCTTGCGCAGGGTCTCGTAGTCATATTGGCCGCCGCCGGTCTCTTGCTGCAGGCGACGAATGCGCTCCAGCAGGCCACCCACATGGCGGCTCAATTCCGGGTCGTGAATACGGTGATCCTGCTTGGCCTTGGCGATCTTCTGGCGCTTGGCTTCGATCTCTTCCAGCTCCTGGCGCAGGGGATCTTGCGGGTCAGTCATGGAATGCTCCTTCTGCTCGATCAGGGATGGGTAGACAGGGGATTGATTCTGCCTGCAGGCGGGGGCCGCTATCAATCATTATCCGGCTCCTGCTGCGCTGCGGGTTCTTGCGTCTGCTGTTGGGTCAGTCGCTTGGCCTCTTCAATCATCTGTTGGGCCCGTTTGCTGGGGCCCGACTCTGCCGGTGCCGGCGTCACCTGCTGGTAGCCCTGCACCTCCATCGGTTTGCGACGGGTATAGCGGCGGGTCTTGAGGGCGCGAATGAACTTGAGCATCCATTGATGCTGGGAGTCGAACACCTCGGGGCGCCCCAGCCAGTAGGCGATAAACTCCCCCAGATCTTCTTCGCTATAGCTGGCATCGATCACCCCGCACAGACGGGCGAGGGCGGGCAGCTCCTCGTCCGGTCGCCATTGCAGATGCATCTGGAAGGGGCGCTCCGGCAGCGGGCTGCGCAATTTCTGGGTCAGCAGCGGCAACTGGAACGGGCACTGATGGTAGTGCTCACTCTCGGGCTGAGCCTCGACTTGCAGCAGGCCCGCCTCCATCAGTTCATCGAACAGCTCGGTGAGCTGGCGGGCATTGACCTGAAACGAAAAGCCGCAGGGATCTCCCGGATCGACCACTGCCAGCGCCCGGCCCAGCTCGGGATAGTTGAGCCGGGCCGCCTGATTTTCCAGCACCAGTCGGCGCAGCTGCAGGGTATAGAGACTGCGAGCCGGATGGGACAATCTTGGGTGGGCAAGGGCGCTGTATTCGGCTGGGGTCATGGTCTTCTTCACGAGCTGGAGTGGGGGGCATTATCCCTTATGGCGCCAACTTGCACAATTCGGATGGGGTTGCGACATAACGAGGAGATACGGCACTGCTATGTGGTTGTTAATAGAGCTATCTGTATTTCAGAATCTGACCAAGGTCTATTTTTGACACATCGTTTCCGCGGATACCGGACTTTTGAACTAGTCTTAATACCTAAATAACCAATTGACTAATAAGAGCTTTATCAAGATGTTAAGAGCCGGGCTACGGATCCTGATGGTGGAGGACGAAGCTGTTTTTCGCCACTCGTTAGTGAGTTACCTCGCACGGGACGGGGCAACGGTGTTTCAGGCCGAAGATGGTATTGAGGGGCTATCGGCGGCGGCCCTTTACCATCCCGATGTGGTGCTCTGCGATCTCAATATGCCCAATATGGATGGCCACGAGGTGATCGCCTGCCTCTCTGCACGCTATCCCCATATCCCGGTGATCGTTATTTCGGCCCAGAGCACCATGGAGGCGGTCGCCAGCGCCTTGCGTGCCGGTGCGCGGGACTATCTGCTCAAACCCCTCGAGGATTATGCGCTGGTCGAGCGCAGTATCGAACAGTGTCTCAACGGCAGCGCCAACCGGGCGCAGCAGCTGGAGCTGATGGATCACATCGACTATTTCAGTGTCCACGACAAGGCAGCCAGCCGTCTGCTGGCGGGGCTCAAGCCGCCGGGCTTGCAGGAGTGGGGCCCCTGGCAGGTCACGTTCAAGGGGCTGGGGCAGCTGTTTATTCCCGATACCTTCAAGGTGGAAGACAAACTGCTGGTGCTGGTGATGGAGCTGCCGATCATGGGGACGGATGCGGCATTTTGTGGTGCGCTGGTGCGATCCTTGATGAATGTCCCCTACCGACAGTTTCAGCAGAACGAGAGCCGGTTGCTGAGCCAGCCGCACCGGTTGCTCGACTACCTCAACCATCAGTTGATGGCGTCCGGGCTTCGCCACTCTTTTGCCATGGCGGCGCTGCTGTTTGATCAGCATGATGGGCTGGTGTTTGCCAACGCAGGGCTCACTTCTCCCCATTGGCTGATGCGCTCCGGTGGCTTGCCCCTTGGCCTGATGCGCAGTAGCCACTACGCCCTGCACAAACGTAGCTGGCATGAACCGTTCGCCCTGCAGTTTCGCAGCGACAGCGGCGGCTCGCTGGATGTGCAGGTTCGTCATCACTGATGCCGCCTGATAAACAGGCTAAAACAAACAGGGCGCCGATGGGCGCCCTGTTTGTTGTTTGCAATCCTGACCGTTTAGACTGTGGCGGAATGCAGTTTTTTCTCTTGAGCTTGCGGCTCTTTGGCCGGGCCTTCGGCACCGTGCATCCAGTAAACCAGGCGGTTGGCCATGGTCAGCAGGATCAGGGCGCTCAGTATCGCAGCCAGTGCGATGCCACCGAAGATGGCGATCGGACCGGCTTCACCTACGAAGGAGCCGATAAAGCCCGCAGCGTAGTTGGCCAGGGCAACGAAGCCAAACCAGGCACCCATCATCAGGGAGGCCAGACGCAGCGGAGCCAGCTTGGTCACCATGGAGAGGCCGATCGGGGAGAGGCAGAGCTCGCCCAGGGTGTGGAACAGGTAAGCACCTACCAGCCAGAACATGGAGGTCTTGACGGTGTTGTCACCACCCTGCTGCAGCACGGCACCGACCATGAACAGGAAGCCGATAGCCAGGAACAGCAGACCCATGGCGAATTTCACCGGAGAGTTCGGCTCTTTCTTGCCGAGCTTGATCCAGATGGCCGCAACGACCGGTGCTAGGGTGATAATGAAGAAGGGGTTCAGGGACTGGAACCAGGCGGTCGGCACTTCGAAGCTACCGATCATGCGGTCGGTATACTCCTGGGTGTAGAGGTTCATCAGACCACCGGCCTGTTCGAAACCAGCCCAGAAGATGATGGTGAACAGACCCAGTACCAGGATAACCTTGATGCGATCCACTTCCTGCTTGGTCAGCGGTGCTTTCTGCTCGGTAGTACGCAGGGCTGCTGCGCGCTGGGCAGCAGTGACACGACCGATGTCACCCAGGAAACGCTGGGCCATGGTGGCCTGGATCACCAGAGAGAGCAGCATACCGATACCGGCGCCGACGAAGGCTGCTTGCCAGCCGTAGGCCGTAGCGGCAGCACCACAGATCACGCCTGCCAGCAGGGAACCCAGGTTGATACCCATGTAGAAGATGGTGAAAGCACCATCACGGCGGTGATCGCCCTCTTCATAGAGGTCACCCACCATGGTGGAGATGTTCGGTTTGAACAGGCCGTTACCCACGATCAGCAACGCGAGGCCCGCGTAGAACATGGTGTTGACCATATCAGGGAACATGGCGTGGGGCAGTGCCAGAGTGAACTGACCTGCGGCCATCAGCACGGCACCGATCAGGATGGCGCGACGTTGACCCAGGAAGGTGTCAGCCAGCCAGCCGCCGATCAGCGGAGTGATATAAACCAGACCGGTATAGATACCGTAGAGTTTGAGGGCATCTGCCTGACTCCAGCCCAGACCGCCGTTGGCAGTCAGGTCGGTCAGATAGAGCACCAGTACGGCACGCATGCCGTAATAGGAGAATCTCTCCCACAGTTCGGTACTAAAGAGCAAAAAAAGCCCTTTAGGGTGACCTAAAAAGGTCCCTTTTGACGGGTTATTCATTGGAACTTCCACCTGTGTCTTATATTTTTTTGAGTTTTTTATGCAAGGGCGAGAAACACGCCTCAATCCTTATAGAGCATGTGTGAATAAATTACAACATTATGATTTGCTGAGATTTTATTTACTCTTGATTGATTTTTTGTTGCAAAAATGAAAAAGGAGCATCATTTGATGCCCCTTAAATACGTCTATAAAAAACAGATTTATCAGCGATTACAACTGCTTGACGAACTGCTTCAGCCAACCGATAAATTCACCATTCAGTTCGTGATGGCGCACGGCATATTCCACATTGGCTTTCATGTAGCCCAGCTTGCTGCCGCAATCGTGGCTCTTGCCCTTCATGAAGTAGGCGTTGACCTGCTCCTGCTCCATCAGCATGGCGATGGCATCGGTCAGCTGGATCTCGTCACCGGCACCGGCCGGGGTCTTCTCCAGCAGCGGCCAGATATTGGAGGAGAGGACGTAACGACCCACCACCGCCAGATTGGAGGGGGCTTCGTCACGGGGCGGCTTCTCGACAATGGCCTGCATCGGCAGGGACATCCCCTCGCTCAGGGCCTCGCCCTTGATGTCGGCGATGCCGTACTTGTCCACTTCGCTCTCCGGAACCGCTTCCACCATGATCTGGCTGATCTGGTTCTCTTCGAACATGTGCACCATCTCGGCCAGGTTGTCTTTTTTCGGGTCGCTGGCTACTTCATCAATCAGTACATCCGGCAGCAGCACGGCAAACGGGTTGTCACCGATCAGCGGGCGTGCGCAGAGCACCGCGTGGCCCAGACCTTTGGCCTCGCCCTGGCGGACGTGCATGATGGTGACGTCTTTCGGGCAGATCTGTTGCACCTCTTCCAGCAGCTGACGCTTGACCCGCTTCTCTAGGGTCGCTTCCAGTTCGAAACTCTTGTCGAAGTGGTTTTCGATGGAGTTCTTGCTCGAGTGGGTGACCAGCACGATCTCTTTGATACCGGCGGCGATGGCTTCGCGCACTACGTACTGGATCAGCGGTTTGTCGACCACCGGCAGCATCTCTTTCGGGATGGCCTTGGTGGCTGGCAGCATACGGGTACCCAGACCGGCTACCGGGAGCACGGCCTTGCGAACTGTCAGAGGAGTCTTTTTCATGGAAAACTATCCAGCGGGATTAAAGTGCGGCCATGATACTCCAAGAAAAATGGGGCAGCCACAGGCTACCCCATTCGTATATGCAGAGCTCGGACGTTATTTGACGATGATCATGTCACGGTTGGCTTCCAGCGTGGCCGGACCAATGCCATTGACATCTGCCAGCTGATCGACCGAGGTGAACTTTCCCTGTTTTTCCCGATAGTCGACGATGGCTTGTGCCTTCTTGTCGCCAATCCCTTTCAGGCTGGTGAGTTCGGCAAGGGTGGCCGTATTGATATTCAGCTTGCCGGACTCCTTGGCGACCTCGGCTGTGGTTGTTTGCTTGGGTGCTGCCTTATCTGCGGCCAGCACGGGTTGGCTGAACAGGGGCAAGCAGGCTAACAGCATGATTGCAGAGAGCTTCTTCATCAGCATTTCCATTCCTCCATGATGTGGATATTGCCGAGTGGCACATTGATGAATAGCGTATCGAACGGGTCTTTTTCACTGCTATTTCTAACAGGTCAAATTCTCATGCCGATGGTGGCGGATTTGCTATAAGCGCTTAGCCATGAATGCCGCCGTATAGCCAACCTTATGATCTGGAATGTATTTCAGATGCATCTTTGATTTGACGAGCAGACCTCCCCGAGATGCTCTGCTCAAACTGTTGTGGAGGTGCCGGATGGCATTATTCTGCGCAACAAGGTGCGGATGGCATGTTTCACTGGTCTTCAAAGAGAGAATCAATAAAAAAGGCTGCTCACCTGGGGTGAGCAGCCTTTGTGATCGGTTTTTTCAGACAGGCACTGATTAGGCTTGTTCGTCAGCCTGGGCAGCCTGGATACCGGTCAGGGCGATGGTGTAGACGATGTCGTCAACCAGGGCGCCACGGGAGAGGTCGTTGACCGGCTTGCGCATGCCTTGCAGCATCGGGCCGATGGAGACCAGGTCAGCGGAACGCTGTACCGCCTTGTAGGTGGTGTTACCGGTGTTCAGGTCAGGGAAGACGAACACAGTAGCTTTACCGGCAACCGGTGAGTTCGGTGCCTTGGACTTGGCCACGTTCTCCATGATGGCCGCGTCGTACTGCAGCGGGCCGTCGATGATGAGATCGGGGCGCTTGGCCTTGGCCAGCTCGGTCGCTTCACGCACTTTCTCTACATCGGCACCGGCGCCAGAGGTACCGGTAGAGTAGGAGATCATGGCTACGCGCGGCTCAATGCCGAACGCGGCAGCAGAGTCGGCGGACTGGATGGCGATTTCGGCCAGCTGCTCGGCAGTCGGATCCGGGTTGATCGCGCAGTCACCGTAGACCAGCACCTGGTCAGGCAGCAGCATGAAGAAGATGGAGGAGATCAGGGAAGAGCCCGGAGCGGTCTTGATGATCTGCATCGGCGGACGGATGGTGTTGGCAGTGGTGTGCACCGCGCCGGATACCAGGCCGTCAACTTCATTGCGCTCCAGCATCATGGTACCCAGTACCACGTTGTCTTCCAGCTGCTCGCGGGCAACCACTTCGGTCATGCCCTTGTTCTTGCGCAGCTCGACCAGACGCGGCACATAGCGCTCGCGAACAACGGCCGGATCGATGATCTCGACGCGATCGGTCAGTACCACACCCTGCTGTTCGGCAACGCGACGGATCTCTTCCGGGTTACCCAGCAGTACCGGACGGGCAATGCCACGCTCGGCACAGATGGCGGCAGCCTTGATGGTGCGTGGCTCGTCGCCTTCCGGCAGCACGACACGCTTGTTGGCCTGACGCGCCAGCTCGGTCAGTTGATAACGGAATGCCGGCGGGCTCAGGCGACGGGAACGGGTAGAGCTGACGGTCAGCGACTCGATCCAGTGTTTGTCGATGTGGCCAGCCACATAGTCCTGCACCAGCTCGATACGCTCGCGGTCATCTTCCGGAATATCGACGTTGAAGTTCTGCAGGCTGACGGCGGTCTGCCAGGTGTTGGTGCCGGTCATCATGATCGGCAGGCCGGTGGCCATCGCCTGTTGGCACAGCGCCATGACTTGCGGCTCCGGATGATAGTTACCGGTCAGCAGCAGGGCGCCCAGCTTGACGCCGTTCATGGCGGAGAGGCAGGCAGAGACGATGACGTCAGAGCGGTCGCCGGAGGTCACCAGCAGGCTGCCCGGACGGAAGTGCTCGACCATGTTGTGGATGGAGCGGGCACAGAAGGTCACGGTCTGTAGACGGCGGCTGTCCAGCTCACCCTTGTGCAGGATCTTGGCAGCCAGATGCTTGGCGAGATCCTTGGCGCGCGGGGCGATCAGCTGGGTGTTCCAGGGGATGCAACCCAGGATGCGCAGCGGGCTCTTGCCGAATACCTGCAGCACTTCCAGGTTGTGGGCCGCGTCAGAAGCGTGGTGATGGGCTTCGAACATCTCGGTCAGGTCAGGGCGGGTTACGCCATGCTCGTCAACCGGCGCGCCCACCTTGTTGATCACGCAGCCAACGATGCGGGGGTTGTTGACACCACCGAAGTTGGAGCAGGCCAGTTCGATGCGCTCTTTCAGTTTCTGGCTGGAGTCATGGCCCGGGTGGGTCACGAATACCATGTCAGCGTCCAGCGCCTTGGCAACGTCGTAGTTCAGCTTGTTGGCAAAGGGCTGCTTGTCGGTCGGCACCATACCTTCGACAACCAGCACTTCGGCACCACTGGATTTTACGTGCTCTTCGAAGCGGGCAACGATCTCTTCCAGCAGGATGTCGGTGTTGCTTGAGCTGATCATGTTCTCGGCGTAGGAGAGGGTGAACGGCTCGGGCGGGTTGATGTTGGCAGCAGCGCGGATAACGGCGGTTGAGCGCTCGGCACCGGTTTCACCCGGACGCGGCTGGGCAACCGGTTTGAAGAAGCTGACATTGACACCGTGACGCTCCATGGCGCGAACAACGCCCAGACTCACGGAAGTTACGCCGACACCAGTGCCGACCGGGATAAGCATAATAGTGCGTGCCACTTTATACCCCTTGTTCATTTTTTGGGATCAGGAAAAGGCCGCCCTGTGGGCGGCCTCGAGTTACTGCGTCAATTAAGCGCCGACCAGTTCCAGCGCGTCGTGGGCGATAACCCACTCTTCGTTGGTCGGGATAACCAGGGCCTTGGTAGATCCAGCCTTGGTGATCTCGCCACCCTTGCCGAAACGAGCCTTCAGGTTGGCGTCGTGATCAACGTCAAAGCCCAGCAGACCCAGCTTGTTCAGGGTGATTTCACGGATCGGGGCAGAGTTTTCACCGATACCACCGGTGAAAACAACGGCGTCCAGACGACCGTCCATGGCGGCAGCGTAGGCGCCGATGTACTTGGCCAGGCGATAGCAGTAAACGTCCATAGCACGCTTGGCTTCTTCTTTGCTGTCGTAGTTGTCTTCAACGAAACGGCAGTCGGAGGTCACTTCGGTCAGACCCTGCAGGCCGGACTCTTTGGTCAGCATGGTGTTGATATCGGCAACGCTCATGCCCAGCTTGTCGTGCAGGAAGAAGATGATGGCCGGATCCAGATCACCGGAACGGGTACCCATCACCAGACCTTCCAGCGGAGTCAGGCCCATTGAGGTATCAACGGATTTGCCGTTCTTGATGGCGCAGACGGAACCGCCGTTGCCCAGGTGGCAGTTGATGATGTTCAGCTCTTCAACCGGCTTGTTCAGCTGCTTGGCAGCTTCCAGGCTGATGTAGTAGTGGCTGGTGCCGTGAGCGCCGTAGCGACGGATGCCGTTCTCTTTGTAGAGCTTGTACGGCAGGGCGTACAGGAAGGCTTCTTCCGGCATGGTCTGGTGGAACGCGGTATCGAATACGGCCACGTTCTTGTCAGCCAGCGCCGGGAATACGCGGCGAGCTTCACGGATACCGATCAGGTGAGCCGGGTTGTGCAGCGGTGCGTACGGAACAGCAGCTTCGATGCCGGCGATCACGTCTTCGCAGATGACAACGGAAGAGGTGAAGCGCTCGCCACCGTGAACAACACGGTGACCGATGGCGATCAGGTTCTTGGACAGTTCCGGATTGAGCGGCAGGATCTTGTTGACGATGAAGTCCAGCGCTTCCTGGTGAGCGGCACCCGCGCCCATATCGGCACTGCCTTTCTCGCCATTCAGTTTCCACTTGATGCGGGCGTCGTCGAGGTTGAAGCACTCGGCCAGGCCGGACAGCAGGTCATCACCGGTGGTTGCGTCAATGACGGCAAACTTCAGGGAAGAGCTGCCACAGTTAAGAACAAGAACCAGCTTACTCATGAATAAATCCTATCGCAGATTGGGTTGTGTAGGCGGATGCGTTGGACGCGGTGCGGCCAAAAACTTTCAACTTATCCTTATGAGGGTTGGCAATCTGTTGCTTGCCCCTTGTATAGTGATACAAGACCCGAAATCCAGACGTCCCTGACAGGTCAATAGCAAGAAGCTTTTGACGCAAAAATGGGCGTACAAAGGATAACCCGATTGTTGAAAAATAACAAAGTCATCCTCAACCTTTGTTACTTTGCATCAAATTTTGTCGAGGTTTTGCCGTTAGTACGTTCAAAAAGCGCTCGGAGGTAGTATGAGCATGAACATTTTTGGAACTAAGTTACAGCAAGGCCGCCATTATATGACGCTTTGGCCGCGCCGTCCCGAGCTCAATTCGATGTTTCCTGAAAATCGGGTGATCAAGGCGACCGAGTTCGCCCTCAAGGTGATCCCCGCGCTGGCGGTGTTGAGCGTGATGCTGCAGTTCCAGTTTGGCGAGCTGCACTACTGGCCCTCCGTCATCACTTCCGTGCTGTTTCTGCTCAGTTTGCCGCTGCAAGGTTACTACTGGCTCGGCCAGCGTGCCGACACCCGCTTGCCGCCGTCGCTGGCGAGCTGGTATCGGGAGATCAACGGCAAGATGAACGAGCAGGGTGGCCGTCGTCAGCTGGTGTCTCAGCCGCGCTATGAAGAGCTGGCCGATACCCTCAAGGCTGCGTTTCAGCAGCTCGATAAATCCTTTCTCTACGAATAACCCGTTTCAGATGCAAAAAGGCGCCAGTGGCGCCTTTTTTGTTGCGGTTGTCCCGTCCTGAATATGGTTTACACCTTTCCCCCAATAAATGGAGAACCCGATGGGACAAGATGTGAAACGGACACAGCGCGATTACTCGCTGACTTTTAAACTGGCACTGGTCGAGCAGATTGAAAAAGGCGAGCTCACCTACAAACAGGCTCAGGTGCGTTATGGCATTCAGGGCCGCTCCACTGTTCTGGTATGGTTGCGTAAACATGGTCGGCAAGATTGGAGCAAGGGGGCTTCTGTGCGTGCCGGCAGGAGCATCACCATGCCTGACCCCGACAACCAGACGCCCGAACAGCGTATCAAGGAACTCGAGCAACAGCTGGCGCTGATGAGTCAGAAAGCACAGTTCTTTGAGGCCGTCGTCGATGTACTGAAGAATGACTACGGCGTCTCCATCGTAAAAAAGCGACCCGGCAAGTCCTCTCGCAGCGGCAAGTC
>NZ_JBFODU010000021.1:0-20394 GCF_040908505.1 Aeromonas sp. R1-2 | reverse complement strand
CAATGGTCAGCCTTTCGACTTGCCGCTGCGAGAGGACTTGCCGGGTCGCTTTTTTACGATGGAGACGCCGTAGTCATTCTTCAGTACATCGACGATGGCCTCAAAGAACTGGGCCTTCTGACTCATCAGCGCCAGCTGCTGCTCGAGTTCCTTGATGCGCTGTTCTGGCGTCTGGTTGTCGGGGTCAGGCATGGTGATGCTCCTGCCAGCACGTACAGAAGCCCCCTGGCTCCAATCTTGCCGACCATGTTTACGCAACCATACCAGAACGGTGGAGCGGCCCTGAATGCCATAACGCACCTGAGCCTGTTTGTAGGTGAGCTCGCCTTTTTCAATCTGCTCGACCAGTGCCAGTTTAAAAGTCAGCGAGTAATCGCGCTGTGTCCGTTTCACACCTTGTCCCATCGGGTTCTCCATTTATTGGGGGGAAAGGTGTAAACCATATTCAGGAAGGGACATAGCAGATAAAAAAAGCCCGCGCAGTGCGCGGGCTTGTTATCTCAGGACCGGTTATCAGGCCTTGGATTTCTTCTTGCCTTCAACCTTGGCTTCAACCGGGGCAGCAGTTACCGGAGCGGCTTCGGTGAACGGACGACCGTAGTAGGAGTCCAGCAGAACCTGCTTCAGCTCGCTGATCAGCGGGTAGCGCGGGTTGGCGCCGGTGCACTGGTCATCGAAAGCTTCGATAGCCAGCTGGTCAACCTTGGCCAGGAAGTCAGCTTCAGTCACGCCAGCTTCGCGGATAGAGGCCGGGATACCCAGGGTAGCCTTCAGCTCGTCCAGCCAGGTCAGCAGCTTCTCGATCTTGGCGGCGGTGCGGTCACCGGCAGCAGTCAGACCCAGGTGGTCAGCAACTTCGGCGTAACGACGACGAGCCTGCGGACGGTCGTACTGGGAGAACGCAGTCTGCTTGGTCGGGTTGTCGTTCGCGTTGTAGCGGATGACGTTGCTGATCAGCAGGGCGTTAGCCAGACCGTGCGGAATGTGGAACTCGGCACCCAGTTTGTGAGCCATGGAGTGGCACACACCCAGGAAGGCGTTGGCGAACGCGATACCGGCGATGGTGGCAGCATTGTGCACCTTCTCACGAGCGATCGGGTCGTTGGCACCGTTCTGGTAGCTGGACGGCAGGTACTCTTTCAGCATTTTCAGGGCTTGCAGCGCCTGGCCGTCGGAGTACTCGTTAGCCAGTACGGAAACATAGGCTTCCATGGCGTGAGTCACGGCATCGATACCACCGAAGGCACACAGGGACTTCGGCATGCCCATGACCAGGTTGGCGTCGACGATGGCCATGTTCGGGGTCAGCTCGTAGTCAGCCAGCGGATACTTCTGACCAGACACTTCATCGGTTACTACCGCAAACGGAGTGACTTCAGAGCCGGTACCGGAAGTGGTGGTGATACAGACCAGTTCGGCCTTCACGCCCATTTTCGGGAACTTGTAGATACGCTTGCGGATGTCCATGAAGCGCATGGCCAGATCTTCGAACGCAGTGTTCGGGTGCTCGTACATCACCCACATGATCTTGGCAGCATCCATCGGTGAACCACCGCCCAGCGCCAGGATAACGTCCGGTTTGAAGGAGTTGGCCATCTCGGCACCCTTGCGAACCACAGCCAAGGTCGGGTCAGCTTCTACTTCGTAGAACACTTCCACGTCCATATTCTGTGCTTTCAGCAGGCTGACCAGTTCATCGGCGTAGCCGTTGTTGAACAGGAAGCGGTCAGTTACGACCATGGCACGCTTTTTACCTTCCAGGTCGCTCAGAGCGATCGGCAGGGAACCACGACGGAAGTAGATGGATTTCGGAAGTTTGTGCCACAGCATGTTTTCTGCCCGTTTTGCGACTGTCTTCTTGTTGATCAGGTGCTTCGGACCCACGTTTTCGGAGATGGAGTTACCGCTCCAGGAGCCGCAACCCAGGGTCAGGGACGGTGCCATTGCGAAGTTGTACAGGTCACCGATACCGCCTTGGGTAGACGGAGTGTTGATCAGGATACGCGCGGTCTTCATCTTGTCGCCGAAGTACTTGATGCGGTCAGCGTTGCGGTCCTGGTCGGTGTACAGACCTGAGGTGTGGCCGATACCACCGATGTTGACCATGTCACAGGCCATATCAACGGCGTTTTCGAAGCTGCTTGCACGGAACATACCGAGCAGCGGGGACAATTTCTCGTGAGCAAACTCATCTTCTGCACACAGCTTGACGCCTTCACCGATCAGGATCTTGGTATCAGCCGGTACAGTTACGCCTGCCATCTCGGCAATCTTGGTAGCTGGCTGGCCAACAATGTTGGCGTTCAGGGCACCGTTGATCAGGATGACTTTACGTACCTTGTCAGCATCTTCTTTGGAGAGCACATGGCCCTTGTGGGATGCAAAGCGCTCTTTAACCTGGTCGTAGATGGCATCAACAACGATGACTGCCTGCTCGGAAGCACAGACCACGCCGTTATCGAAAGTCTTGGACATCAGGATGGAGGCAACGGCACGCTTAACATCGGCGGTTTCGTCGATAACGATAGGTACGTTACCGGCACCCACACCGATAGCAGGCTTACCGGAGGAGTAGGCTGCTTTCACCATGCCCGGGCCACCGGTGGCCAGGATCAGGTTGATGTCTTCGTGCTTCATCAGGGCGTTGGAGAGCTCAACAGACGGTTGGTCGATCCAGCCGATGATGTCTTTCGGTGCACCGGCGGCAACAGCGGCATCCAGTACCAGCTTGGCAGCGGTATTGGTGGAGTTCTTGGCGCGGGGGTGCGGGGAGAAGATGATGGCGTTGCGGGTCTTGAGCGCGATCATGGATTTGAAGATCGCAGTGGAGGTCGGGTTGGTGGTCGGAACGATACCACAGATGATACCTACCGGCTCGGCGATGGTGATGGTACCCATCTGATCATCTTCGCTCAGAATGCCGCAGGTCTTCTCGTCTTTGTACTTGTTGTAGATGTATTCGGAGGCGAAGTGGTTCTTGATAACCTTGTCTTCGATGATACCCATACCGGATTCTTCCACGGCCATCTGGGCTAGGGGGATACGGGCGTTGTTGGCGGCCAGGGCGGCGGCACGGAAGATCTTGTCTACCTGCTCTTGAGAGAAGCTGGCGAATTCACGCTGGGCTTCCTTAACGCGGGCGACCAGTGCATCCAGTTCAGCCAAATTGGTTACTGCCATGTTTATCTCCTGATTATTTGAAAACTGTTTAGTAAGACGTTGGCAATGCCCGGCAATTATAGTCGCCCTGTCAAGACGGTATCGTTGCAACAGCTTTTTCACATGCCTTACTAAATCGCTTTCTGAGTCGATTATAGAGCGGGGCTGACTCAGAAAAACTTGATCTGGATCATGTGTAACAAAAGAACAAAAGAAATTTTATTTCACAATCCTTGTTTGACTGATGTTATCGGAATGTGCATCAAAGGGAAAGGCGAGAGACTTGTTAACGCAGGGTAATAAACCACATTTATCAAGTGGTTAATTGCACTTGGTCATAGGATTGCAGAGCTATTTTGGCGGTATAGGTTAGCAAATATGAGTGAATTGGTTTCAAAATCACCGACAAACGCACTTTATTCCAGCGTTTGTTGCAAAAATGATTGTTGTTTTAATCCATGACTAATCCGCTTTATTCCCCAAGGGGGCCATTTCTGCCCCCTTTCCCGGTTTTTGCATTGTGGCTCTCTTGCCGAGTCAATGAAGTGATGTCTGGCCTGAAATAGTGGGAAGGCAAAGCCTGGATTCTCTCGAGTCGCTTGGTCATTCGGTCTGTCATCGTCGGACTCTCTGGTCATGATTAAGCAGGGTTGCGCTCACTTTTCTGGCGCGTGTCGGGCGGTAGAAAGGGCTTTTGGCATCGGTTTATGCCAGTTAGCGCGGATGCATTAGATGAACTAACTAAAAAACCCTCAAAATGGTGAGATTATTTGATTGGTGCCCGCTCTGGCTATGATGTAAATTTACGCACGAAATTAATGGACTGGCCCGCTGGGCCCGAAACTCTATTGGAAGGCGCCTATGGCAGCAATTGACGTCTCGTTGTATCTGAAGTTTTTTGTCGGTTTGTTCGCAATTATCAACCCGCTTGGTTTGTTGCCGGTGTTTGTCAGCCTGACCAGCCACCATACTCAGGCCGAGCGGATGAAAACCAATACCACCGCCAATATCGCGGTGATGGTGATCCTGCTGGTCTCCATGTATATGGGGCAGTTGATCCTCGATGGGTTTGGCATCTCGCTGGCATCGTTCAGGATCGCCGGTGGGTCGCTGATTACCCTGATTGCCTGGTCGATGCTGCAGGGCAAGCTGGGCGAAGTGAAGCACAACAAACAGGAGAAGGGCGAACTGGCGGTGCGCGAGTCTATCGCCGTGGTGCCGTTGGCGCTGCCGCTGATGGCAGGCCCCGGTGCCATCTCCTCGGTGATTGTCTATGCCAGCCAGAGCCACTGGCAGCAGCTGCTCGGCATGTCAGTGGTTGTCGTGGTCTTCTCCTTCTGCTCCTGGCTCATCTTCCGCGCCGCGCCGCTGCTGTTCAAGATCATGGGCAACACCGGCATCAACGTGGTGACCCGTATCATGGGTCTTATCATGATGTCGCTGGGTATCGAGATCATGGTGGCCGGTATCAAGGGGGTTTTCCCCAGCCTGATGTGAGCCAGCTCCGCTTTATGAAAGCCGGTCCTCGTGACCGGCTTTTTATTGGTTGCTTTTTGTTCGGTCTTTTCTAGAATCGGTCGTTTGTGTGAAAAATGAGCGCTTTGCTGGTGTTTTAATACTGAAAAAGCGCATGCTAGCTGATTTTTTGACCAGAAAATGACGATTACCCTGACAATATCTGTTGCATTATCGGAATTGGCAGGGAATTATGCTGGGAGCGGGTTTTAACCCCGTCACTTTAAAAAATGCATGGAATGTTCTTGTTGGAGTAGGGAAATGACTCATAAAAAAACAATGATTAACACATTGCTGGTGGCTGCACTGTTTGGTGGCGTCAATGTGGCTCAGGCTGCTGATGTCCCGGCGGGAACCAAGCTGGCTGAAGTCCAGCAATTGGTAAAAGGCAACGGCTCCGAGCCTGCGACCCTTGACCCGCACAAGACCGAAGGAACGGTCGAATCCAATATCCTGCGCGACCTGTTCGAAGGTCTCGTCGCATCCGGCCCGAAAGGGGAAATTCTCCCGGCTGTGGCTGAATCCTGGGAAACCAAGGATAACAAGCACTACGTCTTCCACCTGCGCAAAGATGCCAAGTGGTCCAACGGTGACCCGGTTACTGCCCACGATTTCGTTTTTGCTTTCCAGCGTGCCGTTGATCCGAAAACTGCCTCTCCTTACTCCTGGTATCTGGAGATCCCGACCATTGCCAATGCCTCCGAGATCATCGCAGGTAAAAAGCCGGCTGATACGCTGGGCGTGAAGGCGACCGACGACTACACCTTCGAAGTGCAGCTCGAGAAAGCGATCCCTTACTTCGTCAGCATGCTCTCCCACACCACCACCTATCCGGTACCGAAGAAGGTGATCGAGAAGTTCGGTGACAAGTGGACCCAGCCGGAAAATATGGTATCCAACGGTGCCTATACCCTGAAGAACTGGGTGGTGAACGAGCGCGTCGAAGTGGAGCGCAACAAGCACTACTGGAACGATGGCAAGACCGTCATCAACAAGGTGGTCTATCTGCCCATCCAGTCTACCAACGCCGACCTGAGCCGCTATCTGGCGGGCGAAGTGGACATCACCTATCAGATGCCCATCGAGCGCTTCAAGCAGATGAAGAAAGAGAAGCCGGACGAGCTGAAAGTGACCGGTTATGTTGGTACTTACTACTACCAGTACAACGTCAAGAAGAAGCCGTTTGACGATGTGCGCGTCCGTACTGCGCTCTCCTATGCCATCGATCGCGACGTGATCGCCGACAAGGTGATGGGGCAGGGTCAGACGCCGGGTTACACCCTGGTGCCGGACTTCGTCGATGGCTTCAAGCCGGTAGCGCCCGAGTGGTCTAAGATGACCCAGGCCGAGCGTGATGCCAAGGCCAAGGCGCTGCTGCAAGAGGCCGGTTTCGATGCCAGCAAGCCGTTGAAGTTCGAGCTGCTCTACAACACCGACGACAACCACAAGAAAGTGGCTGTGGCCGTGGCATCCATGTGGAAGAAGCTGGGCGTGCAGGTGAGCCTGGTCAACCAGGAGTGGAAAACTTACCTGGAAACCAAGAAACAGGGTCAGTTTGACGTAGGTCGTGCCGGCTGGATCGCCGACTACAACGAAGCCTCCTCCATGCTGGATCTGATGCAGACCACCCACGGTAACAACGACGGCAAGTACTCCAATCCGGAGTTCGACAAGCTGATGGATTCATCCCGTGATCAGGTCGATGTGGCGGCCCGTAACAAGCTCTACGTCCAGGCTGAAGAGATCCTGGCCAAGGACATGCCGATTGCCCCCATCTACCAGTACGTGACTGCCCGTATGGTCAAACCCTATGTAGGCGGCTATCCGGCCAACCCGCTGGATAACCTCTACAGCAAAGATATGTACATCATTGCTCACTGATTTAAAGCAACAAGTCGCATAACAAGCAGGGCCCGCCGGACGGCGGGCCTTTATTACAACCGCGACCATTTGGAAGCAGTACAGGACAGGAAATGTCTATGTTGAAATTCATTTTTAAACGGCTATTGGAAGCGATCCCGACTCTGCTGGTCTTGATCACCGTCTCTTTCTTCATGATGCGTTTCGCCCCGGGTAACCCCTTTACCAGCGAGCGTTCACTGCCCCCCGAAGTCATCGCCAACATCGAGGCCAAATATGGTCTCGACAAACCCATTGGCATGCAATATCTCACCTACCTGGGCAACCTGGTGCAGGGTGATTTGGGCCCCTCTTTCAAATACAAGGATTTCACCGTCAATGATCTGGTGAGCCAGGCGCTGCCTGTTTCCGCCAAGATCGGGACCACGGCCTTCTTCTTCGCCGTGCTGCTGGGGGTCACCTTCGGCACCATAGCGGCACTGAAACAGAACACCATCATCGACTATCTACTGATGTCGTCGGCCATGGCCGGGGTGGTGATCCCGGGCTTTGTGCTGGCGCCCTTGCTGGTGCTGTTTTTCAGTATTCATCTGGGTTGGTTCCCTGCCGGTGGATGGCAGGGTGGTGGCATCCAGTTTATGGTGCTGCCGGTGTTCGGCATGATGATGTACTACATCTCTGCCATCTCGCGGATCATGCGGGGCAGCATGATCGAGACCATGAACTCCAACTTCATCCGTACCGCCCGTGCCAAGGGCTTGCCGCTGCGCCACATCATCCTGAAACACGCGCTGCGTCCGGCTATGTTGCCGGTGGTCTCCTATCTGGGCCCGGCCTTTGTCGGCATCATCACAGGTTCCGTGGTGATCGAGACCATCTTCGGCCTGCCGGGGATCGGCCAGCTGTTCGTCAACGGTGCCCTTAACCGTGATTACTCCATGGTGCTCGGTCTGACCATTCTGGTCGGCGCCCTCACCATCACCTTTAACGCTGTGGTCGATATTCTCTACGCCTTTATCGATCCCAAGATCCGTTACTAATTCGGGAGTTCATCATGGTTGTTTCAACTGAAAAACGCGATGCCGTCGAGGCGTTCGCGCAAAAAGTGGAAGTGGTGGAGGGGCGCTCCCTGTGGAAGGATGCCCGTCGCCGTTTCCTGCGCAACAAGGCGGCACTGACCAGCCTGATCATTCTGACCATCATCGGTCTGGCGGTCATCTTTGGCCCCCATTTGTCCCAATACACCTTTGACGATCCGGACTGGGGCGCCATGCAGTCGCCGCCGGATATGGAAGCGGGTCACTACTTTGGTACCGACAGTCTGGGGCGCGATCTGTTCGTGCGCACCCTGCTGGGCGGGCGCATCTCCCTGATGGTCGGCATCATGGGCGCCATGGTGGCGGTCATCATCGGTACTTTGTATGGCGCTGCCTCCGGTTTTATCGGCGGGCGGGTCGACAGCCTGATGATGCGGGTACTGGAGATCCTCAACGCCTTCCCCTTCATGTTCTTTGTCATCATGCTGGTCACCTTCTTTGGCCGCAATCTGGCGCTCATCTTTATCGCCATCGGGGCGGTGAGCTGGCTCGACATGGCGCGGATCGTGCGGGGCCAGACCCTGAGCCTCAAGAGCAAGGAGTTTATCGAGGCAGCCCACGTCTGTGGCGTCTCCAAGTGGAAGATCATCACCCGTCACATCGTACCGAACGTACTCGGTATCGTGGCCGTCTACGCCACCTTGCTGGTGCCGGGGATGATCATGTTTGAATCCTTCCTGAGTTTCCTGGGCCTTGGGGTTCAGGAACCGATGACCAGCTGGGGTGCCCTGCTGGATGAAGGCTCCAAGTCGATGGAAGTGGCCATCTGGCAACTGCTGTTCCCCTCCTGCTTTATGGTGGTGACCCTGTTTTGCTTCAACTTCCTCGGGGATGGTCTGCGTGACGCCCTCGATCCGAAAGATCGTTAATCGAGTATCGGATCGACAGGAAAGCATCACGAAAGATCGATAAGGAGTTTTTATATGAAGTTACTGGATGTGAAAGATCTGCGGGTCGAGTTCAAGACCCCGGACGGTAATGTGGTGGCGGTCAACGACCTCAACTTTTCTCTCTCTGCGGGTGAAACCCTGGGGATCGTCGGCGAGTCCGGCTCCGGCAAATCCCAGACGGCCTTTGCCATCATGGGGCTGCTGGCCAAAAACGGCATTATTACCGGTTCCGCCAAGTTTCAAGGTGAGGAGATCCTCAACCTGCCGGAGTCCAAGCTCAACAAGATCCGCTCCGAGAAGATCGCCATGATCTTCCAGGACCCCATGACCTCGCTCAACCCCTACATGAAGGTGCAGGATCAGCTGATGGAAGTGCTGATGTTGCACAAAGGGGTGAGCAAGGCGGAAGCGTTCGAAGAGTCGGTACGGATGCTCGATGCGGTGAAGATCCCCGAAGCACGCAAGCGGATGGGCATGTATCCCCACGAGTTCTCCGGCGGTATGCGTCAGCGGGTGATGATCGCCATGGCGCTGCTCTGCCGGCCGCAACTGCTGATCGCCGACGAACCGACCACCGCACTCGACGTGACCGTACAGGCCCAGATCATGACTCTGATGAACGAGCTCAAGCGCGAGTTCAACACCGCCATTATCATGATCACCCATGACCTTGGCGTGGTCGCCGGTATCTGCAACAAGGTGCTGGTGATGTATGCCGGTCGTACCATGGAGTACGGCAAGGTAGACGATATCTTCTATCGCCCGAGCCACCCCTACACCGAAGGTTTGCTGCGCGCCATTCCCCGCCTCGATACCGAAGGGGAGGTGCTGCCAACCATCCCGGGCAATCCACCCAACCTGCTGCGTCTGCCCACCGGTTGCCCCTTCCAGGAGCGTTGCCATCGTGTGAGCGAGATTTGCGGCCAGCAGTCACCGATCCTGACCCCGTTCAACGACGGTCGTGAGCGTGCTTGCCACTGGGTTTCGGATGCCATGAACAAGGGGGCCAACTAAATGGGTGCCGACAAAAAATTGCTGTTGGAAGTGTCTGACCTCAAGGTCCACTTCAGTATCAAGAGTGGCAAGGCGTGGCCCTGGGCCAAACCGTCCGACCTCAAGGCGGTCGATGGCGTGACCTTGCGTCTCTATGAGGGTGAAACCCTCGGTGTGGTGGGGGAGTCCGGCTGCGGCAAATCGACCTTTGCCCGTGCCATCATCGGTCTGGTACCGGCCACCGATGGCAAGGTGGTGTGGCTGGGTGACGACCTTACCAAGCTCGATCAGAATGCCCTGCGCGAGAAGCGCAAAGAGATCCAGATGATCTTCCAGGACCCGCTGGCTTCTCTGAACCCTCGCATGACCATTGGCGACATCATTGCCGAGCCGCTCATCACCTTCTATCCCAACCTGCCACGGGAAGAGGTGAAGGAGAAGGTGCGCGCCATGATGAGCAAGGTGGGGTTGTTGCCCAACCTGGTCAACCGCTATCCCCACGAGTTCTCCGGCGGCCAGTGCCAGCGGATCGGGATTGCCCGGGCACTGATCCTCGAGCCCAAGATGATCATCTGCGACGAGCCGGTCTCGGCACTGGACGTATCCATTCAGGCGCAGGTGGTTAACCTGCTCAAATCCCTGCAAAAGGAGATGGGGCTGTCGCTTATCTTCATCGCCCACGACCTGTCGGTGGTCAAGCATATCTCCGATCGGGTGCTGGTGATGTATCTGGGCAACGCCGTTGAGCTGGGGACCCGCAAGGAGATCTTTGCCAACCCGTTGCATCCCTACACCAAGGCGCTGATGTCAGCGGTGCCAATCCCGGACCCTGAGCTGGAGCGCAACAAGGTGATCCAGATCCTGGAGGGGGACTTGCCATCGCCGATGAATCCACCGTCAGGCTGCATGTTCCGCACCCGCTGCCCGGTGGCTGGCCCCGAGTGTGCCAAGACCCGCCCTGTGCTGGAGGGTAACTTCGATCACGCGGTCTCCTGCCTCAAGGTCGATCCGCTCTGATGGGGATGTGTTGAACCTGTTTGCGGGGCTCCTTGATGGGGCCCCGATTTATTTCTGGCGGTAGTGAAGATGCCTCTTGGCGTTATCTTTTACCGCTGCTACTATCCGCGCAACAAGGGGAGTAACTTCTCGCCGGTTTGTCGTCATTACGGTGCACCCATTTCCTGCAGTGCACCCGGCAGCCGGGCAGTTGATGCAAATCAGCTGTAAGTGAGACCTTGCCGAGAGGCAAGGTGTATCTGCTCCAAACGCAAACCCACGCCTCTCGGTCGTGGGTTTTGTCGTTTTTGGGAGAAGTGAAAATGGGTGAATGGTGGATGTGGACCGGTTTCTTCAGCATAGTGCTGGTCCTGTTATGGATAGACATACGCTTTGTCGGTGGCGGCAAGTCACACAAGGTGTCCCTCAAAGAGGCGGGTGTCTGGTCCCTCATCTGGGTCAGCGTGGCGCTGCTCTTCAACCTGGCTATCTGGCTCTGGCTGGATCACAGCGCGGGCCGTGAAATCGCCAATCAGAAGGGGCTGGAGTTCCTTACCGGCTACCTCATCGAGAAAGCGCTGGCAGTGGACAACGTATTCGTCTGGCTGATGCTGTTCGGCTACTTTGCCATTCCGGCCGAGCTGCAGCGCCGGGTGCTGCTCTACGGGGTGCTGGGTGCCATCGTGATGCGTGCCGGTATGGTGTTCGCGGGCAGTTGGCTCATCGAGCAGTTCCACTGGATCCTCTACCTGTTCGGCGCTTTCCTGCTGCTGACCGGTGCCAAGATGTTGTGGGCGGCCGACAAGGAGCCTGACTTGGCCAACAATCCGCTGCTAGGCTGGATGCGCCGTCGCTTCAAGGTGACCGAGACCCTGGAAGGGGAGAAGTTCTTCGTCTGGCGTGACGGTGTGCGCTATGCCACTCCGCTGCTGCTCATTCTGGTGCTGGTGGAGGTGAGCGATCTCATCTTCGCGGTGGACAGTATCCCGGCCATCTTCGCGGTGACCACGGATCCCTTCATCGTGCTGACCTCCAACATCTTCGCCATCATGGGTCTGCGTGCCATGTACTTCCTGCTGGCCGGTGTGGCTGATCGCTTCGCCCTGCTCAAATACGGTCTGGCGCTGATCCTGATGTTTATCGGGGTCAAGATGCTACTGCTGGATATCTTCAAGATCCCGACCGGTATCGCACTGGGCGTAGTTGCATTGATCCTGCTGGCATCCATGGGGCTGAGTCTGTTTGTGACCCGTAAAAAGGCCGCTTGAGCGCGGCAGACAATTAAGCAATAACAACAAGGGCTCCCGCGGGAGCCCTTTTTCATATCGTCTTATCAGCGTTTGATCTTCTTGGGGTTGGTGTAGCCCCAGATGGTGTACATGTCCGCCAGCAGGGCGCCGTTGTACTCCTCCAGATCCGCCTGTTTCACTTCGGCTTCACCCTGACGGCCAAACAGCACCACCTCGTCGCCGGGTTTCACCCCTTTCAGGTCGGTCACGTCCACCATGATGGTGTTCATGGAGGTCTTGCCGACCACCGGCACCTTCTGACCCTGGATCAGCACATAGGCCTTGTTGCTCAGGGAGCGGCGATAACCGTCGGAGTAGCCCAGCGGCAGGTTGGCGAGCCAGGAGTCACGCTTGAGGGTAAAGGTGCGGTCATAACCGACGGTGTTGCCCGCTGCATAGTGGTTGACCGAGGCGACCTGGGTCTTGAATGCCATCACCCGCTTGTATTCGGTGTGGGAGGGGATGGAGTCACCGTAGAGCAGGCCGCCCGGGCGCACCATGTCGAAGTAGGCGTCCGGCACGGCCAGAGTGGCGAAGGAGTTGGCGGCGTGGATGGTGATCTTGCTGCGATCCAGCTTGCCCGCTTCCAGCAGCCACTGGGAGTCCAGTTTGAACTGGGCCAGTCCCATCTTGACGTCCTCTTTTTCCTCAACCGGGAAGTGGGTCATGATGCCGACCGGGGTGATCCCCTTTAGCTTGAGCATGGCCAGCGCATCCTGCTTGGCATCGGCCAGACGCAGGTCGATGCCGTTGCGGCTCATGCCGGCGGAGTTGAGCGCGATATGAACCGGAATGGTGGTGTGGTGGCGCTGGGCGATATCGGCGATACCTTGGGCACTCACCAGACTGCCGATCAGCTCCTCCATCTTGTAGGGCAGGGCCTGCTCTACTTCATCCGGGGTGGCAGCACGCACCCGCATCAGACGGCCGGTAAAGCCCTTCTCGCGGGCGACGCGCGCCTCTTCGTTGCTGGCGATGCCGATGCAGGGGATATTGGCCTTGACCACGGAGGGGACCAGCAGGTCGATGCCATGACCATAAGCGTCGGCCTTCATGATGGCGCAGATCTGCGGGCCCTTGTCACCGAGACGATCCTTGAGGGTCTGGATATTGTGTTCAAAGGCGCCCAGATCCACTTCCAACCAGGCGTTGCTGGCGGTTTGCTCCTGGCCGTTGCGATGATCCGTCGCAAGGGGCAGATAGGGAGCCGCAACGGCTTGGCCCGCGAGCAGGCCGAAGATCAGGGTAGCCAGCAGAGTTTTCTTGTGCATGGTGATTCCTTTTTGTTATTCGCGTTGGATAGTTTGGACGGGGTCGGCCACATTGGTGGTGGTTTAACCACAACTTGTTGTTATTATTATGATCTTTGTCACTCTCAACAGGCGCTGACTGGTTGGGAGTCTACCGCAACACGGGTTCGGCCGACACTCGTCAGGGGAAGAAAATGGTCAATCTTGAGTTACGTTTGCCACCACCGCTGATCTTCCTGCTCTGTGCCGGGGCCATGTGGTGGCTAAGAGGGGAGAGCCAGCCCGGCATCTGGGCAATGGCGCTGATGGCTATGCTGGTCGTGGCGGGGGCCATCATGGGCTTTGGGGCCCTGCAACGGTTTCGTCACCACCAGACCACGGTCAGCCCCACCAAACCGCAGCACACCAGTCGTCTGGTGACCTGTGGCGTCTATCGTGTCAGCCGCAATCCCATGTATCTGGGGCTGCTCTGTTGGCTGGCCGCCTGGGGCTGTTATCTCGGTGGAAGTTGGGTCTGGGTTGGGCCAATCGTGCTGGTGGCCTGGCTGACCCGCTTCCAGATCATGCCGGAGGAGCGGCTGTTGCATGCTCGTTTCGGCGACGAGTATGTGGCGTATTGCCAGCGCGTTCGCCGTTGGTGCTGACTGGCTGTGATCTGCGTGATCTGAGGGATAAGTCGGGTCAGCCGTGCTGGATAAAGAGAACCCCGGGCGGGCCCGGGGTTCTCGAGGGGCTAGTTAGAAAAAATCGCCCTTCTCGTCCTTGGTGGGTTCGAGGCTCCAGCCGGTGGCATCGCTGCTGCTGGCAATCTGCCCCTTCTCTTTCCACAGCTTGATCTTGAGGCGCAGGTTGTTGGCCGAGTCGGCGTTTTTCACCGCCTCTTCTTCCTCAATTACCCCTTCCACTACCAGATCAAACAGGGCGCTGTCGAAGGTGACCATACCGAGGGCCTTGGATTTCTCCATCACCTCTTTGAGGCCGCCAAATTCACCGCGCTTGATCATGTCGCGGATGGTGTGGGTGCCGAGCATGATCTCCACTGCGGCCCGGCGACCGCCATCGGTGGTTTTCACCAGCCGCTGGGAGACAAAAGCTTTGAGGTTGTTGCCCAGATCGTTGAGCAGCTGGGGGCGGCGCTCTTCCGGGAAGAAGTTGATGATGCGATCCAGCGCCTGGTTGGCGTTGTTGGCGTGCAGGGTGGAGATGGCAAGGTGGCCGGTTTCGGAGAAGGCCAGCGCATGTTCCATGGTCTCGCGATCGCGGATCTCGCCGATAAGAATGACGTCCGGCGCCTGACGCAGGGTGTTTTTCAGGGCTGCGTGGAAGCTGCGGGTATCCACGCCGACCTCCCGCTGATTGATGATACTCTTGCGGTGGCGATGAACGAACTCCACCGGATCCTCGATGGTAATGATGTGGCCACCGCTGTTGCGGTTGCGATGGTCGATAAGCGCTGCCAGCGAAGTGGATTTACCCGAGCCGGTACCGCCGACAAACAGCACCAGGCCACGTTTCTCCATGATGGTGTCGAGCAGCACAGGCGGGAGTTTGAGGTCTTCAAAGCGGGGGATTTCGGTCTTGATGTTGCGGGCCACCAGAGAGACTTCGTTGCGCTGCTTGAAGATGTTGACCCGAAAGCGGCCGATCTGGGGCAGGGAGATGGCGAGGTTCATCTCCAGATCCTTCTCGAACTGCTGCTTCTGCTCGCCATCCATGATATCGGCGGCGATCCGCGCCACTTCCCCCGGCTCCAGCGGCGTTTCGTTGAGGGGGCGCAGGCCGCCGTTAAACTTGGCGCAGGGGGGCGCGCCGGTCGACAGATAGAGGTCTGAGCCATCCTGCTTGGCCAGGATCTGTAACATGTCTCGCAATTCCATTTTTTTGCCTCGTCGATCAATGAGATGCCATGAGCGGGATGATATTGAGTGTACAGCCTCAGGCGCCGGTCAGTTTCTCGCGAAAGACAAAAAAGACCGCACCGAGAATGCAGAGCCCTGCCCAGAGATAGTCCCATTTCAGATCTTCCTTGAGATAGAAGATAGAGAATGGGACGAATACGGTGAGTGTGATCACTTCTTGCAGGATTTTAAGTTGGCCCACGCTCATCACCGTATGGCCGATGCGGTTGGCGGGCACTTGCAGCAGGTATTCGAACAGGGCGATACCCCAGCTCACCAGGGCGGCAATGATCCAGGGTTTATGGTTCATGCTCTTGAGGTGAGCGTACCAGGCGAAGGTCATAAAGACGTTGCTGCAGAGCAGCAGACCGATACTGGTGAAAATCGGGTTCATAGGGTTCTCCTTGAAAATCCGGCGCATTTTATCCCTGAACCACGGGTTTTCATACGTGGTGCGGGAGGGTATTTTTAACCAACAGGATAAGCCGTGCGAGGTATGCGACGGGATGGGCAAGTTATGCGGGATAGTGTTGTTACTGTTATTTGCCATGCCGGTGCGTGCGGCCCCGACGCTGACGGTGGCCACCGATCTGTGGCCGCCATTTCGCATCCTGCAAGCGGATGGCCGGTTGCAGGGGCTCGACATGGACATCCTGCGCCGGTTGCAACAGGCGAGCGGCATTGAGTTGCAGGTACGGCGGATGCCGTGGGGCAGGGCGCTCAAGCAGATGCAGACCGGTCAGGTCGATCTGATGATTGGCCTCGCCTATACCGCCGAGCGGGCGCAGTTTATCGACTATCTGCAGCCTGCCTACTACCAGTGCTGGCCCGCGTTTTATGGTCAGCCGGTCAATGTGGCCCGGATCCACCAATACCGCGATCTGCAGGGGGTGAAGGTGGGCTATGTGCTCAACTCCGCCTACTTTGAGCCCTTCAACAGTGACAGCCGCCTCGACAAGCACGGAGTACCCACCGAAGATCAGCTGCTGCGCATGGTGCAGCGCGGTCACCTGCCGCTGATGATTGGCACCGACTGTCAGGTGGACTATGCCCTGAGTCAGGGAAATGCCAGCCGGATAGGCAAGGCGGACTACCGCCCCGCCACGCCGGTGACCCTCTATCTGGGGATGAGCAAGCACTCACCTCACCAGTCGCTGCGCCAGCCCTTGCTGGTGGCGCTGCAAAATCTGGTGGCCAGCGGCGAGATAAGCGTGATGGCCAAGCGTTACCAGCCTTGACCTTGGGTGGCAAGCCACTGTTATCATGCCTTTTTCCTGCTTCTCCCCCGGCGCTGCGACAGGGCCGGGGGGAAGCCTTGTTATTCGGGGATCCTCCTTGTACCTCTCCCTTATCGCCCGCCAGCAGCGCTGGCAGCGGCGCTGGCTCTGTGGCCTGACGCTGCTGACCCTGCTGCTGTTTCTCTTCTCCCTCGTCTGGGGCGAGTTTGTGCTGCTGCCCTGGCAGCCCCTTGGCGATCTCGAACAGCGCATCTTGCTGGAGCTGCGGCTACCCCGTGCTTTGCTGGCCCTATTGGCTGGCGCAGCCCTTGCCTGTGGCGGCGCCGTATTGCAGGTGATGCTGCACAATCCGGTGGCGGAGCCCGGGCTGCTTGGTGTCTCGAGCGGGGCAGGACTGGCCGCCATGGTGGCGATGGCGGTGGCCAAGTCCCTCGGCCTCTATCTGCCCGGCTGGGGGCTGTCGCTGGCGGCCTTCGGTGGCGCCTTGCTGGTGACCATGCTGCTCATTCGGCTGGCTCGCCAGGCGCGTCTCGGTCATGCTCGCTTGCTGTTGTTTGGCGTCGCCATCGGTATTCTTACCAATGCCGCCATGACCTGGTTGATGTACTTTGCCGACGATGGCTCCTTGCGTGAATTCATGTTCTGGATGATGGGGAGCCTCTCTTACGGCAGCCAGCAGTTTGGCTGGTGGTGGCTGGTGCTGCCGCTCACCCTGGGCTGGCTCTGTTGGCAGGGCAAGGCGCTGCAACAGTTGCTGCTGGGGGAGACCCAGGCCCGCCTGATGGGAATGGATGTCGACAAGATGCGGGTGCGGCTGGTGCTGGCGGTCTGTCTGCTGACCGGTGTGGCGGTGTCGTTGTGTGGTGTCATCGGCTTTGTCGGGTTGGTGGTGCCCCATCTGCTGCGGCTCTGCGGTGGCAGCGATCAGCGCTTTCTGCTGCCTGCCTCGGCGCTTGGCGGCGGGGCCCTGCTGCTGGCGGCCGATCTGGTTGCTCGATCCACCCTGAGCGCGGGGGAGTTGCCTATCGGCGTCATCACCGCCTCGGTGGGGGCGCCGCTCTTTATCTACCTGCTATTGAGGCAAACTGCCGATGGTGCTGCATAAATATCTGCATGATTTGGTCGGGGCGCGCAGTCTCCTTATTTACCCGTTGTTGAGGCAAGATGCCGATGTCACCCGCTGATACCATGCCGGTTTCTTCTCGTGCTGCTGCGCCGCTGCTGGAGGCGCGCGCACTCGCCATTGCCGGACGGCTCTCTCCCCTAGATATCCGCTGGCATGGCGGCCAGTTGGTGGCGCTGCTTGGCCCCAATGGCAGCGGCAAGTCGACCCTGCTCGGGGCGCTGGCGGGGATTTTACCCGCCGATGGCACAGTGCTGCTGGGGGGGAAAGTGCTTACTGACCTGAGTTGGCCCGAGCTTGCCAAACGGCGCGCCATGCTGCCCCAGCGTCAGCCCCAGCTGTTTCATATTCCGGTGTTTCAGGTGTTGAGCCTGGGGTTCGATGAGGCGGTTGCGCCCGCCAGACAGAACGAGGTGATAAATGCATTGTGCGAGGCATTGGAGCTGGAAGCTTTGCTGGCTCGTGACTTCAGCCGGTTGTCGGGGGGCGAGCAGCAGCGGGTGCTGATTGCCCGCACCCTGCTGCAGGTGTGGCCGAGCCTCAATCCGACCGGCAAGGTGTTGCTGCTGGACGAGCCGCTGGCGGGGCTCGACCTGCATCACCAGCTGGCGCTATTGCGCTTGCTGAAAACCCTGGCCGCTCAGGGTTTGCTGGTGGTGCTCGCCATCCACGATATCAATCTGGCCATCGACTGGGCCGACCGCATTCTCTGCCTGCAACAGGGCTCGGTGGTGCGCGAAGGGGGTGTCGAGCTGGTGGATGAGGCGCTGCTGGCACAGGTATTCCAGATCCGCACCGACCGCATCGAAGCGGCGGGTCGGGTCTGGTTTATGCCGAGCCTGTGAGAAACAAGAAAGACCCTTGGCGTCAGCCGAGGGCCTTTTTGAAGAATACGACTCGCTCCGTTTCGGCAAAGCCGAGTCGCTGGTGCATCTGCTGCGAGGCAAGATTGTCGATGGCGGCATCGGAGGCCAGTTCCCGGCAACCCAGCTCGCGGCCCCACTGCGCCACCTGAGCGATCAAGGCTTGGGCCACCCCACGCTGGCGCGAGGCCGGTTGCACATAGACCCCTTCCAGATACATCACAGGGCTGCTGTTGCAGCCATTCACGTAATCGTGGCGCAGGGCTGCATCGGCAAAGCCTACCGCCTGACTCTGTTCATCCAGCGCCAGAAAGGCGTTGAGATGTGCATTGGCCAATATCTCAACCCCTTCCTGCAGGTGGGCCGAAAGTGCGTGGTGCGGCCACAGCTGCTGGCGCAGGGTTGCCCACTGCGCCAGCAGCGTCTCGTCGAGGGGGACTATCTGCCAGCCGATATTCGTCATCGGGGCTCAGGCTTGCCGCTTGGCAAGGCGTACCAGTGCAGCCTCTGCCAGCATCGCCAGCAGGGTTTCGGTGTCGCTCCATGACAGGCAGGCATCAGTGATGCTCTGGCCGAAGGTGGCGGCGCAGCCGTTCTCCACATCCTGACGCCCTTCCACCAGGAAGCTTTCTGCCATGATGCCGGCGATGCCGGTACGGCCGCGGCGCAGTTGATCGCAGATATCTTGCGCCACCAGCAGCTGACGGCGGTGATCCTTCATGCTGTTGCCGTGGCTGAAATCGACCACCAGACGCTCCGGCAGGCCCACATCGGCCAACGCTTCACACGCTTCATCGACACTGGCGGTGTCGTAGTTGGGGCGGTGGCCACCACGCAGGATCACATGACCAAAGGGGTTACCGGCGGTGCGGTAGATGGTCATCTTGCCGTCCTTGTCCGGCGAATAGAAGATGTGGCTGTGACGGGCGGCGCGCACCGCATCGATGGCGATGCGGGTATTGCCGTCGGTGCCGTTCTTGAAGCCAACCGGGCAGGAGAGAGCCGAGGCCATCTCGCGGTGTACCTGGGATTCGGTGGTACGCGCGCCGATGGCGCCCCAGGTGATGAGGTCGGCAATATACTGGCCGGTCACCATATCGAGGAATTCGGTGGCGGTGGGCATGCCGATCTCGTTGATGTCGACCAGCAGTTTGCGCGCCAGTTTCAGCCCTTCGTTGACGTCGAAGCTGCCATCGAGGCGCGGATCGTTGATGAGCCCTTTCCAGCCGACGATGGTACGCGGCTTCTCGAAATAGGTGCGCATCACGATGCAGAGGCTCTCTTTATACTGCTCGCGCAGGGCGTTGAGGCGCTGGGCATACTCGCGAGCAGCAGCGGGATCATGAATAGAGCAGGGGCCGACAATGACCAGCAGGCGCTGATCGTCTCCGGCCAGAATGGCTTCCACTTCGCGACGGGCATCCAGCAGATTCTGGGCAATGGTATCGGTGATCGGAAACGCGTGTGCAAGCTCGCTCGGAGTGATCAGTGACTCCAGGCGACGGGTGCGCAATTCATCTGTGTGAATGGACATACAACTCAAGTCTCGAGTGGGTGGTGTCAGCCGCAAGGGGCGAAAAAGCAAAGGGATAAAATAAAGCAAAAGTCCCCTGATTGAAACCTTGGGGGGCTCTGATAGGATGTGAGGCCAAAATCGATTCCAAATGAGGTAGATAGCGTGGCAAAGCCAGGGGCAACCGGGGTCACCCGCATCATCAACGCAACCGGTTACAGCATGAAGGGGCTCAAGTCAGCCTGGATTAACGAGGCGGCGTTTCGGCAGGAGCTGATGCTGATCCTGCTGCTGATGCCGCTGGCCTTCTGGCTGGGGGATTCTCTCAACCAGATCCTGCTGCTTATCGTCATCAGCTGGCTGGTGGTGATCGTCGAGATCCTCAACTCCGCCATTGAAGCTGTGGTAGACAGGGTTGGCTCCGAGCATCACGAGCTCTCCGGTCGTGCCAAGGATCTGGGCTCCGCCGCCGTCTTTATTGCGCTGGCCCTGAACGCTCTGGTATGGGGCGCGCTGGTAGGCCGCAATCTGTTGGGGTGGTGGTAAGCCACCATGCTGTTTTGAGGTTCTGCTTCATAAAAAAGCCCGTCATCACGACGGGCTTTTTGCTGCGCAGTGTCCCGTCCTGAATATGGTTTACACCTTTCCCCCCAATAAATGGAGAACCCGATGGGACAAGGTGTGAAACGGACACAGCGCGATTACTCGCT
>NZ_JBFODU010000020.1:0-141487 GCF_040908505.1 Aeromonas sp. R1-2 | reverse complement strand
TCCCATGCCGAACTCAGAAGTGAAACGCGGTAGCGCCGATGGTAGTGTGGCATTCGCCATGCGAGAGTAGGACACTGCCAGGCACCCAATTAAACAGCGATGTGAAGAATCACGGCGCTGGCTGCGAGGATGACACCTCAGAAGAAGCAGCAGAAGATTTAGCGAAAGCTAACCGAATGCGGAGCGGTAGTTCAGTCGGTTAGAATACCGGCCTGTCACGCCGGGGGTCGCGGGTTCGAGTCCCGTCCGCTCCGCCACTAATTTGAAGGCCTTCCCGATTGGGAAGGCCTTTTTGCTATGGGCAGTTTTGCCCATAAGTCCCACAGATTTGTACGCAAGAACCAACACAAAGCCCGGTCTCTCGACTGGGCTTTGGTGTTTTTAGCGTATTAAACCACCAATATCTGGCTTTTCCCTGCCAAGTAAGAGTGCCAGATAGCCGCTTATTCCCACCATTTTCGGGCTATCTCAGAGTCTTATCAGTTTCATTTACTGCCATTTGAACGACTCTGCAGGTGGTCAAATCAGCCTTCTGCCGCCTGCTGACTACAGGGCAGTTCCATATTGACCACCCCCTCTTCCATCTGCACATCGATCTTGAAGCCCAGCAGCTTGGCTAGGCTGGGAATACCGAGATTGCCGGATTAATCAGGTACCGTTCAAGCAAAGAGGTCTTCCCGACGGGAAGGCCTCTTTGCTTTATCTATCAACTGATTACCATCACTCGGTCGATTTATCAGCGCTTCTCTTTGTTGCCAATGCTCAGGCCGAGCTTGATGGAGAGGGCCGCCAGTAACAGCAACATCATGATCAGAGAGAAGAAGTTGCTGCCAAGCTCCGGGTATTGCACCTTGAGCAGCGCAGAGTGACCGAAGGCACCGATAAAGAAGCAGAGCAGGGTACAGATGGGAGTGTTGCCCACCATGGGCTCATGGCGATAGTGCTGAAAGAGCTGGTAGGCCGCCAGCCAGAGGGCAATCAGCGGGAAGAAGGAGAAAGGCACGACCGAGTTGGTCAGCACGGCCAGAGAGGCATCGCCACAGATACCAATCAGCATGGCCATGGCGAGCGGTTTTTTCGGGATCATAAGCTGTTCAGTCATATCGTTCTCCATCCTGTGGTCATGGGTGAGGTTCACGGCGCTTCTGGTTTTGTACCTCGGCGCCCATGGCGATCATCCGCAGTTGGCGAATAGTGCGATCGGAGAGTGCCCGGCACTCTTCGCTGGTCATGTCGAGCGCATCGGCACCGGCACTGAAGACGATGGTGACCATGGCTTCTGCCTGGATGTAGGCATCTTCCCGTGGTGCTTCTGTGGTGGCTTCCAGATAATCGGTTAGCTCGGCAATGAAGTGCTGGATCTCACGAGCCACCGCCTGGCGGAAGGCGGCCGAGGTGCCGGAGCGTTCCCGCAGCAGCAGCCGGAAGATGTTGGGGTTGTTCTCGACGAACTCCATAAAGGTCTGCACCGAGGTGCTGATGACACTGCCACCACCGGCAATGCGCTGGCGTGCCTGTCGCATCAGTTGGCGCAGGGTGAGACCTCCTTCGTCAACCAGGGTCAGGCCCAGCTCCTCCATATCGCGAAAGTGGCGATAGAAAGAGGTGGGCGCGATACCCGCTTCGCGAGCGACTTCCCGCAGGCTGAGATTGGAGAAACTCCGATTGGCGCACAGTTGGCTGAATGCAGCATCGATCAATGTACGCCGGGTTTTTTCTTTTTGTTGAGCGCGAATACCCACGAAATCAGTCACCTTCAGCTTAACGAGGACAAATGATAACCCGAAGGCGCCTCAGGATCAGGTTTGTATCCTACTTTTTTACCATTGACCGTGAGGAAATCACCATAGAAAATGGCTAACAGCTGTTCGCTGAAAGGATGCAATGAGATGGCCAGACCCCCCATTATTTTGACCAATACCCTGCTGTTCTCCCTCTCCGGGATAGTGGCGTTGATTGTCGTACCCTGGTACGGCATGAGCCACGGTTACGATTTCTGGCAGTGGGCCAGTTTCCTGTTGTTGTTCTGCCTGAGTGGTCTCTCCATCACCGCAGGCTATCACCGGCTCTGGTCGCACAAGGCTTACAAGGCGCACCCCGCTTTGCAGTGGTTATTTGCCATCGGCGGTGCGTTGGCGCTGCAGAATTCTGCCCTGCACTGGTCGGCCGATCACCGCCGTCACCATCGTCATGTGGATGACAACGATAAAGACCCCTACAGCGCGGGGCGCGGTTTCTGGTATTCCCACATCGGCTGGATGCTGCGGGAGCATCAGGGAGATCGCTATGGCGATTACAGCAATGTGCGTGATCTGCAGAACAACCCGGTGGTCGCGTTTCAGCACCGTCACTATCTGACGCTGGCACTGGCGGCTAATCTGGGGCTGCCGCTGCTGCTCGGCCTGTGGCACGGGGATATGCTCGGCATGTTGCTGTTGGCGGGCGTGCTGAGAATGGTTATGACTCACCACACCACCTTCTTCATCAATTCGCTGGCCCACATCTGGGGCAGTCAGCCCTATACCGACCACAATACCGCTCGCGATAACGGCATCCTGGCTTTTTTCACCTTTGGCGAGGGGTACCACAACTTTCACCACCTGTTCGAGAATGACTACCGCAACGGCATTCACTGGTGGCAGTTCGATCCGACCAAGTGGTTGATCCGGCTCGCCTCCTGGTGTGGTCTGGCGGGGGATCTCAGATCCTCGCCGGAGGAGCGTATCGAACAAGCCCGGCTGCAGATGCAGCTGAAACGGGCACAAGCCAAGTTGCGCAAGCAGGAAGATCGCGAACTGTGGCAGGCGCTGCTGCAGGAGGAGTACGACAAGCTGAGCCAGCAGTTGCAACACTATTACGCCAGTCGCAAGCGGCTGCTGGAGCTGCGCAAGCGCAAGGCGCTGGCGCGCTATGACCGCCTCAAGCTGCAACTGGAGTACCGGGCCCTGCGTGACGGCTTTATCGCTGGTAAACGCAACTGGAGTCGTTTGCTGGCAGGTATTGCATGATGCCGTCCGGTTATCACAGAGACTAAAAGAGAAGACCGCCTGCTGGCGGTCTTCTCTTTTATGATTCAACTCAAGCTAGTTGGCTTGACTCTGCTGTTGCTGCAACTGATCCAGTGCCTGTTGCTCCTGCTGGCTAAGACCCAAGTTGTTCACAGGCCTGCTCAAAGCTGCTCCCCAGATGGCACATCATGATATCCAATAACGGGAGGGCTAGTTGGCTTGGCTCTGCTGTTGCTGCAACTGATCCAGAGCCTGCTGCTCCTGCTGGCTGAGCCCCAGTTGCTCACACGCCTGCTCAAAGCTGATCCCCGGATGGCACATCATGATATCCAATAACGGGAGGGCTAGTTGGCTTGGCTCTGCTGTTGCTGCAACTGATCCAGTGCCTGCTGCTCCTGCTGGCTGAGGCCCAGTTGTTCGCAGGCCTGCTCAAAGCTGATCCCCAGATGGCACATCATGATATCGATGGCGGGCAGATAGTTTTTCATAGCTTCTTCCATGGTGATCCTCCAGACCCGTCACTTATGCCCTGAACCACTCGGGGCGGCAATTAGACTTTAGGCTTAGTCTGTCCATTTGATCAGCACCCCTGCCACTGGGGTAGGGAATTTGTTACCCTGCACCATGATAAAAACGGTTGCCGTATGACTGCGAGCAACAGGTGAGGAGCAGGGCATGTTATTGAGTTTCTTGATCATCGCTTCAGGTTGGTGGCACATCCGTGCTGCCTACGGTTCAGACAGCCGCCAGTTCTATATCAGCAAGCCGCTGACCATGCTGCTTATCATCGCGTTGGCGTTCGGCTACCAGAGTTATGACCACGACGGTTCCCACGCCTGGATCCTGCTCGGCCTTTGTCTCTCGCTGGCGGGCGATGTACTGCTGATGCTGCCAAGTGATCGCTTCATTCAGGGGTTGGCGGCATTTCTTGTCGCGCATCTCTGCTATATCGTCGGTTTTGCCCAAGGACCATTGCTGCTCAATCTGGTGGATGGTTTGCTGCTGTTGCTGATCGCCGGCATGGTATTCGGCCTGCTGTGGGGCAAGCTGGGGGAGATGCGGATCCCGGTCTTTTGCTACATGCTGGTGATCATCGGCATGGCCTGGGTGGCTGCCGGGGCCTGGCACGCCTCTCTCACAGCCGGTTCTGCCGCCGCGCTGGTGGGGGCGCTGATGTTCCTCTTCTCCGACAGCATGCTGGCGCTCGATCGCTTCCGCCGCCCCTTTCCCCACGCCCGCGCCTGGGTCATGAGCAGCTACTTCGCTGCGCAATTCCTGATTGCAGGGTCGCTGGCGGGATAACGTCTTCTGGTTGAGTGCAGGCAACAGATAACGAAAAACGGGCATTGGCCCGTTTTTCGTTTTATGCCTCGGCGGTTTTTCACGCCTCTAGCGGTTCGGCATCTGCTGCCCGTGGGGCGGGGGATTTGAGCAACAGCATCAGGCCGCTGGCGACCAGCAAGAAGATCCCCATGATGTAGAACACCTGGTTGTAGGCCATGATGGCTGCTTCCCGGTTGATGGTGTTGGCCAGCATGGCGTGGGCTTGCTGCTGAGCAATCTCGGGGCCTGAACCCTGCGCCATCATGCTCTGGGCCAGTTGCAGCAGATAGCTCTGCCCCTCGATACTGCTGGCGGCCAGAGTGCTGCCAATTTGCAGCACGTGGGTGCGGGTATCGTTGTCGAGCAGGGTCGCGATGATGGCGATACCGAACGCACCACCGAGGTTGCGCAGTACGTTGAGCAGGGTCGAGGAGGAGGGGATCTCGTCGTGGCTCAGGCTGGCGGTGGCGACCAGGGAGAGCGGCACCATGATGAAGGGCTGCCCCAGCGCTCGCACGATGAGCGACTGGATCAGCTGCGGCCCGGCGTAGTCGGCACTCATGTTGACGTTCATAAAGCAGCTGACGGCGAAGATCAGGAAGCCGAAGCTCACCAGATAGCGCGGGTCTATCTTGTGGGTCAGCCTGGGTACCAGCGGTAGCACCAGCAGTTGCGGCAGCCCCATCCACATCAGTACCTCGCCGATTTCCAGCGCGTTGTAGTTGTGGATCTGGGTCATGTAGAGCGGCAGCACATAGATGGAGCCCATCAACGCCATGCCGAGGATCAGGTAGGCAAAACAGGCGAGGGCAAAGCGCGGGTTGTGCAGCAGCCGCAGATTGACCAGCGGGTGACGGCGGATCAGCTGGCTGATGACGAAGAACACCAGCGCCACCGCCGAAATGACTGCCAGTCGCACGATGAAGCTTGAGCCGAACCAGTCTTCCCGGTTGCCTTCTTCCAGTACCACCTCCAGCAAGCCGAGGCCAAGTGCCATGGTGACAATCCCGATGAGATCCACCCGCTTGATCACGGCCCAGTCCACCGGTTTTTTATCAAGCCCGTGGGCCAGCATGGCCATCACCAGCAATCCTGGCGGCACGTTGAGATAGAAGATGTAGTGCCACGACATCTGCTCGGTGAGCCAGCCGCCGAGTGTCGGACCGATGGCAGGAGCGAAGGTGGCACAGAGACCGAACAGCGCCATGCCGGTGGCCCGCTTTTGTAGCGGCAACAGGGTGACGATGAGGGAAAAGGCCATCGGGATCAGCGCCCCGCCAGTGAAGCCTTGCAGCGCCCGGAAGACGATCATGCTGGTGAGGTTCCAGCTGAACGAGCAGAGCACGGAGGCAGCGATAAAGGCGCCGGTGGTCCAGAGCAGGTAGCGGCGCACACTCAGCCCCCGGCTTAACCAGCCGCTCAGGGGGATGGCGATCATCTCCGCCACCAGATAGGAGGTGGAGATCCAGGAGCTCTCGCTCAGGGTGGCCGACAGGGCCCCCTGAATGTCCTTCAGGGAGGCATTGGTGATCTGGATATCGAGGATGGCCATAAAGGCGCCGATAAGGCCCCCCATGACCGCGATCCAGTTGCGACGTGGAATGGGTTCCATCAGTTGGCAGCCACCACGGGATCAGGAGTGCGGGTATCCACGATCACTTCGGTCGAGAGACCCGGCAGCAGCTTGCCTGCCAGCGGGCCCGGCTCGGGGATGCGGATCTTCACCGGCACCCGCTGCACGATTTTGGTGAAGTTGCCGGTGGCATTCTCCGGCGGCAGCAGGGCGAACTTGGCGCCGGTCGCCGGGGCCAGGCTGTCGATGATCCCCTCGACCGGTTGATCCGGGTAGGCATCGAGTACCACTTCGACCTTCTGGCCCGGCTGCATATGGGCGAGCTGGGTCTCCTTGAAGTTAGCCTCGACCCACACCTGCTGCAGCGGCACCAAACTGGCGACCTGCATGCCGGACTGGACGTAGAGCCCTTCCCGCAGACTGCGCTTGCCTATGATGCCGTCGGCCGGTGCCCGCAGTTCGGTGTAGCCGAGCTCCAGCTTGGCCTGCTCCAGTTGTGCTTCGCTCAATGCCAGCTTGGCCAGATTCTGTTTGCGCTCGGCATCCAGTACCAGCAGTCGCTCACGGGCCGCCTGCAGGGCGGCTTGTGCCTCCCGGGCTTGTGCCTGATTGACCTGCAGGCCGGCACGCACCTCGTCCAGACTGTCTTGCGAGCTGTAGTGGCGCTGGTTGAGCTGACTGATCCGGTTGACCTGCTGGCTGGCACGCAGCTGTTCGGCATTGGCGGAGGCGACCTTGGCCTCGGCCTGCTGGATCAGGCTCAGTTGTTGGGTGCGGGTGGCGGCCAGATTTTCGGCCGTCGCCTGATTGAGGCGCAGGTCGGCTTCGGCCTCCGCGACCCTGGTTTTGTATTCGCGATCATCGAGACGGGCGATCAGCTGGCCCGCTTTGACCGGCTGGTTGTCGGTGACCAGCACTTCGCGGATATAACCGGGCAGCTTGGAGCTGATCCCGGTCACTTCACTTTGCAGATAGGCGTTGTCGGTGCTTTCAAAATAGCGGCCGTGAAGATACCAGTAACCGGCGAACAGCAGACCGAGCAGCGCCAATATCATGGCTGCCAGCAGGGGAATTTTTTTGTGTTGACTCATTTTTGTGATTCCTGAACTTAAGGGGCGCAGGCTAACACTGGTCAACTGTTTCGATTAGTATTGGTTCACGAGATATACAGTTTCACTGGTGCAACAATGGATCTCAATGCCGCGTTAATTCTGGTGCGTATCGTCGACAAGGGCTCGTTTACGGGGGCTGCCCGCGAGCTGGGGATGACCAAGGCGATGGTCAGCCGCCGCATCGCCGAGCTGGAACAGCGGCTCGGTGTGCGGCTGCTTTATCGCTCCACCCGTCAGCTCACTTTGACCGAGGAGGGGGAGAAGTACTACCTGCACTGCAGCAAGGCGGTCGATGCCCTGACCGAAGCCGAGCTGATGCTGAGCGCCAGCCAGCAGGAGGTGACCGGCACTCTCAAACTGGCGGTGCCCATCGAGACGGGGCAACTGGTGGTCGGGCGCTTGGTCGCCAAGTTTTTGCAGGCCTATCCCGCCCTGCAGGTGGAGCTGGAACTGACCAACCGGGTGGTGGATCCCATCAGTGAAGGGCTGGATGCGGTGGTGCGGATTGGCGACATGAGCGACTCCAATCTGGCGGCGCGCCGACTCTGGAGCACCGGAAGGCTGCTCTGTGCCAGCCCGGACTATCTGGCCCGCAGCCCGGTCATCGAGCGGCCGGAGGATCTGGCCAACCACGAGCGGGTGACGGTAAGCAGCGGGTTTCTCGCCTCTCACTGGTGTTTCGAGCTGGATGGCAGAGAGGTGCTGGTTGACCCCCCATCCCGTTTTCGGGTCAATAATATTACCTGTGCTCGGGAGGCGGCGAAGGCGGGGCTGGGGTTGGCTTCGTTACCCGCTATGCTCTGTCAGGATGATCTGGCCAGCGGCGAATTGGTGATCCTGCTGCCAGAGTGGCAGCAACCCAGGGTGCCGATTTATTTGCTGTTTCCGGAGCGGCAACTTATGCCGCGCAAGTTGCGGGCATTCATCGATTTCATGATTGAGAACGGCGCCGAGTTTGGCATCGACAAGTTGTTGTAAGGGGGAGCTATGGATAACTGGATCAATCTCTATCGCGCCTCACACACCCTGGAGGCGCACGCGTTGAAAGGGGCGCTGGAGGCGGAAGGGGTGCTGGTGCGCCTCAATGGCGAGGGGCTGTCGGGCGCCCTTGGCGAGCTGCCGGTCGACATGTTGCAGGTGACCCTGATGGTGCGGGCCGAGGATCGCAGCAAGGCAGGACGGGTCATCGAGCGTTACCAGCAGCGTCAGGGAAACGGCTGGCTGTGCGGCCAGTGCGGGGAGGAGAACGGCGCCAACTTCGACGTCTGCTGGCGCTGTCATCACGATCCCCACGACAGCTGATCTTTCTTCCGCTAGCGCGGCGGGAACTCGATATCTTCCCCTGCGCTGGCATCGTGATAGGTCGCCAGATCCAGCTCGTTTTCGCTGCGGGCGATCAGCACCGACACCAGAATATCCCCCGATACATTGACCGTGGTGCGCGCCATGTCGAGGATCCGGTCAATGCCCGCAATCAGTGCCACCCCTTCCAGCGGCAAGCCCACCGCCGTCAGGGTCAGGGTCAGCAGCATCAACCCGGTGCCCGGGGTGCCTGCGGTGCCGATACTGGCCAGGGTGGCGATGCTGATGATGGTCAGGTAATCGACCATGTGCAGGTCCACACCGAATGCCTGAGCTACGAACAGCGCAGTCACTCCCTGATAGAGGGCGGTGCCATCCATGTTGATGGTGGCGCCGATGGGCAGCACCTTGGCGGTGATGGCGGGGGAGACTCCCAGCCGCTTCTCGGCGCATGCCAGACTGATGGGCAGGGTGGAGTTGCTGGAGCTGCTGGTGAAGGCCACCGCCTGGGCATCAACGATGCTCTTGAAGTAGTGCAGCGGATTGAGCCGTGCCAACAGGAGCAGCAGGGTGCTGTAGACCCCGAGCACGTGCAGCAGGCAGCCGAGGTAGACGGCGCCGATCACCTTGAGCAGCGGTAGCAGCAGGTCGAGGCCGTACTTGCCGGTCATCCAGGCCATCAGTGCGCAGACACCGTAAGGGGCGAGCGCCATCACCATCTGGGTCAGCTTGAACATCCCCTCTGCCAGCGAGGTGAAGAAGAGGATGGCGGGACGGCCACGGCGACCGCTGGCATTGAGGGCGACCGCCAGCGCCACCGCAAAGACGATCACTTGCAGGATCTTGCCATCCACCATCGCCTGTACCGGATTGCTCGGCACCAGATGGCTCAGCACGCTGGCCAGGGTGGGTGGTTCCGACATGCCGATCCGCTCATAGGGGCCCATGTCGGCGCCCATGCCGGGTTCCAGCAGCCAGCCCATCATCAGGCCGATGCAGATGGCGATGGCGGTCGAGCAGAAGTAGAGACAGATTGCCTTGCTGCCGATGCGATCGAGGGCCTTGCCCTTGAGCAGCGAGGTGAGACCGGCGATGACCGAGCAGAAGATAAGGGGCACCATCAGCATCTGGATGGTGTTGACGAACAGGACGCCAAGGGGCTTGAGCAGCAGGGCTTGCTCTTCAAAGCCAACGCCCAGACCCACCCCTGTCAGCATGCCGATCAGGGTCTTGAGCCAGAGTGGTCGGCGGGTCCAGATCTGCCAGGGCTTGAGAGCCTCTCCATGGAACAGCATGACGCCAATATCCTTATACATTGTCTGCGATGGCCAAAAAGGGGCGCCAGTGTAGCGATCCCTGACGCGGGTTGCCACATTATCGACAAAGCGGTGGCGGTGACCACTCCCCTGACCAGGAAATGCGCAATTTATTGGCCTATATCAAGATCCCTCCGGGCGGGGAGATATTTAATTGGCATTAAATATGTTCATTATTGAGGTGAGAGATGTCGCAATCGGTTCATGGTCACGAAGTGATGGAGATGATGCTGGCGCAAGGAGGGCAATTTACCCGTGCCAGCCTGAAGCAGGCGATGGCCGAGCGGTTCGGTGCCGAGGCCCGTTTTCATACCTGCAGCGCCAGCGAGATGGATGCGGAAGCGCTGATCGACTTTCTGGCCGCCCGCGGCAAGTTCATCGACTCGGCCGAAGGTTTCCAGACCCGCGCCGACAAGATCTGCAACCACGGTTAATCCCGCTGCGAGCGCATCATGGCGCTCGCTCAATTCTTCGCCCTTTGCTATATTTCGCCCCCTCTCTTTTCCCTATTCAGGGCGTAGCCCGGGCGTTGTATGGATACTTTCTCTGCCGCAGTCATGCTGTTTCTGATCATGGACCCGCTGGGCAACCTGCCGGTCTTCCTCTCTATCCTGCGTCATATCGATCCCAAACGACGTCGCAAGGTGATGGTGCGCGAGCTGCTCTTCTCGCTGGCCATCATGATGCTGTTCTTGTTCGTCGGTCAGCAGATCCTCGGCTTCCTCAACCTGCGGCAGGAGGCGGTCAGCATTGCGGGGGGTATCATCCTGTTCCTGATCGCCATCAAGATGATCTTCCCGAGTGAAGGGGGCGTGACCGGGCTGGCGGCGGGCGAGGAGCCCTTCCTGGTGCCGATGGCGATCCCGATGATCGCCGGTCCGTCGATCCTCGCATCGTTGATGCTGCTGGCCAATCAGGAGCCCGCCCGGATGGTGGACTGGTCGCTGGCACTCTTTCTGGCCTGGGCTGCCAGCGCGGTGATCCTGATGTTCTACGAGGTATTCAACAAGCTGCTGGGTGAGCGGGGGCTCACTGCGGTGGAGCGGTTGATGGGTATGCTGCTGGTGATGATCTCGGTCCAGATGTTGCTGGACGGGGTGCATCACTATCTGGCGGTGACCGGTCAGGGCTGAGTGAGTTACATCTTGAAGTGAATGAAACGGGGCTACGCAGAGCCCCGTTTTTTGTGCCGCCGAGAAGGCGTGCCGTCACCCGTGAGTGGTCGCAGCGGGTTCCAGTTTGCTCATGATGAGGGAGAGCAGCAATTCCCGCAGCCAGCGGTGGCCCGGATCCTCGCTGTGACGCTGATGCCAGATGAGCAGATGGGAGATGCTGTCCAACCCGATGGGCAGCGGCAACTGCAACAGCGGATAGACCTGGGTGGCGTGGCGAGCGTAGAGCCGGGAGAGGGTCACTATCATGTCGGAGTGCATCCCCATCCGCAGTGCCGCCTCGAAGGAGGGGACGGTTGCCTCGATACGCCGGTAGAGATCCTGCTCTGCCAGCTTGTGATCCAGCATCCAGCGGTCTCGCCCCTCGCAGTAAGTCTGCACATGGGGATAGCTGAGGTAGTGCTCCAGATTCCAGTTGGGCTCTCGCAGCGCGGGGTGGTGCTGCTGCACCAGACAGGTGAGATCATCGACCGCCAGCACTCGCTGACAGATGCTGTCGGGCAGGGTATCGAGCCGATAATCGGAGCTGATGCAGTTTTCCCGCACCGCGAAGGCGATGTCCACCTGTCCCTGACTCATCTCGGTCAGACTGTTCTCGGTCCACTCCTCGTAACGCAAGCGGATCCGTGGTGCCTGCCGCTTCAGTTCGCTCAGGTAGAGCGGGGCAAACAGGGTGAAGGCGCTGTCCATGCTGGCGATGACGAACTCCCGCTCCGAGCTGGCGGGGTCGAACTCGGGCGGCTGGATCAGGTTGTCCAGCGACAGCAGGATGGGTTGCAACTGTTGTTGCAGCGCAAGGGCTCGGCCGGTGGGTTCCAGCCCGTAGGCAGAGCGGATGAAGAGGGGATCATTGAAGGTATCGCGCAGACGGCCGAGGGCTTTACTGACCGCGGACTGGCTCAGATGAAGGCGGCGTGCCGCCTTGCTGCCGTTGCGCTCTTCCAGCAGTACCTGCAGGATAATCAGCAAATTGAGGTCGATGCGACCCAGTTGTTCCAGCAGCATGATATGAATCCTCTTCAATTCTAAGATGAATTTATACCATTTGTTTTCATATCTTGGCGATCTTATCCTCGAATGGTCTCAGGTTCGCATGAACCACTGGTACAGGATGTAGCGGTTGAGGGGACATGTAGCACAATCAATAAGGCGACCTCAGGGTCGCCCTATTTTTTGGCTATGATTTATTTGCTCACTTGCACCTGCCTTGATTTTGCCCAACAATCCCTGCGCTCTATTTTGATACAAGTAACAGATATCTCTTTGTGAGGGAGTATCCCTATGGGACTCGGTGGAATTCATATCTGGCATATGTTGATCCTCTTGCTGGTCGTTGTGCTGGTCTTCGGCAGCAAGCGTCTTGCCAGTGCAGGTGAGGATCTGGGTACCGCCATCAAAGATTTTCGCAAGGCGATGCGTGACGACGCAAATCATCCGAAATAAGCAGTAGGAGTAGAAAATGTCTGTAGACGAGAAAGTTGAACTGAACGAAACCTGTGACAGCTGTGGCTGTTTTGCCGAGATCGGCACCATCATCGGCGAAGGCGACGATGTGATGGATCTGGTGATTGAAGCCGCTGCCGAGGCGGATGCCCGCGCCAAGCTGGCTGCCTATGAAGCACTGGCCAAACAGGTCACTGCCGAAGCTCAAGTGAGCAGCGAACTGACCCAGGGCGCCAACGGCGTGATCCTGAAAGCCCGCCTGCAATTCACCTGCACCGCCGAAAAACTGATTTTCGAAATGCGGGCCCGCTCTATCTGAGTTGTCTGATAACGCGGCAGGTTTGCCTGCCGTGTTGACCCTTCTGCTGTGGGTCGGCGGTCTATAGTTACTCTATCCCACAGACGTTTTTGCCCGGCGCGAGTCGGCCAACAGAAGGCGCAAACATCATGACGCAGCGATGGATCTCTGCCCCCAATCCCACCCTCTATCGTGATCCGTGCTGCCAACAGGCAGCAGACGTGACCTCAGCACAGGGGCAGCCATCGTGATGCGACGCTGGATTTGGGCTCTGCTGGCCCTCTGCTGTTTTCCCCTGCTGGCGGCTGAACTCAAGCCACAGCGTCTGCCCCAACCCGGGGATCTCGAAAGCATTCTGCAAAAGCGCGAACTCAGGGCTCTGGTGGTCTATGAGCGCGGCTTCTATTTTCTCGATCGCGGCGTCCAGTACGGCATTCTGGTCAATCAGTTGCAAGGGTTCGAGCGCTGGCTGAACAAGACCTATCTCGCCAAAGAGAAGGTCAAGCTCAAGGTGGTCTACATCCCGGTGCGTCAGGACAAGCTGCTGGACTATCTGACCGAGGGGCGTGGCGATCTGGTGGCGGCAACCATGACGGTGACCCCGACCCGGCGTGAACAGGTGGCCTTCTCCCGGCCGCTCATTTCATCCATCGAGGAGTGGGTGGTGAGCCAGCAGAGCCTGCCCGCCTTCAGCCGCATTACCCAGCTCTCCGGCAGGAGGGTCTGGGTGCGCGCCAGCTCCAGCTACTACGAGAGTCTGCGCCAGCTCAACTGGCTGTTTCGCGAGCTGGGGTTGCCCCCCGTCTATATCGAAACGGTGCCCGAATACCTGCAGGATGGCGATCTGCTGGAGATGGTGGCCGCTGGCATTATTCCCCTGACGGTGACCGACAGCTACAAGGGACGGATCTGGCTGGGTGGCATGATCTCCGGCCTCAAGGCTCACAAGTTGATCCCCTTGCGCAGCAACGGCACCAGCGCCTGGGCGCTGCGCAAGAACAGCCCCGAGCTGCTCAAGGCGGTCAATGGCTATCTGGCGAGTGTCAGCCGCAACAGCCTTTACAGCGACATGACCCTGCGCCGGTTGCTGGTTCGCAGCGATCAGATGAGCAATATCCTGGCGCCGGATCCCATGGGGCGCCTCGCGACCATTCGCAAAGTGCTGGAGAAGTACGCCAATCAATACGATCTCGACTGGCTGATGCTGGCGGCGCTTGGCTACAAGGAGTCCGGCCTCAATCCCAAGGCGCGTTCGCCCAAGGGTGCCGTGGGTCTCATGCAACTGCTGCCCAGCACAGGGCGGGAAGTCGGCATCAACGGCGCCAGACTCACCACGCTGGAGGGCAATGTGGAGGCCGCCTGCCGCTACATGCGGTTGATCCTCGATACCTACTTCAATGATCCCAAGCTGGATCGGCTAAACCGCCACCTGTTTGCCCTCGCCGCCTACAACGCCGGGCCGAACCGGGTGCAGGCGCTGCGAGGCAAGGCGGAGAAGCTGGGGCTCGATCCCGACGTCTGGTTCGGCAACGTGGATCAGCTGGTAGCCAACGAAGTCGGACAGGGGCCGATCAACTATGTCGGCACCATCTACAAGTACTACGTGGCCTATCGTTTCAGCCTGCCCCAGATCGAGGGCAAGGCTGCCGCTATCGAAGCGGCTCAGCCCTGAGCCGGTTGACCGGCAGGGTCGCCTGCACGGTCGGCAATTGCCAGCCACCGTCCCTGTGTTGCAGGAACCAGTGGGCGGGGCCGGTGGCCGGGATGAGATCTGGCTGGCTGAGCTGGCCCAGATAGCGCAACATCGGGGTATCATGCAGTTCCATCAGCAACTCCTTTTGAGTATGTGAGAGGCTCGCCAGCGTTATGACACCCGGCCATGACAGCAGGATGACACCATGATCCCCGGATCCTTTGCCCTGATCGACGATCCCCGGTTGGCGCTCAAGGTGCGTTGCCACTGGATCCGCCATGCCCGCGAGCGGATCCAGGCGCAGTACTACAGCTGGGAGGAGGACAGCAGCGGCAAGCTGCTGCTGAGCGAGCTGCTTCACGCCGCCCGGCGTGGCGTCAAGGTACAGCTGCTGGTGGATGATCTCTATGCCGGTGACAACCGCTTTCTGGAAATGGTGGCTCACGATCCGGGGATCGAGGTGCGGCTATTCAACCCCTTCTGGCTGCGGGGCTGGCGCCCGCTGGCACTGCTGCTGGAGGGGCTGCTCAGCTTTCGCCGCATCAACCACCGGATGCACAACAAACTGCTGCTGGTGGATGGCAAGCTGGCGCTGATCGGCGGGCGCAACATCGGCGATCGCTACTTCGGTCTGGATCCGCAAGCGCCCTTCGTGGATCTCGATCTCGCCTGTCAGGGGGGACTGTGCCAGCAGATGGCGCAGGGGTTCGAGCAGTTCTGGCACAGCCGTTGGAGTCACCCCATCCGCCATCTGCTGCGCCGCGAGCTGCTGCCCGCCGAAATAGAGGTGGTCAACGACTTCCTGTTCACCATGACGGATCCGGCGGTGGCGACGGTCTACGATCTGCCTGCGGCGCTGTTTGACGAGCGCGATTTGCCGCTGCAATGGCATGAGGGGCGGGCCGAGGTGTGGTTCGACCGTCCCGGCAAGGGGTTGATCTCCCGTCCCACCACTGCCCGTCAGCTCTGGCGCCAGCTGGCTGACAATCCCGGCTCGCTGGGGTTGGTGACCCCTTACCTCATCCTGACCCGCGGGTTCCGGCACCGTCTGGTGCGGCTACGCCAGCAGGGGGTCGCCATCGACATTCTCACCAACTCGCTGGCCAGCACCGATGTGCCGCTGGTCTATGGCGCCTACCAACGCTATCTCGGCTGGTTGCTGCGCCGCGGGATCCGGGTCGCCGAGTTTGACCACGGCCACGGCAGCCTGCACGCCAAGCTGATCCTGCTGGGGGAGGAGCGGGCTCTGTTTGGCAGCCTCAACCTCGATCCCCGCTCGCTGTTTCTCAATACCGAGCTGATGCTGCATCTGTACTGCCCGCCGATCTGCGAGGCGCTGCGAATGTGGCTGGCTCGCTGGCAGGAGCAGGCGGGTGGATTGCCGCGCAAACCCGAGGGGTGGTCAAGGCGACTGATAGCCCGCCTTAGCGACTGGTTGCCCCTGCGCCGTTGGCTGTGAGGCGGCCATTTTTTGTGCGAGATCTCGCAAAGCCTTGTAAGCCATTGCTGATGCCCTTTGCGGGTGAATAACCATACATGAACCTATCTTACTGTTTTATAACAATTTAGCGGTGATGATAAGGCTGTTTTTTGTACTCTGATGTGAATGGAATTAGCATAAAAACGTTTTTTATTTTGTTTTTATGCGTAATATTTCAGTTGCAAGGACAAACACGGCGGCCTGTCTGCCGTGTGGACGAAGGTTGTAACGGGTAGCTGGTCGGTTGCATTGCTGCAATTGGCGCGCACTTCAGATGGGTCGCGAACTATCGGAAAGTGAAACAGAGACCCGGCGTGGCCGGACTCCAATATGGAACATGCTATTTGCGAGGGGGTGACATGGACATGTCACCCCACTTTTTTGGCCGCTCGCCACCGTTTATCTTTTTCCATGATTGTTGCTCATCGCAAGAGCCGCAGAGGGCAAGGCAATAACAAGGCAATAAAAAGAGGGCCGCAATAGCGGCCCTCTGTCTCATCTGCCCGGTGGATTAACCGGCCTTGACGCTGCGGCGACGCTGCAGCCAGACGATCGCCCCGAACAGCAGGAAGCCCGGGATCCACATCCACTCCTTGGTCCAGCGCTCGGTCGGCGCCTTGACGGTGAGGATCTCCTGATCGAACTCCAGTCCCATGGTGGCGGCCGGGCTGCCAAAGGCGACGTTGTCGATCAGCGTCTTGCCATCCTGCTCATAGAGGCTCAGCCCCAGATTGGCCAGCCGCTCCTCGCCATTTGCCCCATCCGGTACGGCGACCAGCAGGGTGAACTTGCGTGGCTTGCCCACGGCATCTTCACCGAGGATCCGCAGCCGCAGGGTGCTCTCCGCCTCCACTTCACCCATGGTTTGGGCCAGCTGGGCAGGCGGGGTCTCACGATAGGGGTCGTGCACCATGTCCATCCAGAAACCCGGGCGGAACAGGGTAAAGGCGACCAGCAGCAGCAGCACGCTCTCGTACCAGCGGCTCTTCACCAGGAACCAGCCCTGAGTGGCGGCGGCGAAGATCAGCATGGCGATGGTCGCCACGATGAAGATCAGCACCCCGTGGGCGAAGTCCACGTCGATCAGCAGCAGGTCGGTGTTGAAGATAAACAGGAATGGCAGCGCCGCGGTACGCAGGCTGTAGTAAAACGCCGTGATCCCGGTCTTGATGGGATCGCCCTTGGAGACAGCCGCAGCCGCGAAGGAGGCCAGCCCCACCGGCGGGGTCACATCCGCCATGATGCCGAAGTAGAAGACGAACAGGTGCACCGCGATAAGCGGCACGATCAGCCCGTTTTGCTGCCCCAGCGTCACTACCACCGGTGCCAGCAGGCTGGAGACGACGATGTAGTTGGCAGTGGTCGGCAGCCCCATGCCGAGGATCAGGCTCAGCAGTGCGGTGAGCAGCAGCATCAGCAGCAGGTTACCCATGGAGAGGAACTCCACCAGATCCGCCAGCACCAGACCAACCCCGGTCTGGGATACCGCACCCACGATAATCCCCGCGGTGGCGGTGGCAATGCCGATACCGATCATGTTGCGGGCACCGGCAACCAGCCCTTCCCGCAGATCCACCACGCCGTCAGCGACGGTACCGTAGTCGTGCTTGCCGTCCTTGCGCAGCCAGTTGAGCAGCGGGCGCTGGGTCAGCAGGATGATCACCAGCATCACGGTACCCCAGAAGGCCGACAGCCCCGGCGAGAGGCGTTCCACCATCAGGCACCATACCAGTACCACCACCGGCAGCAGGAAGTGCAGGCCGGAGAGCAGCACGGCGCGGGTGTTGGGCAGCTCGGTGAGCGGCTTGTCGGGATCTTCGGCAGGCAGCGGTTCATTGCTGGCGGCGATCTTCAACAGGGCCACATAGGTGGCAGCCAGCAGTACCGAGATCCCCGGCAGGGCGTAGTCACCCAGCGCAGGTTTGAGCCAGCCGAGGCCATAGTAGACCGCCAGTGACAGGCCGCTGATGAGGGCCGCGCCAAAGGCAAAGCCGGTCAGGCGACGCAGCCAGGGTTTGGGTTGATGGTTGCCGATGGGCTGCATGCCCAGTTTCAACGCCTCCAGATGGACGATGTAGAGCAGCGCTATGTAGGAGATGGCGGCAGGCAGGAAGGCGTGTTTGATGATCTCCACATAGGGGATACCCACGTATTCGACCATCAGGAAAGCCGCAGCCCCCATCACGGGTGGCATGATCTGGCCGTTGACCGAGGAGGCCACTTCGACCGCCCCCGCTTTCTCTGAACTGAAGCCCACCTTCTTCATCATCGGGATGGTGAAGGTGCCGGTGGTCACCACGTTGGCAATCGACGAGCCGGAGATCAGGCCGGTCAGGCCGGAGGCGACCACTGCCGCCTTGGCCGGGCCGCCACGAAGGTGACCGAGCAGGCTGAAGGCGAGCTGGATAAAGTAGTGACCGGCACCGGCACGCTCCAGCAGGGCGCCAAACAGCACGAACAGGAACACGAAGCTGGTGGAGACGCCAAGGGCGATGCCGAACACCCCTTCGGTAGTGATCCACTGGTGGTTGGCCAGCGCGGTAAAGCCTACCCCGCGGTGTGCCAGCAGTCCCGGCATCCAGGGGCCCGCCAGACTGTAGATCAGAAAGACGATAGCGATGACCGCCAGTGCCGGCCCCAGGGCGCGGCGCGCCGCTTCCAGCAGCAGCGGAATGCCGATGCAGGCGGTTACCAGATCGGCGGTGGTGAGAGTGCCGGGACGCAGTGCCAGCGCTTCATACATCACGAACAGGTAAGAGGCGGCGCCAGCAGCGATCAGACCGAGGGCGATATCGCCGAGGGGAACCCGATCCCGCGGCGAGGAGCGAAATGCCGGGAACACCAGAAAAGCGAGCAACAGGGCAAAGGTGAGGTGAATGGAGCGGGTTTCGGTGTCATTGAGTACGCCAAACCCCACCATGAAGGGGAGTGGCGAGGCGATCCAGAGCTGGAACAGGGACCAGGCCAGCGCCAGCGCTGTGATGAGCCAGCCCATGATGCCCAGCGGCAGGCGAGCGCCCACATCCTGGGCGATCAGTTCCTCGGTAGAGAGTTGTTTATCTTGCATAGGGTTAACTTGTGCCAACGAGTACAACAAGAGCGACACCCGCCCCCGCAATCAGGCGGCAGACGGGTGTCGAAGAGAGTGACAAAGGCCCCGGGGCCTTCAATCAGAGCCAGCCGCGCTCTTTGTAGTAGCGGGCAGCCCCTTCATGCAGCGGTGCAGAGAGACCCACCTTGATCATGTCGGCCTCTTTCAGGTCGGCAAAGGCAGGGTGCAGGCGCTTGAAGCGATCCAGGTTGTCGAACACCGACTTGACCAGCTGATAGACCACTTCCGGATCGGTTTTGGCGCTGGTGGAGAGCACCGCTTTGCCACCGATGGAGGGGGTCGGCTTGTCGCTGCCCTTGTAGATGCCGCCCGGGATCTCGGCCTTGCTGTAGTAGCTCTTCTCGGCCAGCAGTTTGTCGATGTCGGCGCCGGTCACAGGGACCAGTACCGCATCTGTGGTGGTGGAGGCTTCCTGAATGGCGCCGTTCGGGTGACCCACGAAGTAGCTCATGGCGTCGATGTTGTTGTCACCGAGGGCGGAGGCCTGTTCGGCCGGTTTCAGCTCGGAAACCAGACCGAAGTCTCCCTTCTTCCAGCCTTTGACAGCCATGATCTCTTCCATGGTGTCACGCTGGCCGGAGCCCGGGTTGCCGATGTTGACGCGCTTGCCTTTCAGATCGTCGAAGCTGGCGATCTTGGCATCGCGGCGAGCCAGGATGGTGAACACCTCGCTCTGCAGGGAGAAGACGGCGCGCATGTCGTCCATGGCCCCTTCGGCCTGGAACGGTGGCAGCCCCTTCATCGCCTTGAACTGGTGGTCGGATTGCATGATGCCGAAGTTGAATTCACCGCTGCGGATGCCGTTGACGTTGGCAACACCGCCGCCACTGGCCGGGGCGTTGCACTTGATCTGGTGATCGGCGGCGCCGCGATTGAGGAAGCGGCAGATGGACTGACCAGCGACATAGTAGACGCCGGTCTGACCGCCGGTGCCTATGGTCACGAAGCGCTCCTGCGCTTGTACCGGACCACCGAATGAGACACCGACCAGAGCCGCCGACAGGGCGCATGCCAAAGTTAATCCTTTCATTTTTTCTCCCTTTTCTTTGATTTTGTTTATCCGATCCCCGGATAAATTGATGGCAATCCCGTTCTGCGCCGGGCTTGCCCGCTCTTCTCGTTGCGCGAAAGCGGGGGAGTTGATCACCCCCTTTCCGGCAGTCACCCTCATCCTGTGGTGAGGCTACCGACCTCCTGTCGGTCGAAGATAAATTGGCCCCTGAGGGGCCAAATAAAAAGTTGCAAGCACTCCGATTAAGCACATTCACCCAACATAAATCAAACGAAATGGCAAAATAGCGGAGTTAAATCTTGAGAAACATGACCTCGATCATTCATTTTCTTGCCGAAGATTAATTTGATATGGAGGGAAATGGAAGAGGGAAAAACTACGAGAGGATTCTAATGCGGCCCTTGCGTGACAAGGGCCGGAGTCATGAGAGATCAGTTGGCCGGGGTGGCCAGCTCCAGGATAAAGGCGTATTCCAGCGCGATATCCTCGTAGGCTTTGAAGCGGCCCGACTTGCCGCCGTGGCCGGCGTCCATGTCGGTGTTCAGTAACAACTTGTTATCATCTGTTTTCAGTTCGCGCAGCTTGGCGACCCACTTGGCGGGCTCCCAATACTGCACTTGCGAGTCGTGCAGCCCGGTGGTGACCAGCAGGTTGGGGTAGGCTTGCGCCTTCACCTGATCGTAGGGGCTGTAGCTCTTCATGTAGTCGTAGTAGCGCTTCTGGTTCGGGTTGCCCCACTCGTCATACTCCCCGGTGGTGAGGGGAATGGACTCGTCCAGCATGGTGGTGACCACATCGACGAACGGCACCTGCGCCACCACGCCGCGATAGAGTTCGGGCGCCTGATTGATGACGGCCCCCATCAGCAGGCCGCCGGCGCTGCCGCCCATGGCGTAGACCTGATCTTTGGCACCGTAGCCTTGCTCAACCAGCGCTTTGGTGACATCGATAAAGTCATTGAAGGTGTTCTGCTTTTTCAGCAACTTGCCATCTTCGTACCAGTGACGGCCCAGCTCTTCACCACCCCGGATATGGGCGATGGCGTAGACGAAGCCTCTGTCCAGAAGGCTCAGGCGCGAGCTGCTGAAGTCGGGATCCATGCTGGCGCCGTAGGATCCATAGCCATAGACCAGCAGCGGATTCTTGGGCGCATCGGCCTGCTCTTTCTTGAACTTGTCCTTGCGATAGACCAGCGACACCGGCACCGATACACCGTCGCGGGCGGTCACCCAGAGTCGTTCGCTGGCGTACTGGTCGGCCTTGAAGCCGGCCACCGGCTGCTGCTTGAGCAGGGTGCGCTTGCCGCTCGCCATATCCAGCTCATAGGTAGAGGCAGGGGTGGTCATGGAGGAGTAGCCATAGCGCAGGGCGCTGGTATCCGGCTCCGGGTTGTAGGCGAGCCAGGTGACGTAGGCTGGGTCGTCGAAGGCGATCTCCTTCTCGTCACCGCTCTGCCAGTTGATCTGGCGCAGTCGGGTCAGCCCCTTGTTGCGCTCTTCCAGTACCAGCCAATCCTTGAACAGGGCGTAGCTCTCCAGCAGCACATCCGGATTGGGGGCGATCACCGCCTTCCAGCGATCGACCGGGCTCTCTTTGGTCTCGTAGAGGCCGAAGTTCTTGCCGTCCTTGTTGGAGCGCACATAGAAGCGGCCACGGTAGTGATCCAGGCTGTATTCGTGATCCACCTGACGGGGCAGGAACAGGCGTGGGGCGTGCTCCGGCTGGTTGGCATCGATCAGCCGTGCTTCGCCGGTGGTGGTGCTGGAGAGGGCGATGACGATGAAATCTTCCGAGGTGGTGGCGTAGAGGCTGATGTAGAAGGAGTCATCCTTCTCCTCGTAGACCAGCTTGTCCGTGGCCGGATCCGTCCCTAGCGTGTGGCGATAGACCTGATAGGGCAGCAGGGTCTGCGGGTGCTTGCGCACATAGAAGACGGTCTTGTTGTCGTTGGCCCACACCAGATTGCCGGAGGTATTTTCCAGTTTGTCGGTGGCCCACTGGCCGCTCTCCAGATCGAGGAACTGGATCTGGTACTGACGGCGGGAGAGGAAATCTTCCGCCACCGCCAGCCAGCGGTTGTTACGGCTCACCTCAAGGGCGCCGAGGGCATAGAACTCGTGCCCTTCAGCCCGCAGGTTGCTGTCGAGCAGCAGACTCGCCTGCTCTTCACCGAGCTTGGTGCGCGAATAGATCCCGTACTCCTTGCCCGGCTCATAGCGTGTCTGGTAGCGGTAGCCATTCTTCACATAGGGTACCGACTCATCCTGCTGGGGGATGCGGGCGACCATCTCTTTGTAAAGCTGTTCGCGCAGGGGTTGGGTCGGCTTGAGGATGGCCTCGGTATAGGCGTTCTCGGCCTTGAGATAGTCCAATACCTCGGGCTTCTGCCGCTCGTCGTCACGCAGCCAGTAGTAGTTGTCGATGCGGGTATCCCCGTGTTTTTTCAGAGTGCGGGGATGTTTGGCGGCCACGGGCGGCTGGATTGGATGTTCGCTTGTCAGCATGGCGGGCTCTTTATTGGCATAAGTAGGGGGGAGAACTGTCAGAAAGGCTAGCAGCAGAACTCCTCGGGAAAAGGTAAACATGTCGCATCCTTGGCGCTGGAAAGGGTTGGTAGACCTGAGCATCGGCTCCATGAATTGGCGTTAAATCTGCCCCTTGTTGCCGGTGGTTGCAAGCAATCCCTTGTTATTGCAGGAAATGTAATCAAAAAAAGCCGCTATCTCGCGATAGCGGCCCTCTTTCTGGCCATGAGCGGCAAGAGTCCGCTCAGGTGTGCCTCACATGATATGGGAGTGCCCTCTCATGGCCAGTTTTCGTCAGCCTGGGTAGCTCGACCAGCGGTTGGTCGCGCCCTCGTTGCTGATACTCAGTACCTCATAGGGATGGCCCGGAATATCCATGCCCGGTGCACTCTGGGGCATGCCCGGAATGGTCAGGCCACGGATCGCCGGTTTTTCCCTGAGCAGCTTCTGCACATCGGCGGCCGGTACATGCCCCTCGATCACATAGCCATTTACGATACCGGTATGGCAAGAGGCCAGTTCCGGCGCGATACCGTATTGCTGCTTCACTGCGCCGAGCTGTTCGGTTTCGATAACGTCCAGTTCGAAGCCATTCTGCTCCATGTGCTCGTTCCAGCTTTGGCAGCAGCCACAATATTTGGATTTGTAGACGGTCATCTTCTCGGCCGCGAGAGCCGAAAAGCTGACGGTACCGGCCAGCATGGCCAGTAACAGGGGTTTGTACATCACTCACCTCAGATTGAAAGAAAAGATGCCCGATACGGGATGGGTTTCAGATCTGGATGCGTGGGGGACGTTCGAGCCGCTCGCACGGGGCGTCCGGCATAAAGAGAGAGGGGGAGGCGAAGTCGGGGGTATCCGGTTCCAGCACGGCGACCGTCAGGCTGTCGCTGCCTACCAGCGTCATCGAGAGGGCGGTGGTAAAGCTGCCGCAGGGCATCGCTTTTTCCAGGGTGCGCTCGCTCTGGCTGCAGTGGGTAGTCAGGGTACAGAGGTCGGTTGCGGCCCGGCTGCCAAACGACATCAACACCAGCACCAGACTCCACAAGGGGAGCCAGCGACGGGCGTGAGCGAGTTGGCGACGGGTGAGAACCATGGAATGACTCGAAAATAACAAGGGGCACATGGTAACCCTGTGCCCCGGGGGAGGGTCAAGCTCTCCCCATAGTGTCAGTCAGCCAAGATTAAGGTTGCTGACGGGTCGCCGCCAGCACGATCTCGCGCACGCAGACGTTGGCAGGCTGGTTCCAGGCGTAGAGCACGGCATCGGCGATTACTTCCGGCGCAATGACGCCTCCCATCTGATCTTTCCAGTCGTGGTAACCGGCCTTGATGCTCTCGTCAGTGGTGTGGCTGAGCAGCTCGGTCTCGACCGCACCCGGTGCAATGGTCACCATCCGCACGCCGACATCGGCTACCTCTTCCCGGATGTTCTCGGTCAGGGCGTGCACGGCGAACTTGGTGGCGCAGTAGGCAGCATGGTTCGGGAAGGTCTTGCGACCTGCGATGGAGCTGATGTTGATGATGGTGCCGCTGCGGCGCTCCTTCATGCCTGCCAGCACTGCGTGGACGCCATTCAGCACCCCCATCACGTTGATGTTGAGCATCTGCTGCCATTCGGCGGGATCCTGCACATCGGCCTGACCCAGCAGCATGACGCCGGCGTTGTTGACCATGCAGCCGACCGGGCCAAATTTGGCTTCTGCCTGCTGGACGGCGGCTTTCATGGCGGCGGTGTCGGTCACATCGACCCCGATGCAGAGGGTATCGGGCAGGTTCAGTGCCTGCATCGGCTCGACCCGGCGGGCCAGCAGCAGCAGCGGATGACCGGCAGCAGAGAAGGCACGGGCGATGGCGGCACCGATCCCGGCGGAGGCACCGGTGATCACGACGAGAGATTTGGACATGGGTCTTTCCTTCTGATTCAAGAGTCGGTTTGAGCAAACAGGTGGCTGGCCAGCACGGAACCCAATCACTATAGTCACTGCATCTATAAGTGATAAATATTGTTTTCCGCTGGTTATCATCTGAAAAAACTATGGTTGGTTTATGCTGGACTTGAGATTGCTGCGTTTCTTCATCGCCATCTATGAAGAGAAGAACATCACGGCGGCGGCCGAGCGCTGCCACGTCAGCCAGCCCTCCCTCTCGGCGGGGCTGCGCCAGCTGGAAGAGGCGCTCGGTGACAGCCTGTTTGTCCGGGGCAAGAAGGGGGTGGTGGCGAAAGATCCGGCCCACTATCTCTATCCTCACGCGGTCAAGCTGGTGGAGGAGGCGCGCCGTCTGCCAGAGCTGTTTCGCCAGAAAGCGACGCGTGCGAGGCTCAATATCGCCATCATGCCGGACTTGAGTCGCCATCGGGTGGCCGGGCTGTTGCAGCAAGTACAGCGCGTGTTGCCACAGCTGGATCTCACCCTCTCCGACTACGCCACCCCCGCCGACTGCCGCTTGACGCTGGATGCCTTGCGCCGGGAGGACGAGATCTTCCTGCCGCTGTGGGAGGAGGATTACGTGCTCTGCGTGCCGGTCGAGCACCCCCTGGCCAGTCGCGAAAGGATCGAGCTCGCCGAGCTGCAACATTATGATTTTATTGAGTGCCCGCCCTGCGAAGCCCATCAGCAGACTATCGGCCTGCTGGCCTGTGACCGCCTTACCCTCAATCTTGTGGCCAAGGCCGAGAGCAAGGGGCTGGTGATGGCGCTGGTGCTGGCGAGGGTCGGCATCAGTTTTCTGCCGGACGGGCTGGTCGAGGATGAGGCGGGGCTCTGTACCCTGCCGGTGAGCGGGCCGCGGATGTTTCGCCGGATTGGGCTCTGCTATCCCGCCCACCAGACCCTCAATCCGGCGCTGCGGGAGCTGATCCCCGAGTTGGCAGGCTATGGCGCTTCCTGATAAGGTCGCTCCCCTGTGCACCTTTACGATGCAGCTCCCCAGACTCCCCTTTTCTGTTTACCTCGCCTTGCACCGCAAGGCTTTGTTCGGGTGATGTGGTCATGAAACGCATTCTGGTTATTTTTTCCCATCCCGCGCTGCAGAGCTCGCGGGCCAACAAGCAGCTGTTGCAGGCGATTGAGGGGCTGGAAGGGGTCACGGTTCACGACCTCTATCAGCACTATCCCGACATGTTTATCGATGTGAAGCGGGAGCAGGCGCTGCTCTGTGAGCACGACATCATCGTCTTTCAGCACCCGTTTTACTGGTACTCCTGCCCGGCCATCATGAAAGAGTGGATGGATCTGGTGCTGGAGTATGGCTATGCCTATGGCCCCGAGGCCCACGCCCTCAAGGGCAAGCAGTGGTTGAGCGCCATCACCACCGGCGGGGCGCCGGAGTCCTACTGCAGCGAGGGTTACAACAGCCGACCGCTGCTCGATTTTCTGCTGCCATTTCAGCAGGCTGCCACCTTGTGCGGCATGAACTGGCTGCCCCCCTTCGTGCTGCACTCCTTTCACAAGATCAAGGATCCCGCCGCCCTGCGCCGCTGCGGTCAGGATTACCGCCAGCTGCTTTGTGCCCTGCGTGACGATCAGCTGACCCCGGAGCAACTGGCCGGGCGTCCTTATCTGCGCGACTTGCTGGAGGTGCTCTGATGACACATGGGCAGCTTGTTGGCCGAGCTTATGAGTCGGATCAGACGTTCAAACGGAGGGCTGACTGATGGGCCACGGGATCCTGTTTGATGCCTTTATCTATCTCTCTGCCGCGGTTATCGCGGTGCCGCTGGCCAAGCGCTGGGGGCTGGGCTCGGTGCTCGGCTACCTGCTGGCGGGGATCATCATAGGCCCCTTCCTGCTGGGGCTGGTGGGGGAGCAGAAGGATGTGATGCACTTTGCCGAGTTTGGCGTGGTGCTGATGCTGTTTCTGGTCGGCCTTGAATTGCGTCCGGCCCTCTTGTGGCAGCTGAAGGGGCCGATCCTCGGCACCGGCGGCCTGCAGGTGCTGCTCACTACGGCGGCGCTGACCGGCGTGGCGCACCTGATCGGCCTGCCGCTGCAACAGGGGCTGGCTATCGGCCTCATTCTGGCGCTCTCCTCCACCGCCATCGTGTTGCAGAGCCTGCAGGAGCGCAAGCTGATGCAGAGCGAGAGCGGTCGCTCCGCCTTTGCGGTGCTGCTATTTCAGGATATTGCGGTCATTCCGATCCTGGCGCTGCTACCGCTACTGGCCATGGCACCGGTCGCTAGCAATGGTGGCTCTGAGCTGGCGGGTTGGCAGCATGGTCTGCTGGTGGTCGCGGCCATCTCCGGCATAGTGCTGGGTGGCCACTACCTGATGCGGCCGGTATTTCGTGCCATCGCCCAGTCCCACATGCGGGAGATCTTCGTCGCCGCCGCCCTGCTGCTGGTGATCGCTATCGCTGTGTTGATGGAGTCGGTGGGGCTCTCGCCCGCTCTCGGCTCCTTCCTCGCCGGTGTGGTGCTGGCCGACAGCGAATATCGCCACGAGCTGGAGGCAGACATTGAGCCGTTCAAGGGCTTGCTGCTCGGCCTGTTCTTTATGTCGGTGGGGGCGGGGATCGACTTCGGCCTGTTTGCCGAACATCCTTTTCTCATCCCGACGCTGGTGGTGGGGCTGATGGTGCTCAAATGGCTGGTGTTGATGGCGCTTGGCTTCGCCTTGCGCATCTCGCCGAGCCAGCGCTGGACCTTCGCGCTGGCGTTGGCGCAGGGGGGCGAGTTTGCCTTTGTGCTCTTCTCGTTTGCCGCGCAAAACCGGGTGCTGCCCGGTGAGACCATATCGCTGCTGACGCTGGTGGTAGCTCTCTCCATGGCGCTCACCCCACTGCTGCTGATCCTCAACGATCGGGTGATCCAGCCCTGGTTCGATTACCGTAACCAGAGCGACGCACCGCAGCATGAGCAACCTGAGCTGGTGGAGCATCCGGTGATCATCGCGGGCTTCGGCCGCTTCGGTCAGATCGTGGGGCGTTTGCTGCATGGTCACGGTATCGGCACCACCATCCTCGAGCAGGATGCCAGCCAGATAGAGACCCTGCGCAAGTATGGCTATCAGGTCTTCTATGGCGATGCCAGCCGGATCGATCTGCTCCATGCCGCAGGGGCGCACAAGGCGAAGCTGCTGGTGCTCTCTATCAACGATCCGGCCACCTCGCTGGCGGTGATCGAGATGGTGCAGAAGCACTTCCCGCACCTGAAGATCCTGGCGCGAGCGCTGGATCGACCCCATGCCCACGAGATCCTGCGCCACGGGGTCGAAAGCGTGCACCGGGAAACCCTGGGCTCTGCGGTCGATCTGGGGGTGGAAGCCCTGACCCAGCTCGGTTTTCGGGCCAACCAGGCCTGGCGGGCGGGGCAGACCTTCAAGCAACACGATAACTGGCTGTTGCGCGAGCAGGTCAACTATCTCGACGACGAACACACTTATATCAACAAGAGCCTGCAATACCGGGAGATCCTCTCCGATCTGTTGCAAGACGACGAGGAGGGGCAGGAGCGTATCCATGCCCACAACTGGAACAGCGGGCTACCCGACGACGACAAGGAAGCAAAATGATTGCCTATTATCCCATGTTCAAACACCTGCATATGACGCTGGCTCTGGTCAGTCTGCTGCTCTTTATCTATCGCTGGAGTCTGGCGCTGGCCGGCAGCGATCGGTTGCAGCAGAAGTGGCTGAAGATCCTGCCGCATATCAACGACACCTTCCTGCTGCTGTTTGGTGTGTTGCTGGCGGTGGCCTTGCAGTTGAGCCCGGGTCAACAACCCTGGCTGATGGCCAAGCTGATTGCACTGGTGCTCTATATCGGTCTGGGTGTCATGGCGCTCAAGCGCCCGGCCCGCGGTCAGAAGCTGGTGGCCGGTGTGGCAGCGCTGGCGGTATTTGGCTACATGGTCGGTGCGGCCATCACCAAGTCAGCCTGGTCGTGGCTGATGTGAGCAAAAGGGGAGAGTCATGCTCTCCCCTGAAATCATATTCTGAGATGAATTAATTAATCGGAGTTTTATGCTAACAATAAATCGCAACATAGAACTTTCATTTGAGGTATTTCTGGCTAATTTTAGCCTCTAGCGGCTCCTTTTTTGAGTGCATTGTCTTTATAAATCAATTGTTTAGTGTGTTTTGTATGAAAATGGCGACAGTTGTCGCAGCAAAACTTGCGACATAGACTGTCGCAAGTCACGACTAGCATACAGTCAACGCTAAACCAGTGAAGGCAAGCACCATGAGCAAGAAGCTGTTACGACAACTGACCTTGGCGCGTTGCATCCCGCACCGCCCTTACAAGCTGACCGCCAGCCAACTCCAGGTAAAACTGGAAGAGGAAGGTATCCACGTCAGTCTGCGTACCGTGCAACGGGACCTGGAGGAGATGTCCGGCATGGGACTGTTCGACCTCACCTCGGACGAGCGCAGCAAACCCCATGGCTGGTGCTTCGAGCGCCACGGCCTCAACGACTTTGCCAATATCATGCCGCTCTCGCTGGCGGTGGCCCTGAAAACCTGGAGTGATCAGGCGAGCCAACTGTTGCCGGCGAGTGTACTGACAGAATTGAATCCGCTGGTCGACAAGGCGAGCCAGGTGATCCGCGACAGCCAGAGCGAACTGGCCGAACGCTGGCTGGAGAGTGTCCACCAGTCACCGCGTCCGTTTGCCGGCAACCCGGAGATCCGCCGCAGCACCCTGATCCGCGATGCGCTCTGGCGTGGTCGCAAGTTCAGTGCCGAGATCCAGCGCGTGATCAAAGAGCGCACCGTATGGCTCTGCTACGACCGTATCAACCCGCTCGGCATTCTCAATCAGCCGGACGGCCCGATCCTGCTCTGCACTCTGTCCGAGCTGGATCCCAAGGTCTACGGCATCCCGTTTGACCATATCAAGAACGTGGAGCTGACCAACTTCAGCGCCACCCAGCCGAAGGATTTCAATATCCAGAAGCTGATCCGCGATCAGGGCTATCAGGATGTGAGCGGCCCGATCCGCTTCGTCGGCCGGATCGATGCCAACAGCCAGTCGCTGGTGGATAACCAGATCCCCGGCAACAATCCGCGCATGACCCGTTATGACAAGCGCAGCGTGGTGGTGGAGACCGAAGTGCAGGACACCCCGGAGTTTCGCAGCTGGTTGAACAACATCGGCGGTGAACTGGAAGTGCTGGCACCGGAATCGCTGCGCAAGGCCTATCTCAATCCGGCCAACCGCTTGAGCTGATTAAAAAATTGGAATGTTGAAGAGTCGAGCCTGGCCTCGGCTCTTTTTTTTGCGGTTTTTTTAAGCATATTTATTCAACTAATTTTTAAGTCTTAACGTCAGGATTGAACCGTTTTCCTGCCCCGTTTTCGGGGGCGAAACCCGTGTAAGAGATCTGCCATAGCGACTGTAAGAGGCTGGCGCTTTGAGCCGTACGCGAAGCCATGCCAGAATGATCGCGTTTTCCTGTGAAACTAAATAAATGACTGATATTAAAGGATTAGTTTTTAAGTTCGTATTTTTGGATGGGAGCTGCATCGGATCTTTATCATTGGATGGCCCTTGTTCGGGGTGCGCATTTCCTTAGTATGGGTCTCACAAGGACGGAGCTGGTCCGGCAGGATGCAGGGCAGCGCATAAAGATGGAATAGTCCGCAGGATGTGAACAAGGGACACCTCAGGATGAGCTCGATAATCAGGATGATTATCGTCACGGATGAATAAAGGAACACCGCGGGATGCGGCAGGACACTCTCGGGATGGGAGCAGAACGAACGGAACCTCGTTCTTCAGGATGAACAGGACCTCGCCGGATGCGAGAGGAATACTTCAGGATGAAGTGAGATAACCCGGATGGTTATCTGTCAGGAAGACGCAAGGAACCCCACAGGACGTGGTAATGGACACCTCCAGGATGGAGACAGGGAAGCAGTTCAGGATGAATTGCCAGGCCAGGAACGCCGCAGGACACGCCAACGGATTGGAAAGGGGATATTCCAAAGGATTAGGATAACGTCAGGGATTGCAGGGAGCATTGCAGTTCTACGGACAGGACGACACGACTCTAGGGGACGGCTACCGCCGTCCCCTTTTCTTTTATGGTTTGTCCGAGAGATTGCCGCGCTGGGCGGCGTTGACGATCTCTTGCAGGCGCTGACGAATGTCGACCATGCCAAACACGCCAAAGATCAGCACAGTGACAAACTCGGTCTTGGTGACCGCGAAGTAGCGTTTGCAAGCTGCCTTGATCATGCTGGCCTGCAGCCAGTGCAGCAGGGCGACGATCACGCCGCAGACCGGCAGAAAGCCGTTGAGTTTGCCGGGCAGCGGGGCAATCAGGCTCACCAGCACGCCAAACCAGAAGAACAATATCAGCCCCATCGCCAACAGATTAAAGACTCGCTTCATTGTTTACCTCTCTTAGATAGAGTTGATAGCAGACCTGACCTGCTTGTTTGTCCTTGAGTAACTGCCAGTTGGCGGGCAGCGCCAGATCGGCCATCTCTTTTTCCCGCTCCAGATAGATGAGGGCGTCCGGCGCCAGCCAGCCGCGCTGCTCCAGCAGTTCGCACACTTGCGGCAGCAGCTCGCGGCGAAACGGCGGATCGAGGAATACCAGATCAAACGGCGTGGCCGGGCCTTGCAGCCAGCTCACGGCATCTGACTGGATCACCTGACCCTGACTGCTGCCGAGGGCGGTCAGGTTCTTCTTGATCTGGTCGGCGGCCCCTTTGTCCATCTCGATCAGGGTCACCTGCTCGGCATAGCGCGACAGCGCCTCCAGTCCGAGTCCGCCGCTACCGGCAAACAGATCCAGGCAGCGGGTGCCGCGAATGTGGGGGGCCAGCCAGTTGAAGATGGTCTCCTTGACGCGATCCGTGGTGGGTCTGAGCCCCTCCACATCCTTGACCGGCAATTTGCGGCCTCGCCACTGGCCGCTGATGATTCTTACAAAGCCCGATTTTCCTTGCGGGGCGGGACTCTTGCTCGGGTTGCTACGGCTGGATTTCACTCTGGGCATCGCGTTTCATCGTCAGAAAATAAAGTGGTAGTATAAGGCGGTTCATTTTTATGCCGACCCGCCAAGGGACGGCTATCTTAGCAGTCAGCCTTTGATGTGAGTATTTTTAGATGGCAAAAGGTTTGTTTTCCTGGCTGGGTTTCGGCCGCAAGAAAGAAGAGGCTGAGGCTGTCCAACCACAGACACCCCAAGCCACCCCCGTTACCGTTGAGCCCGAGGTCACTGCTACCCCCGCTCCCGTTTCCGATACCACTGTTTCCGATAGTACGCCGGCCGTTGCCCCCGAAGTGCCTGCCAGCGCACAGAATTCCGTTTTGCAAGATGATTGCTGCCTGCCGACCGAGCTGGACGATCACGGCCCGCTGGTGGTGGAGGAGTGCGCCTCCGATCTGGAGCCGGTGATCGTCAACGAAGCGCTGATCGCCGAAGAGGAGCGTGCCGCTGAAGCCGCTCGCATTGCTGCCGAAGCACAATCTGCAGAAGAGGCTCGTATTGCTGCCGAGGCTCGCGCTGCAGAGGAGGCTCGTATTGCTGCCGAGGCTCGCGCTGCGGAAGAGGCCCGCATCGCTGCCGAAGCCCGTGCTGCGGAAGAGGCTCGTATCGCTGCCGAGGCTCGCGCCGCAGAAGAATCTCGCATTGCCGCCGAAGCCCGCGCCGCGGAAGAGGCTCGTATCGCGGCCGAAGCCCGCGCTGCAGAAGATGCTCGTATCGCCGCCGAGGCTCGCGCCGCAGAAGAGGCCCGCATCGCCGCCGAAGCCCGCGCTGCGGAAGAAGCTCGCATTGCTGCCGAGGCTCGCGCCGCGGAAGAGGCTCACATTGCTGCCGAGGCTCGCGCCGCGGAAGAGGCTCGTATTGCTGCCGAAGCCCGTGCTGCGGAAGAGGCTCGCATTGCCGCTGAAGCTCAGGCTGCGGAAGAAGCCCGTATCGCCAAAGAGGCCCAGCGCGCGGAAGATATGCGCCTGGTCGCCGCGATGGAGGCTGAGGCCGCAGCCCTGGCCGCTCTGCCGCTGGCCGCCAAGGTGGACGACGACACCCAGGACAAACCGCAGCGGGAGGGCTTCTTTGCTCGCCTCAAGCGCAGTCTGGTGCGCACCAAAGAGAATATCGGCTCCGGTTTCTTCGGCCTGTTCCGTGGCAAGAAGATCGACGATGAGCTGTTTGAAGAGCTGGAGACCCAGCTGCTGACCGCCGATCTCGGCGTCGACACCACCACCCGCATCATCGAAGGGCTGGTGCAGCACGCGGATCGCAAGCAGCTCAAGGATGCCGAGGCGCTCTACGGTTTGCTCAAACAGGACATGGGCGAGATGTTGGCCAAGGTCGAGCAGCCGCTGGTGATCGACACCAGCAAAAAGCCTTACGTGATCCTGATGGTCGGTGTGAACGGCGTCGGCAAGACCACCACCATCGGCAAGCTGGCCAAGCAGTTCCAGGCCGAGGGCAAGAGCGTGATGCTGGCCGCGGGCGACACCTTCCGTGCCGCAGCGGTCGAACAGCTGCAGGTTTGGGGTCAGCGCAACAACATTCCGGTGATTGCCCAGCATACCGGTGCCGACTCTGCTTCCGTCATTTATGACGCCATCGAGGCCGCCCGCTCCCGCGGGGCTGATGTGCTGATCGCCGACACCGCCGGTCGCCTGCAGAACAAGAGCAACCTGATGGAAGAGCTCAAGAAGGTGGTGCGGGTGATGAAGAAGCTGGATGAAGAGGCGCCCCACGAGATCATGCTGACGCTGGACGCCGGCACCGGCCAGAACGCGCTGAGCCAGGCCAAGCTGTTCAGCGAGGCGGTTGGCCTGACCGGCATCACCCTCACCAAGCTGGATGGCACGGCCAAGGGCGGCGTCATCTTCGCGGTGGCCGACAAGTTCCAGATCCCGATCCGCTACATCGGGGTGGGCGAGGGGATCGACGATCTGCGTCCCTTCGTTGCCAACGATTTCATCGAGGCGCTCTTTAGCCGCGATGAATAAGTCCGGCCGCGATGAGTCAGCTCAGCCGTGATGAGTAAGTGTTCCATGCCCCGACTCCGGTCGGGGTTTGTCAATTTCAGGGAACCGTTATGATTCGTTTTGACAAGGTCAGCAAGGTATACAGCGGCGGCCATCAGGCGCTGCAAAAGGTCAGCTTTCACCTGCGCAAGGGAGAGATGGCCTTTCTGACCGGGCACTCGGGGGCGGGCAAGAGTACCCTCCTCAAACTGATCAGCGTGATGGAGCGCCCGACCGATGGTCGTGTCTTCTTTCATGGCGATGATGTTAGCCATATCCAGCGCAGCCAGATCCCCTATGTTCGCCGCCAGATCGGGATGATCTTTCAGGATCACCGCCTGCTGATGGACCGCACCGTGTTTGACAACGTGGCGCTGCCGCTGGTGATCGATGGCTACAGCCACGCCGATATCAACAAGCGCGTAGCGGCGGCGCTGGACAAGGTGGGGCTGCTCGGCAAGGAGCGCTACCAGCCGCGCATGCTCTCCGGTGGTGAGCAGCAGCGGGTCGGCATCGCCCGCGCCATCGTCAACAAGCCGCCGCTGCTGCTGGCGGATGAACCGACCGGTAACCTGGACCCCCAGCTCTCCATGGATATCATGCGGCTATTCCAGGAGTTCAACAATTTTGGGGTCTCGGTACTGATTGCCACCCACGATCTGGGGCTGATCGCCCGTATGCGCTATCGCACCCTGACCCTCAAGGCGGGCCGCATGTATTCGGCCGGGGAGGAGCTCTGATGGCTATCGTTCGTCATAAACAACCGCCGCTGCGCCGTCTGATGATGTACGGGGTTGACCATGTGCGGCAGGCGTTTGCCAGTCTCGGGGAGCTGTGGCGCAATCCGCTCGCCTCACTGATGACGCTGGCGGTGCTCGGCGTCAGCTTGGCACTGCCCTCCTGTTTCCATGTGCTGCTGAAAAACGCCGAGGTGGTGGAGGGGAGCTGGCAGAGCAGTTCCCAGATCTCTCTTTATCTGCGCAAGGATCTGCCGGAGCAGAGCATTCTCGATCTGCAGCACAGGATCCTGCTCTATCCCGAGGTGGATTCGGTCACCTACCTGAGCCGTGACGATGCGTTGCGGGAGTTTCGCGAGATCTCAGGCTTTGGCGATGCCCTCGATTATCTGGACAGCAACCCGTTACCGCCTGTGCTGAGCGTGATCCCGGATCCGCGCTGGCAGAACCCGGAAGGGGCCGCCGAGCTGCTCAGCAAGCTCAATAACGAGGTGGGGGTCGAACAGGGCAAGCTGGATCTGCAGTGGCTGACCCGGTTGCAGGGGATCATGAACCTGCTGCGCCACACCATTACCGGTATCGCGGTGCTGCTGCTCTCCGCCGTGTTGCTGATCGTTGGTAATACCCTGCGTCTCAACATCCTCAACCAGCGTTCCGAGATTGAAGTGCTCAAGCTGGTGGGGGCGACCGATTCCTTTATTCATCGCCCTTTCCTCTATACCGGTATCTGGTTCGGGGTGATCGGCGGCATGCTGGCCTGGTGGCTGACCGAAGTGATGGTGATCTGGAGCGAAGGGGTGGTGAAGGAGCTGGCGGGCTTGTATAACAGTAACTTCCGGTTGGTTGGCATGGGGGCGGTAGACGGGATCAATCTGATCTTGCTGGGCGCCCTGCTGGGGCTGATTGCCTCCTGGTTCTCGGTCCATCGCCACATTCGCGACATCGAACCATCCTGATTACTTTGTCATCAAAGTAAATCGCTGGATTTTGAGAGGCGGATCAAGTAAAAGAGGGGCCGTTTCTGGCTTGGCCCCCATAGTCAGAGTATTCTGAATAACAATGATCTTCCGGATCTTCGCTAGATCCAGTGAACCTTCTGATTTATAAGCAGTCTATTAAAGCTGAAGCATTTATACGGGTGTGGCCCCTCTGCCTTGCTCGTCAGACTTGGCAAGCATGTGAAGGTTGCGAGCTCCGCAACAATGGACTTAGCATGCTACTTTTCGGGGGTCCTTCATTGTGACCCCCTTTTTTTGACTGTTCATTCATGATTCATCCTGCAGGCTTAAGATAAGCCGGTCTAAAACTGGGCATGTTCTTTGATACACGCCGCAGAATGGCATCCGGTCAGTAGACAGACCCTCTCAGGGTGTTAGACTGATTCGATTGAAAAGTAAGAGGTAACAGATGGGAACTTCATTGCAGCGCACTATGGCTCTGATTCCGCAAGGTAGTCTGGAAGGCTATATCCAGGCAGTAAACTCTATTCCTGTGCTGAGCGCAGAGGAAGAGCGTGAACTGGCTGAGCGTTTGCAGCAGGATGGCGATCTCGAGGCTGCTCGTCAGCTGGTTATGTCGCATCTGCGCTTTGTCGTTCATGTCGCCAAGAGTTATGCCGGTTACGGTCTGCCTCAGGCCGATCTGGTTCAGGAAGGCAACATCGGCCTGATGAAGGCGGTCAAGCGCTTCGACCCGACGGTCGGCGTGCGTCTGGTCTCCTTTGCCGTGCACTGGATCAAGGCCGAAATCCACGAATATGTCCTGCGCAACTGGCGTATGGTCAAGGTGGCGACCACCAAGGCCCAGCGCAAGCTCTTCTTCAACCTGCGCAAATCCAAAAAACGTCTGGGCTGGCTGAACCACGAAGAGGTTCAGGCCGTGGCGGCCGATCTCGGCGTTTCTGCCGCTGACGTGACCGAGATGGAAGCGCGGATGGCCAACTACGATCAGGCGTTCGATCTGGTGGGTGACGATGAGGAAGAGGGCGGTTTCGCTCCGGTTCACTATCTGGAGGACAAATCCTCCGATCTGGCCGCGACCATCGAGAATGACAACTGGGACGATCACGCGACCCGTCGCCTGAGCTCGGCCCTCGCCACCCTGGATGAGCGCAGCCAGCACATCATCCGCGCCCGCTGGCTCGATGATGACAGCAAGACCACTCTGCAGGAGCTGGCCGATACCTACGGCGTCTCTGCCGAGCGTGTGCGTCAGCTTGAGAAAAACGCACTCAAGAAGCTGAAAGATGCCATGGAAGCCTGATGCTTCCTCTCATAAAAACAGGGCCTGATGGCCCTGTTTTTGTTTCGCAGGGATCTGGTCGGCCTTGCTTTGGTTACCCTTGAGTGTGTTATGTTGCCGCCACTGCCACATTAGGGAGAGCAGAAGTGAAACTGTTGAACGACCTGTTTACCAACAACCGTGAGTGGGCCGAACGGATCAAAGCCGAAGATCCCAATTTCTTTGCCACTCTTTCTGCCCAGCAGGCCCCCGAATACCTCTGGATCGGTTGTTCCGACAGCCGGGTCCCCGCCAACCAACTGATGGGGTTGCTGCCGGGGGACGTCTTCGTCCACCGCAACGTCGCCAATCTGGTGGTACATACCGATTTCAACTGCCTCTCCGTGCTGCAATACGCGGTAGAAGTGCTCAAGGTGAAGCACATCATCGTCTGCGGTCACTATGGCTGCGGCGGCGTCAAGGCCGCGATGCAGAATCAGGAGCTGGGTCTCATCGACAACTGGCTGCGCAACATCAAGGATGTCTACTTCAAATACGGTGAAGAGCTCGAGGCCATCGAGGATGAGCACGAGCGCTTCGACTACCTGTGCGAGCTGAACGTCGCCGAGCAGGTCGCCAACGTCTGCCACACCACCATCATCCAGAATGCCTGGCGCAAGGGGCAGGAGCTGGCGGTGCATGGCTGGATCTACGGGATTAAAGACGGTCTGCTGCACGATCTTGATCTCTGCATCAGCGGCCCGGATCAGATCCCCGATGTCTATCGTGCCTGGCCGGACATGCGTCCGCCCCACCGTCGGCGCTAGGGAGCTTCATGGTGGTGCCAGCCCTCTATCTGCAGATCAAGCAGCATATTCTGGACGGGATCCGCGAACGCCACTATCAGGCGGGGGACAGGATCCCGACCGAAGCGGCCCTGTGCGAGCAGTTCACCGTGAGCCGGATGACGGTCAACCGTGCGTTGCGGGAACTGGTGGCGGAAGGGTGGTTGGTGCGTACCGCCGGTTCCGGTAGCTTCGTGGCGGACAGGCGCACCGAGTCACCGCTGCTGGCTATTCGCAATATTGCCGACGAGATCGCCGAGCGTGGCGGTGAGTACAGCGCCCGGGTGATCCGGCTGCAGCGGCTGGCCGCCGACGAGAAGGTGGCGGTGCAACTGGGGCTGCGGGTGGGCGCCCCCATCTTTCACAGCCTGATCGTCCATCAGGCCGATGGGGAGCCGTTGCAGCTGGAGGAGCGCTTTGTCGATGCCGGGCGCCTGCCTGGCTACGGCGAGCAGGATTTCACCCTGCAAACTCCCAACCGCTATCTGATGGATGTCTGCCCCCTCTCCGAGATGGAGCACGTAGTGGAAGCCGTGTTACCCAGCGCCGGTGAGGCGGGATTGTTGCAGATCCGCGTAGATTCCCCCTGCCTGTTGTTGCACCGGCGTACCTGGTCGGAGGGGCATCTGGTCTCCTACGCCCGTTTGCTCTCCCCCGGTTCCCGCTACAAGCTAAGCTCCAAGACTCAGTTGGAGTGAATGTATATACAACTAGATTTTGCAAAGCCCACCTCCTGGTGGGCTTTTTTGTGCTTAAACTCTAAGTTTGATGCTGTTATCAGGATGTGAACTTCGCTCTTTCTTTCGTCATAGAGATCGACTATAAGAATATGTATATACATTTGAGGTCGCTATGAACAAGGAACTGTTGAACTGCGAGCGGGTCTGGCTCAACGTGACGCCCGCTACCCTGAATGATGAGCTTGCCGACTACGGCCTGCTGCCGCTCCACGCCATCGGCGTGAAGGATGGCAAGATCCACGCGCTGGTGCCGATGGCCGAACTGAAGGGGCCCCATCCTGCTCACTGGCAGGATATGCAGGGCAAGCTGGCTACCCCCGGCCTTATCGATTGCCACACCCATCTGGTCTTCGCCGGCAGCCGTGCCGAAGAGTTCGAACTGCGTCAGCAGGGTGTGCCCTATGCCGAGATCGCCCGTCGGGGCGGCGGCATCATCAGCACGGTGCGTGCCACCCGTGCCGCCAGCGAAGAGCAACTGTTCGAGCTGGCGTTGCCGAGGGTGACATCCCTGATCCGCGAGGGTGTTACCACTGTGGAGATCAAGTCCGGCTATGGCCTGACGCTGGATGACGAACTCAAGATGCTGCGGGTGGCCCGCCGACTGGGAGAGGCGTTGCCGATCCGGGTCAAGACCACTCTGCTGGCGGCCCATGCTGTGCCGCCGGAGTATCGCGATGATCCCGACAGCTGGGTTGAGACCATCTGCCAAGAGATCATTCCGGCCGTAGCCGAGGCGGCTCTGGCTGATGCGGTAGATGTCTTCTGCGAGCATATCGGCTTCTCGCTGGCCCAGACCGAGCAGGTCTATCTGGCGGCGGATCAATACGGCCTGCCGGTGAAGGGGCATATGGATCAGCTCTCCAATCTCGGCGGCAGCACGCTGGCCGCCAACTTCGGCGCCCTCTCGGTGGATCATCTGGAGTATCTGGATCCGGAAGGGATCCTGGCGCTGGCCCACCGTGGCGTGGTCGCCACCCTGCTGCCCACCGCCTTCTACTTCCTCAAAGAGACCAAGCTGCCGCCGGTTGCCGCCTTGCGTAAGGCGGGGGTGGCGATGGCGGTCTCCTCCGATATCAACCCGGGTACGGCCCCCATCGTCTCGCTGCGGATGGCGATGAACATGGCTTGTACCCTGTTTGGTCTGACGCCGGTGGAGGCCATGGTCGGGGTGACCCGTCACGCTGCCAAAGCGCTTGGCGAGCAGGATCGCCTTGGCCAGCTCAGGGTTGGCATGGCGGCCGATTTCCTGATCTGGCACTGCGCCCATCCGGCCGAGCTGAGCTACATGGTTGGCGTCGATCAGCTGGCAGGCCGCATCTTCAACGGCGAGGAGACCCTCCATGGATAAGTTCAACCCGATCGACATGTCGCTCTGGCAGGGGCGGCAGGATCCGGAAGATGGTGAACTGGCCCTGCGTTGGCACGACAAAGTTCTGCCTTGGCAAGAGGCGCAGCCTAGGCAAGCCGATAGCGAGCCCGGAGTGGTGCTGCTCGGCTTTGCCTGCGATGAAGGGGTTCGCCGCAACAAGGGGCGTGTCGGCGCCGCCGGTGCTCCGCAAGCGGTGCGCAAGCTGCTGGCCAACACCGCCTGGCACCTGAATCGACCTGTCTACGATGGTGGGGATGTGAGCTGTACCGATGGCAATCTCGACGCCGCCCACGGCCATCTGGCCGAGCGGGTCGCCGCTGCGCTCGATCTGGGCCACTTCCCGCTGGTGCTGGGGGGCGGCCACGAGGTGGCTTTCGGTAGCTGGAGCGGCCTTAACAATCATCTGGGCGGCAATGGCAAGATAGGCATCATCAACCTCGACGCCCACTTCGACCTGCGCATGAAGCAGGAATTGGCAAGCTCCGGTACCCCCTTCTTCCAGATCGCCGAGCAGTGCGCCGCTCAGGGCACACCGTTTCACTACGCCTGCCTCGGGGTAGCCGAGACCGCCAATACCCAAGCCCTGTTTGCCCGCGCCAAGGCGCTGGGAGTGTGGCATGTGCTGGACGAGGCGATGACTCAGGCCGGGCTGCCTGCCTTGCTAAGCGGGCTGGACGCCTTTATCGCCGATTGTGATCACCTCTATCTAACCATCGACCTTGATGTGCTGCCCGGAGCCGTGATGCCGGGAGTGAGCGCCCCCGCCGCCCGTGGTGTGGAGCTGGCGGTGATCGAACCGCTCATTGCCCATATCCGGGCCAGCGGCAAGCTCAGGCTCGCCGATCTGGCCGAGTACAACCCGACGCTGGATCAGGACAACCGCAGTGCCCGCGTGGCCGCGCGACTGGTTCATCTGTTGACCCGTTAACCCTTTGGCCGCCCGTCGCCAAAGGCACCCTATTGATACAACAAGGAGTGTGTATGTCTGTGCAACAGCAGGATCCCCGTCATGATCCGAACCGCGTGATCCGTGCCCCGCGCGGTACCGAGCTGACCGCCAAGAGCTGGCTCACCGAGGCGCCGCTGCGGATGCTGATGAACAACCTGGACCCTGAGGTGGCCGAGCATCCTCAGTCGCTGGTGGTCTATGGCGGCATCGGTCGCGCTGCCCGCAACTGGGCCTGCTTTGACAAGATCGTCGAGGTGCTGACCCGGCTCGAGGAGGATCAGACCCTGCTGGTGCAATCCGGCAAGCCGGTCGGGGTGTTCCAGACCCACAAGGATGCGCCGCGGGTGCTGATCGCCAACTCCAATCTGGTGCCGCATTGGGCCAACTGGGAGCACTTCAACGAGCTCGATAAGAAGGGCCTGATGATGTACGGCCAGATGACTGCGGGTTCCTGGATCTACATCGGCACCCAGGGAATAGTGCAGGGCACCTACGAAACCTTTTTCGCGGTGGCCAACCAGCACTTCAACGGCTCGCCTGCGGGCCGCTGGATCCTCACCGGTGGGCTCGGCGGCATGGGCGGCGCCCAGCCGCTGGCTGCCACCATGGCCGGCTTCTCGATGATCGCCGTCGAGTGCGACGAGACCCGCATCGATTTTCGTCTGCGCACCCGTTATGTGGACAAGAAGGCTCACAGTCTGGATGAGGCGCTGGCCATGATCGAAGAGGCCAAACAGAGCGGCACCGCCATCTCCATCGGTCTGCTCGGCAACGCCGCCGACGTCTTCGCCGAGCTGGTGGCCCGTGGCATCACCCCTGACGTGGTGACCGACCAGACCTCCGCCCACGACCCGGTGCACGGCTACCTGCCGCAGGGCTGGAGCGTGGCCAAGTGGCGCGAGCTGCAGCAGAGTGCCCCGCAGGAGGTGAATCTGGCCGCTCGTCGCTCCATGGCCCGTCAGGTGGAGGCGATGCTGACCCTGCAAGAGCGCGGCGCGGCGACTCTGGATTACGGCAACAACATCCGCCAGATGGCGTTGGAGGAGGGGGTGGCGAACGCCTTCGATTTCCCCGGCTTCGTCCCCGCCTACATTCGCCCGCTGTTCTGCGAGGGGATTGGGCCGTTCCGCTGGGTGGCCCTCTCTGGCGATCCGGAAGATATCTACAAGACAGATCAGAAGGTGAAAGAGCTGATCCCCGATGATCCTCACCTGCACAACTGGCTCGACATGGCCCGCGAGCGCATCGCGTTTCAGGGACTGCCGGCGCGGATCTGCTGGGTCGGGGTCAAGGATCGGGTACGGCTCGGTCTGGCCTTCAACGAGATGGTGAAAAACGGCGAGCTGAAAGCCCCCATCGTCATCGGTCGCGACCATCTGGATTCCGGCTCGGTGGCGAGCCCGAACCGCGAGACCGAGTCGATGATGGATGGCTCCGATGCCGTCTCCGACTGGCCGCTGCTCAACGCCCTGCTCAACACCGCCGGTGGCGCGACCTGGGTTTCGCTGCATCACGGCGGCGGGGTCGGCATGGGCTTCTCCCAGCACTCCGGCGTGGTGATCGTCTGTGACGGCTCCGATGACGCTGCCCGCCGCGTCGGTCGGGTGCTGCGCAACGATCCGGCCACCGGGGTGATGCGCCACGCGGATGCCGGCTACGATATTGCCATCAACTGTGCCCATGAGGCGAAACTGGATCTGCCGATGATTGACGGCGCCAACGGTGTCAAAGGAAAGGTGTAACACCATGTTTGAATTGACTATTACTCCGGGCGAGCTGGATCTTGCCACCCTGCGCCGCGTCAGCCGCGAGCCGGTACATGTTTCACTGGATCCGGCCGCGCTGCCGGGGATCCACGCCTCCGCCGCCGTGGTTACCAAGGTGATCGAACAGAACCGGGTGGTGTATGGCATCAACACCGGTTTTGGCCTGCTGGCCAACACCCGCATTCCGGTGGAGCAGCTGGACGAGCTGCAGCGCTCCATCGTGCTTTCCCATGCGGCAGGGATTGGCGAGTACATGGATGACGCTACCGTGCGGCTGATGATGGTGCTCAAGCTCAACTCGCTGGCGCGCGGCTTCTCCGGCATCCGGCTGACGGTGCTTGAGGCCTTGATGACCCTTATCAACGCCGAAGTCTATCCGGTAGTCCCGAAGAAGGGATCCGTCGGTGCCTCCGGCGATCTGGCGCCGCTGGCTCATATGAGCTGCCTGCTGATCGGTGAAGGCAAGGCCCGCCACAAGGGCGAGCTGATCGACGCCGCTACTGCGCTGAAAATTGCCGGGCTCGAGCCTATCGCGCTGGCGCCCAAAGAAGGATTGGCGCTGCTCAACGGCACTCAGGCGAGCACCGCCTTCGCGCTGGAAGGGCTGTTCCATGCCGAGGATCTCTATGCCGGTGCCATCACCATCGGCGCCATGAGCGTGGAGGCGGCGCTTGGCAGCCGCCGGCCGTTCGATGCACGCATCCACGTGGTGCGTGGTCAGCGCGGCCAGATCGACGCGGCCGCCTGCTATCGCCACCTGCTGGTGGATGGCAGCGAGATCGGCATGTCCCATCACAACTGCGAGAAGGTGCAGGATCCCTACTCATTGCGCTGCCAGCCGCAGGTGATGGGCGCCTGCCTGACCCAGATCCGCCACGCCGCCGAGGTGCTAGTGTGCGAGGCCAACGCGGTCTCCGACAACCCGCTGGTGTTTGCCGATGACGAGGAGATCATCTCCGGCGGCAACTTCCACGCAGAACCCGTGGCCTTCGCCGCCGACAATCTGGCGCTGGCCATCGCCGAAATCGGCTCGCTCTCCGAGCGGCGGATGGCACTGCTGATCGACTCGCGGATGTCCGGTCTGCCGGCGTTTCTGGTCAACAACGGCGGGGTGAATTCGGGCTTTATGATCGCCCAGGTCACCTCGGCGGCGCTGGCCTCCGAGAACAAGACTCTGGCTCATCCCGCTTCGGTGGACAGCCTGCCGACTTCGGCCAATCAGGAGGATCACGTCTCCATGGCGACCTTCGCTGGCCGCCGGCTTGCCGATATGGCCGAGAATACCCGTGGCATTCTGGCTGTTGAACTGCTGGCGGCGGCACAGGGGCTCGATTTTCGCGCGCCGCTGCGTAGTACCGAGCTGATCGAGCTGGCCAAGGGGCGACTGCGGACAGAGGTGAGCTTCTACGACAAAGACAGGCACTTCGCGCCGGATATCGAAGCGGCCGCCGCCCTGCTGGGCCGTGCCATCTACAACGATCTGATTCCGGCCGGGGTGCTGCCCAGCCTGTAAGCCTTGATCACCCTTCTCCCCTGGTGGGGGAAGGGTTGGGGATGAGGGGGAAGCCGCTTCACAGGCGCCGGTGAGAGCCGGGAGCAGATGACAAAAGACCGCCCAATCGGGCGGTCTTTGCATTTCTGGTGTTTGCTGAACGCGGTTATTCGTGTTCGAACATCAGGAACAGATAGACCACGAACAACACCAGATGGGTCGCACCATGGAGTACATTGGTGCGGCCGCTGCTGAAGGTCACTTTACAGACCATCAAGGTCGTGACCAGCAGCACCATATCGGCGGGGGAGAGGCCGAGGCGCACCTCCTGATCCAGCATGGAGCCGATAAAGAGCACGGCAGGCACGGTGAGGGCGATGGTGGCCAGCACAGAGCCGAAGTAGAGGTTCATTGCCCGCTGCAGCTGGTTGTTGAAGGCGGCTTTGATGGCGCCGACTGCTTCGGGGGCCAGCACGATGCAGGCCACGATAAAGCCGCCCAGTGCGGCGGGTGCTTCCATCACATGCACCCCGTAGTTGATGGGGATGGCCAGGGTCTTGGCCAGCAGGATCACTACCAGCAGGTAGGCGAGCAGCAGGATGGTGTGATAGACGTTGCTCTGCAGCGGGCCGTGGTGCTCCTCGTAATCCTCGTGATCGCTGTCGACGAAGAAGTGGCTGTGGCTGCGGGTCTGGATCAGCAGAAAGACCCCGTAGAGCAGGATTGAGATGATGATCAGCATCCACGACATGGCGCGCGACATACTGCCGATTGCACCGCCCTCGGTGAAGTTGGGCAGCACCAGACAGAGCAGGGCCAGCGGGATGATGGCCACCAGATAGGATTTCACTCCGTCCAGATTGAAGCTCTGGGTGTGGTAGCGCCAGCCGCCAAACAGCAGGGTGAAGCCCACCAGACCGGTACTCACCAACATCACTACCGCAAACATGGTATCGCGGGCCATGGTGGGGTTGGGTTCACCGGTCAGCATCACCGAGGAGATCATCACCACCTCCAGTGAGATGACCGAGAGGGTGAGGATCAGAGTGCCGAAGGGCTCGCCCAGCTTGATGGCGAGGGCATCGGAGTGGCGCACCACCGAGAAGATGGCCCAGGTGACGATGGCCAGTAATGCCGCCGAAACCGGAAGATAGATCCCGAGCGGAGTTGTCTCTGTCAGCAGGTCACTGCCCAGGGTCTTGAAAAAGAGCAGGGTCAGCAGGCCAACGGGCAGGGCAATCTCTTGCCGGATAACTGTCTTCATAGGCAATGGTTCTCTATTGGGGGTCTTGACGACCGGATGACATAAACAGGCTGCACGATTATCGGTTGCGCAATAACCGGCTCCTTATGATAAAGGTTGTTATCCCCGTCAGGGCAGATCATTTTGTTGCTGAATGTAAATAAGGGGTGGCAGGAGCCGCTTCGATTTCACCACTGAGCCGGGCTGGGTTACGGCGCTACCGCCAGCATCAACCTGATGATGTCGAACCGCTGGCCAAACTATTTCGCGGCTAGATCCTGCCATCTCTGCGTTAGCTGGCCTTCTGGTGTTGCAGCTGCCACTCCCGTTGCCAGTGGGTCAGTACCTTCAGCGGCATGGGTTTGCCGAAGAAGTAGCCCTGGATCAGATAGACGCCGTGCTGGCTCAGATAGTCGACCTGCAGCTGGCTCTCGACCCCTTCGGCGATCATCTCCATGCCCGATTCCCGACCGAAGATGATGATGGCATCCAGTACGCTGCGCTTGAGGTCGTTGGTGCCTATGGTATCGACGAACATCTTGTCGATCTTGATCTGGCGGATCCCCAGGCTCTGCAGGTAGGCAAAGCCGCCGTAGCCGGTACCGAAATCATCCAGCTTGAAGTGATACCCCATCTGTTGCAGCAGGGTGATCTCCTCGGTGGCCGCCTTGATGTCAAGGATCGGCTTGCGCTCCGTCAGCTCGAAGGTGAGTCGGGCGGGTGAGGGGTTTTGGCTGTGAGCGAGCAGGGTGCGCAGCAGGGGCTGCTCGATATGGGCCGCCACCAGATTGACGCTGACCCACTGCTCTGGCGCCAGCTGCGGCAGGTCGGTGATCACCTGCTCCAGCAACTGTTCGGTCATCGGCAGGATCAGCCCCTGCTCCTCTGCATATTCGATAAAGGTGCCCGGGGGGATCAGCTCGTTTCCCCGCTGCCAGCGCAGCAGCGCCTCGAATCCCACCACTTGGTGGGTACGGGCATCCACTATCGGCTGGTAGAGGGGGATAAATTCCTTGCGGATCAACCCTGTTTGCAGCAGTCCCTTGAGGGAGCGCCGATAGCTGCGCAGCAGCCAGTATGTGACGCTTAACAGGGCGCCGAGCGCGATTCCGAACCAGAGACCGTAGTGATTGAGTTGGTCATGGGCATATTGCTCCAGTGCTTTTCCCGCCCAGACAGTCTGTTTGGTGAGTTCATTGGGATCGAAGAAACTGAGGCTGATATTGCTCTCTTCCTGTTTGATCTCCTTGTCGCCACGGGGAAAGTGGACTGTGCTTGCATCGGTATCCTGTCGGCTGAACTCCAGATAGAAGCAGTGGCTGCAGGGGTGTTGCAGCAGGTCGTGGCTCCAGCTGTTATCCAGCACCCAGTAGGCGAGGTTGTCACCGGATCGGTAAAAGGCCACCAGCTCCTGTTCTGTATTGTATTTGGCCACTGTGGCGGTGATCCCCAGTTTGCCGAACTTCTGCCCGCTGTTCTGGAGCTCTTTGATCAGCGGGATCTCCACCCCCAAGCTGGAGCAGCTGTTGCCGGAGGCGAGCTCCAACCCTTGCAGGCGGATATGAGCGCTGTAGAAGCGCGGATCGCGCAGCAGCTCCATGTCTTTGGCGCCGCAGTTGAACTCAAATTGTGCCAGTTGTTTGTTGATGGCGGCATCCAGCTCCCGGTGGCGTACGGCCATGGCTCCCTTGAGCTCGGCAACCTTCTCTTCCAGCATATGAAAGGCCATCGGCTTGGCAAACCACAGGCCGAGAAACTGGCTGCCCACGACAGGCAGGACGAACAGCAACAGAGCGATCCAGACGGGTGATTTACGCAAAGGAAGTACCTGCCAGTTTCATGAGACACAAATGGACTTAGCCATCATAGAGCATTAGTGCAATCAATTTGAGTCCGACTTGTCACACTTGTTGATTGATTTTTTAACTACATGATTTTAAATGTGTTTATTATTAACTTTGGCTAGATTCAATCGCTGACCTGTCATAAATGACAATTGCTCAGCTTATCCGAACTGCATTAGAGTAGCCCTGCGGTTTGACTCACCGTGTGTTCAATACTCCTGTATCTGTTTTTTGTCAGTAGCACAGAGTGTTAGTTTTGATATGAGTGTTCCTTTTGGTCCCCTTTGAGGGACCATTTTTCTGCCTGTCATCCCGCCCTTTCCCGCGTCTGTAGCCCGTCATCCTTGGTATTCTTCCTCTGCTTTGGGTTATGCTTGCCCGCTTAAATTGCAGAAGCGGGATCTTCATCCATAGCTGTGGCCCGATCGCCGCTGCTACCATGAGGCGACATGGATGATGCTGGGCATACGGAAAGGCGCATGAAACTTACTACACAGCTTGTCTCATTTATCACCCTTTGCGTGATCGCAGCCATGGCGACCGTGCTGATTGGCGGGGTGTTCAGCTTTCGCGAGCTGGGCATGGAGTTGCAGCAAAAGAAGGTCGATGCGCTGGTCGAAGTGATCGACAAGCAGCTCGATGTTGCTCACGACATGGAAGATATGAGCCACTGGCTGCCCACCCTGCTGCGTGCTGCCCATGTGGTAGAGCTGGAGGTGCGCCAGAATAACCAGCGGGTCTACTGGTTCCGCGATGTGCGCAATCCGGTCGACGAACAGCTGCTGGTGCCATACAGCCACCCGCTGCCCCATCAGGCCGGCATGCAGGCCAATTTCAAACTGGAGCGCCCCTTCAAGGAGGCGGAATACTCCATCAAGGCGATGTCCGGCATCTCGCTGGGTATCTTTATCGTGGTGTTCGGTCTCTGGTACTCCATCCGCTGGCTGCGCCAGCAGTTGCGCGGGGCCGAGCTGCTGGGCATTCGCGCTCAGCTGATCCTCGATGACAAACTTTCCAAACTGAGTCATGACCCCGCCGAAGAGTGGCCGGTGGCCGCCAGTCAGGCCCTCGATCATCTGCTCGCCGAGCTGGCGGATGCCCGCAAGGAGCGCAGCCGCTTCGACAACTTCATTCGCAGCAACGCCTTCGTCGACAAGATGACCGGCATCGGCAACCGGCTGTTTTTCGACAACCGGCTGGAGAGCGCCATCATGGAGGCGAGCGTGATGAGCGGCGGCGTGCTGTTGATCGATCTCGCCTGTCTGGAGGAGCTGGAGGCTGATCAGTTCGAGCTGCTGGGGCACGATTTGATGATGGAGGCGAGCGCCACCATAGGTGCCTTCGTGCGCAAGCATAACGGCGCCCTGCAGGCCCGCTACGCCGGTCAGGTTTTTGCGGTGTTGCTGCCCAATATGTCCGAGAGCGAGATGGTGGATAGCGCCAGCCAGCTGCTCAAGAGCCTGCAACGGCTGCATTGGCCGCAGGAGGTTAACCCGGAGACGGCGGTCTATCTCGGCGCAGTCTGTTATCAGGCACAAGACAGCCTGCTCAAGGTGCAGGAGGAGGCGGAGCTGGCCCTCAAGAGCGCCCGTCTGCAAGGGCACAACGGCTGGTTCCTCTACGAGAAGCAGCTGGATGAGGAGCAGAGCAGCAAGGGGACGGTACGCTGGCGCACCCTGATCAGCCGCCGTCTCGAAGAGCACGGCATCGAATTTTACACCCAGCCGATCCAGCAGGATCGGGGGCAGGTGGTGTTGCAGCAGGAGCTGCTCACCTATCTGCACGACGAGCAGGGACGGGCTTTGCAGGCGGGGATCTTCATGCCGATGGCGGAGAAGGTGGGCCTGTTACTGCAACTGGATCGGCTGGTGGCGGAGCAGACCCTAGCCCTGCTGCGCCAGCGTTCCGAGCAGAGCTGCCCCATCAGCCTGACCCTCAGTGCCCAGAGCCTGCTCAACCGCGAGTTCCAGCGCTGGCTCTTCTTCGCCCTGTTCCAGCTGCCGCGCAGCACCAACGAGCGGCTGATCCTGCAACTCTCGGAATCCCAAGTGACCCGTCACTTCGAGGCGCTCAAGCGGCCGCTGCGCTCCTTGCGGATGCTGGGCTGCCAGCTGGCCATCGATCATGCCGGTCAGGATGTGGTGAGCACCCAGTACATCAAGGAGTTCGAGATCAACTTTCTCAAGCTGCACCCCAGTCTGGTGCGGGAGATCCATGCCCGTCAGGTCAACCAGATGGCGGTGCGCAGTCTGGTGGGGGGCTGCGCCAACACCCGCACCCGGGTGCTGGCAGTGGGGGTGGAGAGTGGCGACGAGTGGAAGATGCTGCGCCACCTCGGGGTGCATGCCGGGCAGGGACCCTGGTTTGCCGAGCCCCAGCGGCTGGTGCTGGAACCGGCTGGTGATTGAAATAAACAAGAGAGGGTCGCCTTGGGGCGACCCTCTCTTGTTTGCGATGCTGTTTGCGGTTGCCGTAAGGCAGGGATCACAGTCGCCCCTGCTCCCGCAGCCCGGCGAGCCCTTGCATGCCGCCAGTGTGGATAAAGACAATCTTGCTGCCGGGGGCGATACGGCCTGCCGCCAGCTCGCGAAACAGACCCCACATTGCTTTGCCGCTGTAGATGGGTTCAAGGGGCAGATCGGTTGTGGCGCTGAAATCCTGCACCCACTGCCAGAGGGCCGGGCTGAATTTGGCGTAGCCACCATCGTGGTGATCGAGCGCGATGCGCCAGTCGGGGATATTGGCTGCCGCGGGATGGAGGCGACACACCTCGTCAGCGATAAAGCCGCCTCCTTTCAGTACCGCAATGGCGAGGATCTGCTCCCGATCCCTTTTGCCGGCGATCAGGCCCGCCAGGGTGCCGCCGCTGGCGCAGGGCAGTACCCAGAGATCCGGCGAGAAGGGCACCTCGCCGACCAGTTCCGCCACGCCGGGGATGGCCAGCGGGCTGCTACCCCCTTCCGGCACGATCAGGGTATCGGGTGCATCGAATTGGGCCAGCCAGTCGGGATCCTGCCGTCGCCGGTAACTCTGGCGGTCGACAAAAACGAGATCCATGCCCCAGTGCCGGGCATCCCGCAGGGTAGAGTTACTGACGGCGTCATATTCGCCCCGTATGATACCGGTAGTACGAAGACCAGATTGGCACCCCGCGGCCGCCAGCGCGTGGATATGATTGGAGTAGGCGCCGCCAAACGAGAGCAGATGCTGTTTGCCATGCTCTTTGGCATGCAGCAGGTGGTACTTGAGCTTGCGCCACTTGTTGCCGGAGATGGCCGGATGGATCAGATCATCCCGCTTGCACCACAGCTCGACCCCATAGCGGGTCAGCAACGGATGGTGGAGGCGTTGCAAGGGGGAAGGGAGGATGGCTTGACCCTCTGACTCGGCGGAAAGGTTGGCTTGCAATGGTGAGTCCGTCTTTTAATCTGGAGGCTAATCTGCTGTTTATGTTAATATTTCATACATTTAATCACTATTGATGGGCGGGCTTACATGAAACAACTGTTCAGACGGTCGACGCCAAGCCGCCAGGTCGGGCTCTTGCTGGCCAATGACAGGATCATGCTGGCTGCGGTGGGCAATCCCCCCGTCTTCGCGACGCGCACCATCAACGGCCCGCAGGAGTGGGCAGTGGCCATGAACGAGCTGTTCAGCCGTCATGGGCTGGCCAAGTCTATGGTGCGGGTGGCCCTCGCCGCCAGCCTTTATCAACAGATCCAGATCGACAAGCCTGCCGTGCCTGACGCCGAGATGGCGGGGGCGCTCCCCTGGGCCATCAAGGATTATGTCAGCGAACCCGTGCTGCAACTGGCGATGGATTATGTGGACTTGCCCACCCCGCCTGCCGGTCGTCCTCGCATCAATGTGATTTGCCTGCCCAAGAGCCGGGTGCAACAGCTGGCCGATGCCATCAACGGCATCGCCACCCTGCAATCCATCATCAGCGACGAATTGGCGCTCACCTCTCTCTATGACGCGGATGACACGGTGCGCATGCTGCTGTGGCAGCCCAAGGGGCAGGATCTGCAACTGCTGGTCTTCCATCAGGGCGGGCTCTGCTTCTCCCGCCAGCTGCGCGGTTTTACCAGCCTGACTGGCGAACATGAGCCGGACAGCATGCTGCTCGATTCACTGGCGCTGGAGATCCAGCGCTCCCTCGACTATCTGGCGGGCCAGCTGAAATTGCCCGAGCTGGGGCAGATGCAGTTTGCCGTCGCCTCGCCCTTTATCGGTACCCTGGTGCGCCACATGGAGCAGACCTTCGGCTTTGCCGTCTCCGCCATGGCCAACAAGGCGGTGCTGGCCGGCGTTGAGTACCTGTCGGCCTATGCGGCCGCCATCGGGGAGGATGCGTGATGAAACGTCAGATAAACCTCTATGGCGCCGAGTTTCGCCCCAAGCGGCAGTGGGCCAGCCTCAATCAGATGGCGCTGGTATGGGGCTTTGCGCTGCTGCTGATCCTGTTGACGGGTGTCGGTTACAGCTGGCAGCAGCAGCAGGTCAGCCGGGCGCTGGCGCAGCGCTCTGCCGAGCTGGAACTCAAGCGCAGCGAGGCGCAGCGGCTCGATGCCGAGCTGGCGCGCCATCAGGCAGATCCTTGGCTGCAACAGCAACTGGTCAACAAGCAGGATGAGCTGACGGCCAAGCAGGGGCTGATGCGCCAATTGGGCAGCCTGACCCTGCAAAAATCCCAGGGCTATGCCAGCGTGATGGCGGATCTTTCCCGCATTCGCAACAGTAACCTCTCGTTGCAGCGCATCGAGATCAACGACGGGCGGATCAACCTCTCCGGCTTTGCCGGACGCAGTCAGGATGTGCCGGCTTGGGTCAACCGCTTCAAGCAGACCCCGAGTCTGGTGGGCAAGGAGTTTGGTGAATTGACCCTCGGCCGTGACAAGGAGGGTCGCCTGACCTTCCAGTTGAGCGGCATTGCGCGGGAGAAACCCTGATGAACCTGAAAGCACAATGGCAGGCATGGGGCCAGCGTATCGCCGTGTTGAGCCAGCGGGAGCGGGTGTTGATCCTGCTGACTGGTCTGGTGCTGCTGGGCGCGGCCGGACTCTACGGCTGGATCGATGGTGCCGATACCCGTCTGCAACAGGATCGCATGGCCCTGAGCGCCGCCGAGCGCGACCTCGAGATCATCGAGCTGGAAAACCTCGGCAAGCAGGCCCGGCTCAAGCGGGATCCCAATCAGGGAGTTCGCGACCAGCTGGCGCAGGTCGAGGCGGATCTGGCCCGGATCGACGATGAGCTCAAGGCCCAGACCGTCGATCTGATCCCGGCGCACGAGATGCCGCTAGTGCTGGAGGCGCTGCTCTCCCGCTCCGCCAATCTCCATATGCTGGCCCTCAGTTCGCTGGAGCCGACCCCGCTGATGGCGGGGGAGCAGAAGGTCAATCTCTACAAGCATGGTATCCGGCTTCAGCTTGAAGGCGGCTATTTCGATGTGTATCAATATCTTAAAGCGCTGGAAGCCTTGCCGCGCCACTTCTACTGGAAGCAGTTCGACTATCAGGTCAAAGCCTATCCCGGCGCGGTGGTGGAGATGGAGATCTACACCCTGAGTACCAGCAAGGAGTTTATCCGTGGCTAGAGTGTTTGCGTTGTGCTGTTGCCTGTTCAGCTTGCTGGTACAGGCGGAGCAGATCGAGGTATTGCAGGATCCCACCGCGCCACTGGCTGATGTGGCGGTTGGCGCCCGTGCGACCAGCGAGAGCAGCGCCGGTTTGCCGAAGCTGCAGAGTGTCGTGCTGGGCAATGGCCCGGCACTGGCGGTACTCAATGGCAAGAGTTATCGGGTCGGACAACAGGTGGACGGCTATACGCTGGTGGCCATCAATGCCGATGCCGTGGTGCTGGAAAAGGCGGGAAAACGCCATGCGGTAACACTGTTTGCCAGCAAGATCCGGGTTTGAGTCGTGCTTGCCTCTCGAGAGGTGAATCGGCTTTATCGAGTTTAATTGCAAGTCAGGGTGCCCTAATTACATGAAAAAACACCGTCTCTGTCTGATCACCGTGGCCATGATGGCTGCAGGCTGTACCACGTATCAGCACCCCGAGCCGACCCAGGCCAAGGATGCCCTCAAACAGGCCATGAACGAACAGCAGAAACAGGCTGCCCCTCTGACCGCGTTGCCCAAATCGGTGCAAAGTGAATTGCTGCAGCTGAACCGGCCGCAGATGCCGGTCGGCATGCCGGAGAAGCGGCTGCGTATCGCGGCTCACGACGTGGAGGCGGTAGAGTTTTTCGGTTCCCTGTTCAAGGGCTCCCGCTACAGCGTGGCGGTTCACCCCGGGGTGGCCGGGCTGGTCTCCGTCGAGCTCAAGGATGTGACTCTGCCAGAGGTGCTGGCGGTGGTGGGCGACATGTACGGCTTCGACGTGCAGCGCAAGGGCAATGTCTTCCATATCTATCCGGCGGGTCTGCGTACCGAAACCATCCCGGTCAACTACCTGATGATGTCCCGTCGTGGTCTCTCGCGCACCTCGGTCAGCACCGGCGGGGTGACGGCCAATGACAGCAATAACAGCAGCGACAGCAGTTTTGACAGTGCATCGAACAACAACAGCACCAATAACTCCTCCGGCAACAACTCGAACGGCGATAGCAACAACGGCACCCGTATCGAAACCGACACCAACAGCGACTACTGGACTGATCTGCGCGACTCCCTGCAGACCCTGATTGGCACGGGTGACGGTCGCGCGGTGATCACCAGCCCGCAGGCGGGTCTGGTCACCATCCGCGCCTACCCGAAAGAGCTCAAGGCAGTGCGTGAATTCCTGACTCAGTCCGAGAGTCACCTCAAGCGGCAGGTGGTGCTGGAGGCGCGGATCATCGAAGTTGCCCTCAATGAAGGGTATGAGCAGGGGGTGGACTGGAGCGGTCTCTCTGCCAGCTGGGATGGCAACAAGGGGATTACCGGTGGCAAGTCGTTGGCCAATACCCAGTTGCCTTCCACCCCCAACCAGATCTTTACTGCGCTCGGGGGGGGGGCTGGCTTTACCATCTCTGATGGCAACTTCAATGTAGCGGTTAACCTGCTCAAGACCCAGGGTGATGTGAATACCCTCTCCAGTCCCCGTGTCACCGCGACCAACAACCAGAAGGCGGTGATCAAGGTGGGGACGGACGAGTATTACGTCACCAATGCGTCCACCACCATTACCACTACCTCGACGGGCACAGACAAGACACCTAACGTGGAGCTGACCCCCTTCTTCTCCGGTATAGCGCTGGACGTAACGCCGCAGATCGATGAAGAGGGGAAGGTGCTGCTGCATATCCATCCCTCGGTTATCGATACCGAAGAGCAAAACAAGGTAATCGACATGGGTACCTCGGGTGGCAAGTTGCAACTGCCGCTCGCCAAGAGCTCGATCCGCGAATCCGATACCGTGGTGCAGGCCAATAACGGTGACATCATCGTTATCGGCGGTCTGATGAAGACCGACAAGCAGGAGATCGTCAGCAAGGTGCCGCTGCTGGGGGATATTCCCTGGGTGGGTGAAGCCTTTACCAACCGCCGAGAGAGCACCAAGAAGGTGGAGCTGGTGATCATGCTCAAACCGACCGTGGTGGAGAAAGATACCTGGCAAAACGAGCTGCAACGCTCTTCCGAGCTGCTCGACAAGTGGTATCCGGCCAAGGGCTGACCCATGACACCAGATGCGGTCACCCTTATCCCGAACGGCCTGTGCAGTATTGACTGCACAGGCTGCTTGCTTGCCGTGGCAGGTGAGGTCTCATGTACCTGACCCACTTCGGCCTGCAGGAGGCACCGTTCAGCCTCACTCCCAATACCTGCTTCTACTACGGCCTGCCGCCTCACGAAGAGGCGCTGCAGGTGCTGAACTGGGCGCTGGCGCAGGGGGAGGGCTTTATCAAGGTGACCGGCGAGGTGGGCACCGGCAAGACCCTGCTCTGCCGCAAGCTGCTCAGCGAGCTGGGCTCGGAAGCGCGTCCGGTGCGGCTTGCCTGGTTGCCCAATCCCCACCTCACTCCGGCCGAACTGCGCATCGCGCTGGCGCTGGAGCTGGGGTTGGCGGTACGGGATCAGAGCGAGCTGGATCTGACCGATCGTATCCATCGTCACCTGATCAGTCTGCACCAGCAGGGCAGCCGGGTGGTGGTGCTGATCGACGAGGCGCAAGCGCTGCCGGACGAGACGCTGGAGGCGATCCGCCTGTTCGGCAATCTCGAGACCGAATCGAGCAAGCTGCTGCAGATCGTGCTGTTCGGCCAGCCGGAGCTGGATGCCAGACTGGCCAAGCCGCATCTGCGCCAATTGCGCCAGCGGATTGGCTTCTCCTACTGCCTGCGGCCGCTGCGTTTTGACGAGACCCGCGCCTATCTGGAGCACAGATTGCAGGTCTCCGGTTACCGCGGGGCACCGCTGTTTGCAGGTCGCGCCATGCGCCTGTTGTGGCGCGCATCGCGAGGGATCCCGAGACTGATCAATATCCTGGCGCAGAAGTGCCTGATGCTGGCCTATGGTCAGGGTGTGCGTCAGGTCGATAGCCGTCTGGTGCGGCTCGCCATTCGCGATACCGACGATGCCCGCCGCTTTGCGCCACGGCGCTGGTGGCCCCTGTTACTGTTGCTGGGGTGCGCCCTGGCTTATGGAGTCTGGCCATGAGCGTTATCAACCAGATGCTGAAAGATCTGGATCGGCGCCAGCAAGGATCCGAAGGTGCTGCCGTCTATATTGCCCCTGCGCGCCAGCAGGGATGGTGGATGTTGCTGCTGACCCTGATCTGCGGTCTGGCACTGGGGATCCTTGGTTGGCGAACCTGGATCTACTGGCAGCAGACCCAACCCGTGACGGCTGCCAGCGAAGTGGTCGCCCCCGATGTGGTGGCAAGGGCCGCCGCGCCCGTCAGTCAGCCCGAGCCGGTCGAGGTGGCGGCCGCGCTGCCGCTGCCAAGTCAGGACGAGGTGAATGATGAGGTCGGGGGATATGACTCTGGCGACACGGCCGACGGTGCACCCTTTGATGCCTCCAGCGATGTTGACGAGTCCGAGCCGACCGATGAAGAGCTGCAGCCCGAGCTTTACGCCGAACTGGCGGCAGAGCAGCAGGCAGTCGCCAGCGCGCCGCGCAAGCCGAGCGTATTGAAGATCGAGACGGTCGAGCTGTCGGCCAAGGAGCTGGCGGCACTGGCGGAGCGCAAGGCGACGACCGCCATGGCCAAGGGAAGCCTGCGGGATGCGCAGGACAACTACTATCAGGTGCTGGCCCACGACCCCTACAACCAGGGGGCGCGCGAGCAGCTGGCGGGGCTGCTCTACGGCGAGGGCCGCCTGACCGAGGCGCGTCAGCTGCTGGAAGAGGGGATCCGGCTCGATCCCCAACAGGCCGATTTTCGTCTGCTGCTGGCCCGCCTTGCCATCAGCGAGGGGCAACAGCAGCAGGCGCTTGGCTGGCTGTCCGGCTATCAGCCGGATCTCGCCAGCAACATGGACTATTACGCGACCTGGGCCGGGCTGACTCAGGAGCTGGGCCAGAATGCCGATGCGGCGGCGCTCTATGTGAAGCTGCTGCGTCAGCAGCCGGATCAGGGCCGCTGGTGGCTTGGTCTCGGCGTGGCCGAGGATGGTCAGGGTCACAGCCAGCGGGCGCTCGATGCCTATCGCAACGCTTTGTTGCACGGCAACCTCGGCGAGGCGTCGACCAACTGGCTGGAACAACGAATTGGTCAACTAACCCCTTGATAAACAGCAGGTTCGATTAGCTAAGCCTAATCGGATGCGGCAACGGGTGTGAAGTAACAGAGATCGGAGCAAACATGGCACAACCCAGACTGAAAATGCGCCTCGGCGACCTGCTGGTACAAGAGCAGATCATCTCTGATGATCAGCTGCAGCTTGCCCTGCAGCAGCAGCGTCAGACCGGCCGCAAGCTGGGCACCACCCTCATCGACCTCGGCTTTATCAGCGAGGTGCAGCTGTTGCAGTTCCTCGCCCGCCAGCTGGATGTGCCCTTCTTCGATCTCAACAACCTCACCATCGACGCCGCCGCGGTGCCGCTGCTGCCCGAAGTGCAGGCGCGCCGTTATCGAGCGCTGGCGGTCAACCTTACCGACGACAAGGTGACGGTGGCCATGTCGGATCCGGCTGATCTGAGCGCACTGGATGCCATCGCGGCCCTGCTCAGCCCGCGCATCATGGTGCTGGCGGTGGCGCGGGAAGGGCAGTTGCTGGAGTATTTCGACCGCCTCTATCGCCGGACCCGCGAGATCGAGAGCTTCGCCGAACAGCTGCAGGAGGAGTATCAGGACTCCGGCTTCGAGCTGGGCTCCAGCAATCTGGGGGCTAACGATGAGGGGGAGGCGACGGTGGCCAAGCTGCTGCGCTCCCTGTTCGAGGATGCGGTGCAGGTAGGTGCGTCGGATATCCACATCGAACCGGACGAGAAGGTGCTGCGCATTCGCCAGCGGATCGACGGCATCCTCCACGAGAACATCCTCAACGAGGTGCGCATCGCCCAGGCGCTGGTGCTGCGCCTCAAGCTGGTGGCGGGGCTCGATATCTCCGAGAAGCGCTTGCCGCAGGATGGCCGTTTCAATATGAAGGTGCGCGGTCGAGATGTGGATGTGCGGATGTCCACCATGCCGGTGCAGTATGGCGAGTCTGTGGTGATGCGTCTGCTGGATCAATCCTCCGGCATTCTGTCGCTGACCGAGACCGGCATGCCGCCTGAGATCCTGACCCGTTTCCGTCGCCAGCTCAAACGCCCGCACGGCATGATCCTGGTGACCGGCCCGACCGGTAGCGGCAAGACCACCACCCTCTATGGCGCCCTCTCCGAGCTCAACCAGTCCAGCAACAAGATCATCACGGTAGAAGACCCGGTGGAGTATCGTCTTTCCCGCGTCAATCAGGTGCAGGTCAACCCCAAGATCGGCCTCACCTTCTCCAACGTGCTGCGCTCCACCCTGCGTCAGGATCCGGACATCCTGCTGGTGGGTGAGATGCGTGACAACGAGACGGTAGAGATCGGTCTGCGTGGCGCCATCACAGGTCACCTGGTGCTGACCACCTTGCACACCAACGATGCGGTGACCAGTGCCTTGCGCCTTATCGACATGGGGGCGCCCGGCTATCTGGTGGCGAGCGCCCTGCGGGCGGTGGTCGCCCAGCGGCTGGTGCGGCGGGTATGTGAACACTGCGTTGAGGAGAAGGCGCCCGACGAAGGGCAGGCCACCTGGCTCACCGTACTCTCCGGCGAGGCGCCTGGCCAACACACCTATCACAAGGGCCGGGGTTGCCAGAGCTGCAACTTTACCGGTTATTCCGGCCGGATCGGGGTCTACGAGCTGCTGGAGCTGGATCAGCCGATGATGGATGCCCTGCGCCGCAACGATGCGGAAGGGTTCGCCAAGGCGGCCCGTCAACACGAACACTATCGGCCGCTGGCCCTCACAGCCCTCGATTATGCCCGTCAGGGGATCACCTCGGTGGACGAGGTGCTGCGACTGGCCGAGGATTTGGGGTAAGCGATGGCTAACTTTGCCTACAAGGGGCGTGACAGCCAGGGCAACGCCACCAGTGGCGTGGTAGAAGCGGCCAACGAGATGGCGGCCGCCGAGCAGCTGATGCGCCGTGGCGTGATGCCCACCGAGCTCAAACCGGGCAAGGCCAAGTCCGCCGCCATCGACTGGTCACTGTTGCTGGAAGGGGGCGTCAAGCTGGACGAGCTGGTGATCTTCAGCCGCCAGATGTATGCCCTGACCCGGGCCGGGATCCCGATCCTGCGCGCCATCGCCGGGCTGGAGGAGAGCACTCACAGCAAGCCGCTCAAGCGGGCGCTTCACTCGCTGGGGGAAGATCTCGGCAACGGTCGTCCGCTGTCGAGCTCGATGCAGGCGCACCCCAAGGTATTCAGCAGCCTGTTCGTCGCCATCATCCATGTGGGTGAGAACACAGGTCAGCTGGAAGAGTCCTTTTTGCAGCTCGCCAACTATTTCGAGCTGGAGCTGGAGACTCGCAAGCGGATCAAGACTGCCATGCGCTACCCCAGCTTCGTGATGATCGCCATCGGTATCGCCATGGTGATCCTCAATATCATGGTGATCCCGGTGTTTGCCGGCATGTTCGCCAAATTCGGGGTGGAGTTGCCGCTGGCGACCCGCATTCTGCTAGCGACTTCCCACTTTTTCGTCCACTACTGGTGGCTGCTGCTCGCCATTCTGGCTGGGATGGTGTTCGGCTGGCGCCGCTGGGTCGCCACCACCAAGGGCAAGCTGACCTGGCACCGCTGGCAGCTCAAGTTGCCGATCGTCGGCACTATCATAGAGCGCTCCCTGCTGGCCCGTTTTGCTCGCAGTTTTTCCATGATGCTCAAAGCCGGGGTGCCGCTGAACACGGCGCTGACCCTGGTGGCCGATGCAGTAGATAACGCTTATATGGCGGGACGGGTGCGGGATATGCGCGCCGGTATCGAGCGGGGCGAGAGCCTGCTTCGCACTGCCAGCAGCAGCGGCCTGTTCACCCCGCTGGTGATGCAGATGATCGCCGTGGGGGAGGAGACCGGTCAGGTCGATGACCTGCTGCACGAAGCGGCCGAGTATTACGAGCGGGAGGTGGATTATGACCTCAAGAGTCTCACCGCCCGCATCGAGCCGATTCTGATCGGGATCGTGGCAGTAATGGTGTTGATCCTGGCGCTGGGTATCTTCACGCCTATGTGGGACATGATGCGCGCAGTTCGCGGCAAGTAATCTTGCTGGAACTGGATATCTTCACGCCTGGGTGGTGGGACATGATGCAAGCCGTAAGAGACAAGTGAGCGGTGGAGTCGAGGGCTGGATGAACAGACAGACGCAGCAGGATGATCGCTGGCTGACCGGATATCGGCGGATCGCCGTGATCATCCTGTTGATGGTGATTGTGGCGACCCTGGTGCGCAGCTATCAGGTCCACCGGGAAGAGGCGCAGCAGCTCACTCTCACCTTGCTGGGGGAACAATTTGCCGAGCGGGCACAGCGTTTGCACGGCATTTGGCTCGATGAGCGGCGCCCGCAGACACTGCATGCCGCCGGCAAGGGGTGGCAGTTTGATGCCCGAGGGTGGCCCTTGGGGCTGGTGCCGCTGCAATCTCCTTCGGAAAATTGCCGTCAGTTGTGGCTGGCACTGATGGGTGAGACGAAGGGGGGCATGCCTCCCCTGCAGGTTCTGGCCCGCCCCGATGGCAGTGGTTGCGAGATGGGGTGGGATGGTTATTGGCTGGTTTATCAGTTTTCTGACGGGCGGGTGATGAAAAAGCCTTGAATGAAACTAATCATATGACCCAACTACATGATTTTTTTGGGCCTGCATGAAATAATGCGGGGCATTACGGAGGGAGCATGACAATGAAACCAATGGCACCAACAATGCCGGAAAACGGGATGAGAAGACGGTCTGCCGGCTTTTCCCTCATTGAGCTGGTGATCGTTATCGTGATCCTGGGGATCCTGGCGGTGACTGCGCTGCCGCGCTTTCTCGATGTGACTGACGAAGCGAAGAAGGCCAGCGTGGAAGGGGTCTCCGGCGGTTTTGCTACCGGCGTTTCGCTGGTGCGTGCTCAATGGGAGGCGGAAGGTCGCGCCAAACAGGACAGCCTCAATACCGTGCTCTATGACGGCAGCCGCTTCTATCTGACCACTCCGACCGATACCCAGATCAGCAACGGCGAGCTGTCGCCTGGCTATCCCATGGATACCGTTGCAAGCGGTAATCCCGATGTGGATCCGGCCAATCTGACCGCCGAACGTTGTCTCAATATTTGGGAGGGGTTACTGCAAAACCCGCCCAAGGCTACGGCCAGCTTCAATGAAGTGCGCGGTAGCGGCAATGACCTGAAATACTATGCCACAGTGAGCAGTAATGGACTGGATTCGGTCTGCCGTTACTATTTGGTCAATAGTTTGAGTAAGGGCAGTGATGGCAAGTATCAGGATCCGCAAGGCAAGACTGATGCATTTATGAGTTTCAGTTACCGTCCGGCGTCCGGTCAGGTGACCACAAATATTAATTAACAGAGGAAAGTGAAATGAAAAAACAGGCGGGTTTTACCCTGATCGAACTGGTTATCGTGATCATCATTCTGGGTATTCTGGCGGTCACCGCTGCACCCAAGTTCCTGAATTTGCAGGATGATGCTCGTAAAGCAGCTGCAGATGGTGTCAAAGCATCTCTGCAAAGCTCTTCCCAGTTGGTATATAGCAAAGCTGCAATTCTGGGAATTGAGGGTACCTCTGGTGCTGTTTCTGTAGCCGGTACCACAGTTAACACCAAATTTGGTTACCCACTCACCACAGATGCAGGTAAAACTGTTGCTCTGGATGGATGGAGTGAAGTGTCTGGTACTCCTGGTACTTTTAAACCCAGCAACGAACCTAACAGTAAGTGTGCTGTGACTTATGCGAATACTATTACTGCTGTAGGTGGCGTACCCTCCATCGCAGTAAGTACTGAATGCGGTAAATAATGATTAAAAAGGCGAGGCTTCGGCCTCGCTTTCTCTTTTCCCTGATGAGAAAAACCATGCCTGCAACCAAGGGCTTTACCCTGATTGAACTGGTACTGGTGATCCTGTTGCTCGGGATTCTGGCCGCCTTTGCCGTGCCCAAATGGCTGGGCAAAGGCGGCTTTGAAACTCAAACCGTGCGTGACGAACTGCTGACCCGGCTGCGGCTGGTACAGACCGTCAATATGCACGAACCGGCCAATCGTTGTACCTCACTACTTGTTGAATCTAGCCAATTTGGCCACAGCACAGAATCCCCATGTGATAATCCTGCGGCCATATCGAGCTGGAACACTAATCAGCTCACCCGTGGTCGTCCGGTGGCCCTGTCTGTCGGGATCTCCCTCTCCTCGAACAAGGGCACGCCTCCTTTTGTTATCCGCTTTGATCAAATGGGCCGCCCGCTCGGTAGCTGCGCCGGTGGCTGCGAGCTGCAAGTCACCGATGGTCGCGAGAGTGGCCGTATCAAGATTGAATCCGAGGGGTTTATCCATGAGATCCCTTAGGCGTGGTTTTACCCTGATCGAGCTGATCGTCGGCATAGTGCTGCTGGCGGTGGCGCTGACCGGCATTCTCGGTTTACTCATCAATCAGGTGCCGCAGGCGGTGGATCCGGTGCAGCAGGTACGCGCCGCCCAGCTGGCCCAGCGCCTCTCCGGCGAGATCTTGCAAAAGTCGTTTGATGAACATTCGGATCATAACGGTGGTCGTTATCGTTGTGGCGAGCAGGTGGCAGGGGTGACCATCTCTTCCTGCTCCACCAGTTATGGTCCGGATGGCGAGCCCGCATCCTATGCCTATAACGATGTGGATGATTTCGATACCGCAGGTAGCTGGGTGGATGCCAACACCCTGACCCAGACTGCGGCGGGAGTCAGCAGCGAGGAGTATCGCAACTATCAGGTGAAAATTGCGGTGAGCGGTGCCGATTTCAGCGATGGCACCTTCAGGAGTTGTGCCGCGCCCTGCTCGGTGGGCAAGCGTATTGATCTGCAGATCAAGCTACCGGATCAGAGCGTGCTCGACTTCTCCTTCTACCGAGGGAACTACTGATGGATCGCTCCACTGTCGGGTGTTGCCTGTCTGCCAGAATATCCTCGCCATTAGCCAATTTCGGCGCCAGATTACGCCTGGCGGCCAATCGAACCTACCGTAAACCTCGGGGTAACCGTGGCTTTACCTTGGTCGAGCTGGTGATGGTCATCCTGCTGCTCGGCATCATGGCGACCTTTACCAGCCAGTTTATCGGTATCGGTACCCAGATTTATGGCGATGCCAGCAGCCGTGAGCAGCTGATGAGCGATGCCCGCTTCGCCATGGAGCGGCTTAACCGCGAACTGCGCGATGCGGTGCCGGGATCGGAGCGGATCGAGACGACTGGCGGGACATGGGACGACACCGGTGCCTGTTTGCGGTTCTGGCCCATCAGCACCTCGAGCCGCTATCTGGCACTTAACCGCGCCATGTCGGGGAGCACGGCCACCCTTGAGCTGGTGATGGCGACCCCGGCTTCTGCTGCCAATCCGCTGGATGTGGATGCCACCGCCGTTAAAAAAGACGATCAGCTGATTGTATTCCCCGTGCCGGACAAAAATGTCGGTTCGCTTACGGCAGGCTGCGATTATGGCCGCTGCGTAGCCAGGGTTACCGATGTGCTGACGCCCGTATCCGGAGCGCAAACTATCCGCTATACCAGTGCCGAGAGTCTGACGGGCCTCTCTCCAGGCAGCCGGGTCTATTTTGCCAACCAGCAGGTTCGCTACTGTGTGGAAGGAAACACGCTGACCCGTGCCACAGCCCCCATTGGAGCATCCTTACCTGCACAGGGCGTGTTGATGGCGGATTCCCTTCGTATTGGCACCTTCTATCGGGAAACCTCGGCGTTTAACGCCGAAGGGGAGTTTGGCATGCGCTTTGTCTTCGAGCGCAAGGGGGAGTCGGTCACCTTCAACCACAAGATAGAGGTGTTCAATGTGCCCTGATCCACACGCTTTCGGACGGATGCGAGGCAGTGCCTTGATGATCGCCCTGTTTGTGATTGTGGTGATGGCCCTGCTGGCGGCTGCAATGGGCCGTTTTCTGGTCGATAGCGGCGAGAAAAATACCGTGGAGGTGCGCAGCGTGCGGGCTCTGCTGGCCGCCCAGAGCGGGCTGGAAGTGGCGCTCTATCGGTTGTTCCCCAAGCGCACGCTTGCCCAACCGAACCCTCCTGCGGTCTGCCTGGCAAGCAGCCCACTGAGCTTTGCCAACAATCCAGGGCTGACCAACTGTCAGGCTGTGGTTCGTTGCGCCACGGTGCCGGTGACTTATAACGGATCTGTGACCAATGGCTATCGTCTCGAGAGTGTCGGAACCTGTGGCAGCTCGGACCTTGACAGTGCCAACCCTGATTTTGCCGTGAGCCGAACCCTGATGGTCGAAGCTTATGATGGAGGAACGCCATGAATCGTGATGGCGATGATGTCGGCTGTGTTAGTCACTTCTGGCTGGAGTGGTTATCGCTATTTCAGTGCAAGTCATTCGCCTGCACTTTGTACTGACGATCGATATTGCGGCAGATGATACAAGTGGAGAGGAAAGTGATGGATTTTAAATGGCTGGTTGGTTTATTACTTTTCTGCGGTACAGCTGTGGCGCAACAATATAATTTATCCATCAATCAATACCCACCATGTAATACCACATGGCAAAAGTCAGGAAATGTTTACACCTGTACTGGTGGTAATGGTCAGGTAACATTAAACGACGGTGATGTGATTGTCGCTAGTCAAGATTCAACGCTGAGTGCAGATGCCGGGATTTCTCTCACGAATAACAAGATTGGCAGTGCCTCAAGTAGAATAAACCTTAAGACTAGTTTTGGTGGCATTGTATCTCAAGGATATCAAAATACCATATACGGTGATATTTTAGCTGGCAGCTCAAATATTACACTGAACAATATCTACTTATACGGAAGTATTACTACCAGTGGGAACGTGTCGCTAAACTCGGGAGTTGTTCAGGGAAATATCACCAGCAGTAGTAACTCTGTCAGTGTGACTAATGTGCAGTTATCAGGAGATATCAGTGCAAATAGTTCGTTGACGATATCTGGCGGAACTTATAGTGGTAATATTACCATGCGCTCAAATAATCCAGTGACGTTCAACTCAGTTAATATGACTAGTGGCAGTGTCTCTGGGGCTAGCTCTTTTAATGCAACAGGTAGCCAACTGGGAACTCAGGGAAGTCCTGTCATTATCTCGACCACATCAAATAATATCACTGTTACCAATTCTACGGTTTATGGCAATCTGACTGCTGCAACAAATAATGCCGGTGGGGTGGTGAATGTCAACAATAGCTCTGTGACTGGTACTTGCCTACCAGTGTCAAATCCGGTAAATGCTTGTGCCCCGGCACCTGTTGCCTTGTATCAGCTTGAAGAGAGTAAGTGGACTGGTGTTGCAGGAGAAGTCAAAAACGCTGTTGCTGATGTGCTACATGGTCGCGCAATGAGGGGAGCTAAAACCAATACGGTGTCGCCTGCATTACCTGCAAACGCGAATAATCTTGGTACTTGTGGTTATGGTGAGTTTACTGGCAGCAGTAATCAATACATTGAAGTGCCACATGACGCTCGTTTGTCATTTTCCAATCAGTTAACTGTTTCTGCTTGGATATATCCGGTAAGTCGACCATCAGCTGGAAATTTGTATTCTATCGTGTCAAAAGATGGCAACTATGAGTTTCATCTGGATAGTCAAGGCAGAGTGTTCTGGTATTGGGAAAGAAGTTCTGGCGTGAACCAGACACTGACAACAAACACCAAAATACCGTTAAATACATGGTCCCATATAGTCATTCGCTATGATGCAATGGCTGCTGGCAATCAACGTCAAAAAATATATATCAATGGCGTCGCTGATACAGCTAGAGGTAATGATGCAAATTCATTAAGAGCAAATACACAAAATTTGGAGATTGGCCGAGATTATATTGATAGTCGCAGCTTTAATGGCCGAATTGATGAGGTTGCTATTTATGGTTCGGCCCTGTCTGACACTCAGATAGCTGAGTTATATAGTCAACGTCATCCCTGTGGTGGCTCGACATTGATTTGTGAGACCGATGACTTCTCCCAGCCGCTCGGTGATAGGTGGGCCGTCAAGCAGAGTGCTGGAGGATTTATACCATCCATTACGGCAGATCGACGTTTACGGATGACCCAAGCCAGCACGGGACAAGCAACCTCTGCGACTTATCAGCGGCTATTTCCTGCTGCTGGCAATCTGGTGACGCTGACATTTAATCACTACGCCTATGGTGGCACGAGCACTGGTGCAGATGGTATGACAGTTGTGCTTTCTGACGCGTCGGTGACGCCACAGCCAGGTGCTGCTGGGGGGCCCTTGGGTTATGGCCATTATCAACCGAGTAACTCACCTGGATTTGCTGGCGGTTGGCTCGGATTTGGCTTGGATGAATATGGCAACTTCTCATCCTTTGGGGGGGGGGGAAGTGTGGGCTATCGCCCGCAATCGGTTGTCGTGCGTGGCTCGGGATCCAATTTTTCCGGATATAACTATCTGCGAGGCACCTGTAATAACGGAACTACCAATGTTAATACCAGTTGCTTGAGTCCAAAGGTAGATGGTAACGGTAGCGCCAACCATCGTTACCGTCTGACGATTGATTCACGAACCAGTGGGCGAGCGATGGTCAAAGTAGAGCGTGATACGGGAAGCGGGTTTATTTCTCTTATCGATTCGTTTGATGCGCTGGATCCTGCATTGGGGCAAAGTCCGTTACCGCAAGACTTTTATGTGTCATTGACAGGTTCTACAGGTGCCCTGACCAATATTCACGAACTCGATAACGTAGAAATATGTGCGCTGAAATCAAGAGAGGTAGGCGTTCAGGTAGATCATTTCGAGTTGCAGTATTCGGGTCAACCTCTGACCTGCAATCCGGAAGAGATCACTATCAAGGCGTGTGCAAATCCAGATTGCAGTCTGCTGATTACCGAACAAGTTGCTGTTTCCTTGTTGCCACAGAGCCTCCAGGATGGTGGTTGGTACCCATTGTCTGGTGCCAACAATGTGAGTGGCAATACGGTGACCTTTACCGGTGGAACGGGCAAAGTTTTGTTGCGTAACAATACTCAGACCCAAGTGACGTTGGGCGTGAACAATTCCGTTCCTGCTGTCAAACCACTCAGTGAAACCTTGTGCAAGGCCGGGGCCGGTACGCCCAGTGCGGCAGCCTGTACCCTGAACTTTGCCGATAGCGGCTTCTTCTTTGATGTGCCTGATACTTATTCCAATCAGCCTCAGGATGTGACTATCAGTGCGGTCAAAAAAGACGATATTACCAAGCAATGTGTGCCCGGATTTACCGGCGTGAGGTCTGTCGGCTTTTGGGGAACGTACAACAATCCAAATACCAATAGCTTTGGTAGCAAGATCTCCATCGATGGCAACGCCATTGCAACTTATGCCGCCAGTGTTCCTTCACCAACACCAACCACCCTCAACCTGACTTTTGATAATCAGGGTAAAGCGACCTTGAAAAAAGTGACCTACCCGGATGCGGGTCAGATGCAGCTTTCAGCCAGTCATAATGGCAGTGGTGAGACGGCTGGTCTAGTGATGACGGGGTCCGACACGTTTGTGGCACGTCCGGTCGGCCTGTGCATTATGCCCCCGCAAGGGGTCTGCGCGGCAGGTGACAGCAGCTGTCCGGTATTCAAAAAAGCGGGGGAAACGTTCCTGGTAGATATCAAGGCGATGGCCTGGGAATCCGCCAATGATGGAGATATCTGCGCAGGGAATCTGACTACGCCCAACTTTGCCCTGCCCAATGTTGCTCTGGGCAGTACGCTGGTGGCACCCAATCCGGGCACCAATGCAACGCTGGGTACTACCGCCTATAGCCATGTGGCTGCGCTCAACAGCATCAATAGCATTAGCCAGACGGTGAGCGAGGTGGGGGTATTCCGGATGACGGCGACGCCACCGGTGGCAAAGCCGCCAGAAGGAAGCACTGTATCTACGGGCTATTTCGGCTACACCATCCCTCCCGCCAGCAGCGTGCCGGTGGGACGTTTTGTCCCTTGGGATTTCAATTTGCTGAGCGGGGTGCTTACTCCTGCTTGCGGGCAGTTCAGCTATATGAGTCAGCCATTCGGGGTCAAGATGACGGTACAGGCTCGTAACAAGAGTGCCGGGGTGACCAAAAACTATGGTGGCGAGTTCGCGAAGGGGCGGCTCTATCTGGTTGCAGGAAATAATCATGATGGGATTGATCGCACGGATCGAGTGGGAAGCATGATGGCCAGCTGGGCATCAGGCGAAGTCAATATTGACAGCCAGAGCCGCTTCGCCCGGCTTTCTGAGCGTGATCCCGGCCTGACTACTCCCGAAGAGCCCTTTAAGTTACTGCGTTTTGGCCTGCAAGTGCTTGATGAGGAGTCACCCTCAGTCACCTTCATGGCTGACGCTGACCTGCATCCTGGCATCAAGAATGGTTGTACCAAAGGGGTCAACTGCAATGCCAAGCAGTTGACGATTCCTACGCGGGTGAATAACACCATGACGGCTTATTATGGCCGCCTGCAGGCTAGTACGGCGGCGGGTCTGGCCTCGGCGCCGCTGGCCATTCCACTGCAGATGCAATATTACGAAGCGGGCAACTGGCTGCAAAACAAGGAAGATCAATGTACCCAGCTCTCTTTGGCCAATCAGGGGTTCACTTTCCTCAATCCGAGTCACACCTTTGATGCGGCGACTCGCGAGCTGAATTTGGGGGCGGGTCGCAAGATCAAGCTGGGGTTGGGCAGTTCGGCACCGGGTGGGGATGCTGCACTGGCGAAAGATGGGGAGATCTTGTTCCACTTTGCCAAGCCGGACATCTCGGTGCGCATCCCCTACAAGGTCGATTTGGCAAAACAGCCATCATCGCCACTCTGGTTGTCTGACCCAACGAGTGCCAATGACGGCAACCTGCAAGGTGAGGCCATTTTCGGCTCCAGCCGGGGTAATGACAGAATTATTTATCGGCGCGAAGTATTGCAGTAATTGATGTGTAAGGGGGGTTGGCTCAACAGCATCCCCCTAAATCCTTGTTTATTAGTGTTTGCAAGCGTGTGCGAGTGAGTGATGACTCGCATTTTTGTCGCGCCTGATTGATTGGCGACAGTTTGAGCGCTTGCCCATTGGGGTGGGCATTGGTAAAGTTAGCCGGTTTTCTGCACCTCCAAATTCTTAGGATTTCCCGTAGCCATGTTCAAAAAGCTCAGAGGCGTCTTTTCCAACGATCTGTCGATCGATTTGGGAACTGCCAACACCCTGATCTATGTAAAAGATCAAGGGATCGTCCTTAACGAACCCTCAGTTGTCGCCATTCGCCAAGAGCGCGGGAACGCCAAATCGGTCGCTGCTGTCGGTCATGCCGCCAAGCAGATGCTGGGCCGTACCCCGGGCAACATTTCCGCAATCCGCCCGATGAAAGATGGCGTGATCGCCGATTTCTACGTGACCGAGAAGATGCTGCAGCACTTCATCAAACAGGTTCACGACAACAACTATTTCCGCCCCAGCCCGCGTGTGCTGGTGTGTGTACCGTGCGGTTCAACTCAGGTTGAGCGTCGCGCCATCAAGGAGTCCGCACTGGGCGCCGGTGCCCGCGAGGTCTACCTGATCGACGAGCCTATGGCTGCTGCCATCGGTGCCGGCCTGCCGGTGTCCGAAGCGACCGGTTCCATGGTGGTCGATATCGGTGGTGGTACCACTGAAGTGGCCATCATCTCTCTAAACGGTGTGGTCTACTCCCAGTCCGTCCGTATCGGTGGCGACAAGTTTGACGAGGCGATCATCAGCTACGTCCGTCGCAACTACGGCAGCCTGATCGGTGAAGCGACTGCCGAGCGCATCAAACACGAGATCGGCTCCGCCTATCCGGGCGAAGAGGTGCGCGAGATTGAAGTCCGTGGTCGCAACCTGGCTGAAGGTGTACCGCGCAGCTTCACTCTCAACTCCAACGAAATCCTGGAAGCGCTGCAAGAGCCGCTGTCCGGTATCGTGGCTGCCGTCATGGTGGCGCTGGAGCAATCTCCGCCGGAACTGGCTTCCGACATCTCCGAGCGCGGCATGGTGCTGACCGGTGGTGGCGCACTGTTGAAAGATATCGACCGTCTGCTGATGGAAGAGACCGGCATTCCTGTCGTCGTGGCCGAAGATCCCCTCACCTGTGTGGCCCGTGGCGGCGGCAAGGCGCTGGAGCTGATCGATATGCACGGTGGCGATCTGTTCCACTACGAATAAGACCCAAAGCCGGCCAGCGTGCCGGCTCTTTTTTGACGACCCATGAAACCCATTTTTGGTAGAGGCCCTTCGCTTCAGTTACGGTTGTTTCTCGCCGTCATCATCTCCATCGCTGCCATCGTCGCGGATTCCCGCTTCGGTGTGTTTACCCATGTCCGCGTCTACCTCAGTTCGTTAGTCAGTCCCCTGCAATACATGGCCAATGCGCCCGGTACCCTGCTCGACACCATGTCGACCCAGGTGCAGACCCGCGCCGATCTCATCGAGCAGACCAAACAGCAGGAGCAACAGCTGTTTACCCTGCGTGCCCGTCTGCTCAAAATGGATCAGCTGGAGCACGAGAATCAGCGGCTGCGTGAGCTGCTGGGCTCGCCGGTGCACAAGGAGTCCCGCAAGATGGTGGCCGAGCTGCTGTCGGTGGATTCCGACCCCTTCAGCCATCAGGTGCTGATCAACAAGGGGGCGCTGGATGGCGTCTACAACGGTCAGGCGGTGATCAACGATCAGGGTGTGATTGGCCAGGTGCTCCACGTGGGCTCCACCACCAGTCGCGTGCTGCTGATCACCGACTCCAGCCACGGCATTCCGGTGCGGGTGCTGCGCAACGACTTGCGCGCCATTGCCTCCGGCAGTGGCGAGCTCGACAAGCTTGAGCTGCGCAACCTGCCGCGCAACACCGATATTCAGGTGGGTGACCTGCTGGTCACCTCGGGTCTGGGTGGCCGCTTCCCGGAAGGTTATCCGGTGGCGACAGTGACCCGCTCCGAGTATGTGGAGGGCAAGCCCTTCGCCCAGGTCGAGGCCAAGCCGCTGGTGGAGCTGGACAGACTGCGTTATCTGCTGCTGCTGTGGACCGACAAGAAGCCTGAAGTACACGATGAGGATGGCGAACGGGCGGCTCCCGCTGCGTCCGCCGCAGGAGCCACCCGCTGATGCTAGAACCCGCCAGCGGCAGGATCTGGATCTGGATCTCGATCCTGCTGGCCTTGAGCCTGTCGATCCTGCCGCTTCCTTTCGAATTTGACCCCTTCCGTCCGGACTGGCTGGCCATGGTGCTCATCTACTGGGCGCTGGCCTTGCCGCACCGGACCAACGTCGGCACCGCCTGGGTGGCGGGCCTGCTGCTGGATGTGCTGCTTGGCAGCACCCTCGGCGTGCGGGCGATGGCGATGGCCATTACCACCTATCTGGCGGCCTTCCAGTTCCAGAAGATCCGCAACTTCTCCCTCTGGCAGCAGGCACTGATCATCGGTGGCCTCTCGCTGGTGGGTAAAATGACGGTATTCTGGGCCGAGCATCTGTTCAGTCAGGCCAGTCTCAACTTCTCCTACTTTTGGTCGACGTTGACGACGATGCTAATATGGCCCTGGGTGTTTCTGGTGCTGCGCAAGGTGCGGCGCCGCTTCAATATCAGGTAAATATGAACAAAAACAACGAACCACAACTCTATCTCGCCTCGGCTTCTCCCCGTCGCCGTGAACTGCTGACCCAGATTGGCTACCGCTTCGAGGTGCTGAAACTGGATGTGCCCGAGCAGCGGGAAGAGGGTGAAAAGGCGCAGGATTACGTCTGCCGCCTCGCCCGTGACAAGGCGATGGCGGGCGTGGCGTGTGCGCCGACGGCGTTGCCGGTGCTGGGTGCCGACACCATAGTGGTGCTGGGCGACCGGGTACTGGAGAAACCGTCCGATCTGCTGGATGCCAAAGATATGCTGGAGTCCCTCTCCGGCAAGGTGCATCAGGTGATGACGGCGGTAGCGCTGGCCAGCAAGGATCGTTGTGACGTGCGTCTGGTCACCACCAACGTGGCGTTTCGCAAGCTGGACGAGGCCGAGATTGAGGCCTACTGGCAGACCGGTGAGCCCTGTGACAAGGCCGGGGCGTATGGCATTCAGGGTATTGCCGGCAAGTTTGTCAGCCGCATCGAAGGGAGCTATAGCGCCGTGGTCGGCCTGCCCCTGCTGGAGACAGACCTGCTGATCAAGCATCATCTGGAACAGCTCAAATAATTTCCCGTCAGCTGTGCTCTGCTGCGTTTCTCCCTTGCGCGCGTTGTACCGGATTGGCTCTATAGAATTCAAAACTGGAACAGGCAAGGTTACTTATGTCGGTAGAACTGCTGGTTAACGTTACCCCCTCCGAAACCCGGGTCGCTCTGGTCGAAAACGGTCTGCTGCAGGAAGTGCATGTAGAACGTCAGGCCAAACGCGGCATCGTGGGCAATATCTACAAAGGCAAGATCAGTCGGGTGCTGCCCGGCATGCAGGCAGCCTTCGTCGATATCGGCATGGACAAGGCGGCCTTTTTGCACGCCTCCGATATTGTGCCCCATACCGAGTGTGTGGCGGTGAAGGAAAAGGAGCAGTTCCAGGTCGGCAATATCGCCGAGCTGGTGCGTCAGGGGCAGGACATCATGGTGCAGGTGGTGAAAGATCCGCTGGGTACCAAGGGTGCCCGTCTCACTACCGATATCACCCTGCCATCCCGCTATCTGGTCTTTATGCCGGGCAGTGCCCACGTCGGTGTCTCCCAGCGTATCGAGTCCGAAGCCGAGCGGGAGCGTCTCAAGCGCACCGTGGCCGGTTATGTGGACGAGCTGGGTGGCTACATCATCCGCACCGCCGCCGAAGGGGTGGGGGAGCAGGAGCTGGAGCAGGATGCTGCCTTCCTGAAACGCCTGTGGCGCAAGATCCTCGAGCGCAAGCAGAAGTATCCCCCCTGCAAGATCCTCTACGAGGATCCCAGTTTGGCATTTCGGGTAGTGCGTGACTTCGTCGGTGCCGAGCTCGACAAGATCCGCGTCGACTCGCGCCAGAGCTTCGATCAGCTCAAGCGCTTCACCGAAGAGTACGTGCCGGAGCTGGCCAGCAAGCTGGAGTACTACCCCGGCGAGTCGCCCATCTTCGATCTCTACGATGTGGAGAACGAGATCCAGCGGGCGCTGGAGCGCAAGGTGGAGCTGAAATCCGGCGGCTACCTCATCATCGACCAGACCGAAGCCATGACCACGGTGGATATCAACACCGGTGCCTTCGTTGGCCATCGCAATCTGGAAGAGACCATCTTCAACACCAACGTCGAGGCGACGGCGGCCATCGCCCGTCACCTGCGCCTGCGCAATCTCGGCGGCATCATCATCATCGACTTCATCGACATGCAGTCGGAAGATCATCGCCGTCGGGTGCTGCACAGCCTGGAGCAGGCGCTCTCAAAGGATCGCGCCAAGACCAACGTCAATGGCTTCTCCCAGCTTGGTCTGGTGGAGATGACCCGCAAGCGCACCCGCGAGAGTCTGGAGCATGTGCTCTGCTCCGAGTGCCCCGAGTGCAAGGGGCGCGGCCGGGTCAAGACGGTGGAATCGGTCTGCTTCGAGATCCTGCGGGAGATCATCCGGGTTAATCGTGCCTACGATGCGGATCAGTTCACCGTCTATGCGGCCCCGGCCGTAGCCGACTACCTCCATGGCGAGGAGTCCCACAGTCTGGCTGAGCTGGAAGTGTTCATCGGCAAGCAGGTGCGGGTAGTGAGCGAACCCCTCTGTGGTCAGGAGCAGTTCGACGTGGTGATGATGTAATTGGTCTATCGCTGGCTGAGTCGGGGCTGGTTGGCCCTGGGGGTCCTGTTCGTACTGATGGCCATGCTGGTCACCTTGGTACGGGTTGGGGGCCCTTTGCTGAATCAATACCGGGAGAGTCTGATCCACACTCTGCTGGGCGATTCACAACTCAAGGTCAGCGTGGAGCAAGTGGGGCTGGACTGGACACAATCCGGGCCCGCGCTCGAACTACAGCAACTCGCCATCGCCCCGGATTCGGGGCGTTTTACCGTACAGCTTGGCAAAGCCTGGGTGCATCTCGACTTCTGGCGCACCATTAACGAGCTCAAGCCGGTGTTTGGCGAGCTGATCCTGAGCGATGGCGATATCACCATCGACTTGCGCCAACCGGCTGACGAGAGCCCCTCCGGCGATCCCCAGCAGGGCGCCCTGCTGCGCTTTCTGCTGACCCAGCTATCTACCTTCGATGTGCACAATACCCGCCTCAGCGTCACCACCTCCCTCGGTGATCTGCGCGCCCTCGACATCGCCCAACTGCGCTGGCAGAACCGTGGCAAGCGCCATCAGGGGGTCGGCAAGGCTTATCTCATCAACGGGGTGGGCGAGAGCACCATCGATCTGATTCTGGATGTGGACGCCCCGACTGCCCGGCTCGATCGCCTCAAAGGGCAACTCTATCTGGGGGCCCGCCAGCTCGATATCACCCCGACCTTGGCCAAGATCCATGCGGGCGAACCCAAGGTTGCCGGTCAGCTCGACTTCCAGCTCTGGAGCGAGTTTGACAGCGGCAAGCTGGGCAATACCCTGCTGGCGTTTGGCAACAACTACCTGATCTGGAAGGATCCCAAGAAAGGGGAGATGCACCGTTTCGGCCTCGATGGCGGCAAGATCCAGCTGCGTCGGGATGGCACCGACTGGCAACTGGCGAGCCACAACGTCACCTTCAAGCTGGACGGCAAACCCTGGTTGCAGAGCCGGTTGCAGCTGGAGCGGATTGGGGATCGGGTGCAGGGCTATCTGCCCAGCATAGAGTTCGACAAGATCACTCAGATCAGTCAGCTGGTCTCGGCGCTCTACCCCACACTCTGCGAGACCCTGCGCCAGACCAATCCGCAGGGGTCGGTGCAGGATCTGACGCTGCTGGCCAATGCCGACTGGCAGGATCTCTCCCTCAGTGGCCGCTTCAGCAAGGTGCGCCTCAAGGCGTGGCAGGATATACCCGGGATGCAGGATCTCAACGGCGAGTTCTGGCTTACCCCGACCGGCGGTAGCGCCAGATTGGCGCTGGCGAATGACAAGGTGGATCCCGCCCGTCACTTCAAGATGCCAATCCCGGTCGACCACTTCTCGGCCCGCCTCGACTGGTGGCGCGAGGAACAGGGCTGGGTGCTCTACGGGCAGGATATCGCGCTGGATAACCCGGATCTGACCCTGACCAGCCGTTTCCGCCTCGATCTGTTCGAACACCCCTTCCTCGCCCTGACCGGTCGCATCAATGTGAAGAACGCGGGCCATGCGGATCGCTACTTCCCGCTGCAGGCGATGGACAAGGGGCTGGTGGATTACCTGAGCGGCGCCATCAAGGGGGGCAAGGCCAAGGGGGCCGACCTGCTCTGGTATGGGGAGTTTCGGGATTTCCCCTACGACAACGGCAAGGGCATCTTCCAGGTGGCGGTGCCGCTGGAGCAGGCCACCTACGAATTCTTCCCCGGTTGGCAACCGCTCACCGACCTGCAGATCGACCTGTTGTTCCAGAATGCCGGTCTCGATATGCGCAGCCGATCCACCAAACTCGGCAAGGCGAGCTCCGACTCGGTGCATGCCTGGATCCCGGATCTCTCCCCCGGCGCCCACCTCTATGTGGATGCCAAGGTGCAGGGGGAGGGCAAGGCCATCAGCGACTACCTGCAGGACTCTCCGCTGGGCAGTTCGGTAGGTCAGGCGCTGCGGGAGATCGAGATCCGCGGCCCGATGGCCGGTTCGGTCAAGCTCGACATTCCTCTCGATGGCGAGAGCGAGGTGAAGGCGAGCGGCGATGCCACCTTCAGCAACAACAAGGTGCGGGTCGCCAGTCTGGATCTGCCGCTGGAGAAGGTGCAGGGGCGCCTCGAATATGACAACGAACAGACCCGTTTCAGCAACCTCAAGGCGAGCCTGTGGAACCAGCCGCTGACCCTCGACTATCAGGGGCGCCAGCATCCGGATCACTATCAGGTCGACCTCGATTTCAAGGGGCAGTGGGATAGCCGCCGCCAGCCCACCGCCATCTCTTCGTACGGTATCCTCAACGGTCGCAGCAACTGGGGCGGCAAGCTCGGGTTGACCCTGCCCGAGAGCAAGCCGTTCAGTTTCCAGCTGGCGCTCGACTCCAACCTGCAGGGGATGGCGCTGGATCTGCCGCTGCCGCTGGCCAAGAGCAGCGCCAGCCGGCTGCCGCTCAAGGTGATCGCTCGTGGCCGGGATGGCAGCGCCGACATTCGTGCCGTACTGGGGGCTGATGTGGATATGCAGACCCGACTGGTCTACGGCGAAGGGGTACCTTATCTCAGCCGGGTGCGGGTCGATGTGGGTCAGCCGGGCGCCCGGGTAATGCGCGATGCCCCCATGCTGCTTGCCATCAACCAGCAGGAGGCCGATGTGGGCGGCTGGCTGGCCAGACTCAAGCAGTGGTTGCCAGCGCAGAACCAGACTGGCAATGCGGTGGTTGGCCCGGCCTTCCTGCCGCAGGAGTGGTGGGTGGATGGACAGCTGGCTCGCGCCTATATCGGCAGTGCTACCCTCAAGGCGGCGCGTTTCACCGTGGGGCCGACCAATCAGGCTACCGAAGTGATGATCGACAGCCCCGATGTGATGGGGGTGATCCGCCTGCCTGCAGTAGCCAATCGCCCGGTGGATGCCAAGTTTGCCCGCATCTACTGGTCTGGCAAGAGTTCGGATCTCAGCCCGGATCCCGATGCCAAACAGGACAACGCCATCATGGCCTCCATCCCCTGGTTGAAGGTGAGCTGCGTCGATTGCCGCTTTGGCGAGCTACCTCTTGGGGAAGTGAAAGGGGAGCTGGTGCCCGGCGCCAACAAGGTGACCCTCAAGGGGCTGGATGTGCGGCTGGCGGGGAGTCAGCTCACCGGCAGCGTCGACTGGCTGGCCGATGGCAACCGGATGGAGACCCGCGCCCGTGGCAAGCTGACCAGCAACAACAGCGAACTGCTGCTCAAGCGGCTCGGCTACACCTCGCCCATCGGCGATGCCCCCGGCTCCCTCGCTTTTGATCTGAACTGGCAGGATGTGCCCTATCGCCCAAGCCTGCCGACCTTGGGGGGGCGTGCCAACTATCAGCTGGAGGGCGGCACCCTGCGGGAGGTCAACGACAAGGGGGCGCGACTGCTCTCCCTGCTCAGTCTCGACTCCCTGCTGCGCAAGCTGCGGCTCGATTTTCGCGATGTGTTCGACAAGGGCTTCTACTTCGAATCCATGTCCGCCTCTGCCACCATCAAGCAGGGGCAGGTCAGCAACGATGATTTCTATATGAAGGGGGCGGCAGGCAACCTGCGCGGCGAAGGGATCGCCGATCTGGTGCGCTGGCGGCTCGACTACGAGCTGAGCTTCTCTCCCAATCTGGGGGGCACCCTGCCGGTGGTGGCGGCCTTCTCCATCACGCCGGTCACGGGTCTCTATGTGCTGGCCCTCTCCAAACTGCTGGAGCCGGTGGTGGATGTGGTGACCCGCATCGATTTTCGCATCTCGGGCCCGCTAGACGCACCCAAGCTGATCGAGGCGGGGCGAGATCGCGCGCGCATCAAGCTCAACCAGCAGCAGAAAGAGGCGGTTGACGCCGTTGCCCCCGGCCTGCCGACCCAAGAGGTGACCCCTTTCCTGTTGAGCCCCAAACACGCGGGGCCTGCTCAGCGCTGAACGAGCGGCCCGGCACCATCACAAGGAGTGAGCCATGATCCGACATATCCTGCTGATCGCCTTCAAGCCGGGCACCCAGCCTGCCCAGATAGATGCGGTGCGTAACGCTTTTCTCGCCATTCCCCATCAGGTCAGCGGCGTGATCGCTGTGGAGTGGGGTCGGGATGACAGCCCGGAGGGGCGAGCCGAGGGGTTTACCCACAGCGTGCTGATGACCTTCGCCGACGAAGCCGCCCGCCAGCGCTATCTGCCCCATCCTGATCACGATGCCCTCAAGGCCATCTTCCGCCCGGTGCTGGAGCGCATCATAGTGCTGGATTACACCCTGCAACCCGGGGATGCGGTTGCTGTCGGGGTTCCGTCATGATGGTGGATGAGCACTGGGCTGCCATTCCTCCACTGCAGCGCGCACTGCTGGAGTCGGTGATGCAACATGGCGCAGCCCATCCTGCGATTGATGCTGGGGTAGTGGTTGGGTCGCTCGCCAAGGGCAAGGCAGACAGGGTATCCGATGTCGATCTCTTGCTGCTGGCCGAGCCTGGCTTCCATAAGCAGGGAGACGAACTGGTGCGCACCATTGTGGGGGAGCGGCCCATCTTTCACTGCTGGCAAGGAAGACATGAAGAGGTCTGTTCATACTGGCGCTTCATATTCCTCGACATGTCCAGCATCGAGATCCACATCCTTGATCGGGGGGCTGAGTTCCCCCTTGCCAAACCTTATTTGCCACTGTTCGATAAAACTTCCTCCCTTGGTGCGCTTGAGGTATCTGGCCCTGCCCCAAGCCATTGGGACTTTCCTGCCTATATGGCCGAAGGGGATGGCCTGGTTTGGGAGTTGTTCGATTGCCTCAAATGGGCGGAGCGGGGCCAGCGGGGATTGGTCAGGCATCATCTTCGCAAGCTGCTGGCCGAGATGGATAAAGACCCGAATATTGTGGGTCGCGATTAATGCGGACAAGGAGAACGTCATGTGGTTAGCCGCAATACAGCTGGTATCTGGCCGTCACTGGCAGGATAACCGGGAGCAGATCGCCGCTGAACTGGCGGCCTTGCCCAAAGAGCGGCCGCTGCTGGTGCTGCTGCCGGAGAACTTTGCCCTGTTTGGCGAACGGCAGGGTTATCTGGATGGGGCCGAGGCCATAGGTAAGGGCCCGATCCAGCAGCAACTGGCTGAATGGGCCCGCGATTATGGCATCTGGCTGGTGGCCGGGGCCATGCCGACCACCATCTCAGGTTCTGACCATATCCACACCAGCTCGCTGGTGTTTGACCCCAGCGGTGAGCTTAGGGGCCAATACCACAAAATCCACCTGTTCGACGTGGATGTGGCGGATAATCACGGTCGCTACCGTGAGTCGGAGACCTTCAGCCCGGGAGAGGCGCCTGTGCTGGTGGACTCTCCCTTTGGTCCCCTCGGCCTCTCGATCTGTTATGATTTGCGCTTTCCCGAGCTCTACCGTCAGTTGGCCCGTGCCGATGCCCGCGTGCTGCTGGTGCCTGCCGCCTTTACCGCCGTAACCGGCGAGGCGCACTGGGAGCCGCTGCTGCGGGCTCGCGCCATCGAAAACCAGTGCTACGTAGTCGCTGCCAATCAGGGCGGCACTCACGAAACGGGGCGCCAGACCTGGGGCCACAGCATGGTGATCGACCCCTGGGGTCGGGTGCTGGCGAGCAAAGAGTCCGGGCGCGGTACCGTGCTGGCGCAGATGGAGCCCGGGCTTATCGACGAATTGAAACGCACCATGCCAGTGCTGCAACACGCCCGTTTGCTCTGATGGTGTGGTGAAAAATTGAAACGCAGCCGTTTGCCCGTGCTGGAGCATGCCCGTTTGTTGTGATGGTGTGGCTTGTTGCCAACCCGTCGGCAAGACGATTTAAAACAGCTCGTTACGAGAGTGGAGAAGAAGATTGAGTCTATTGAGCCAGGTTAGTGCCTCCCTGTTGGCCCCGAACGACCTCGACGAAGGGCGCCTGCAGCAGCTGCTCGGCAGCCTGATGAGCCATCAGGTGGAGTTCGGCGATCTCTATTTCCAGCGCAGCTGGCACGAGTCCTGGATGCTGGAAGATGGCATCGTCAAGGATGGCAGCTACAACATCGATCAGGGGGTCGGGGTGCGCGCCGTCAGCGGCGAGAAGACTGGCTTCGCCTACTCGGACGAGCTGAGCCTGCTGGCGCTGCAACAGTCGGTGACTGCCGCTCGCGGCATCGCCGCAGCCGGTGCTCACGGCAAGGTGAAGGCGTGGGCCCGCACCGAAGCGAACCTGCTCTATCCGGCCATGGATCCGCTGCAGACCCTCGACAAGCATCAGAAGATCGCCCTGCTGGAGCAGATGGACAAGTTCGCCAGAAGTCTGGATCCCGCCATCAATCAGGTGATGGCCTCCATCAGCGGCGTTTACGAAGAGGTGCTGGTGGCCGCCACCGACGGCACCCTGGCCGCGGATGTGCGTCCGCTGGTGCGTCTGTCGGTGACTGTGATCGCCGAGAAGGGCGATCGCCGCGAGCGTGGCAGTGCCGGTGGCGGCGGGCGCTTTGGTTACGACTGGTTCCTCGAACTGGACGGGCTGGAGAGCCGCGCCTTTGGCTATGTGCGTGAAGCGGTGCGTCAGGCGCTGGTCAATCTGGAAGCCATCGACGCGCCAGCAGGCACCATGCCAGTGGTGCTGGGCTCCGGCTGGCCCGGCGTGTTGCTGCACGAGGCGGTGGGGCACGGTCTGGAGGGGGATTTCAACCGCAAGGGATCTTCCGCATTTGCTGGCCGCATCGGCGAGCAGGTGGCCTCCAAGCACTGTACCATCGTCGATGATGGCACCCTGCCGGGTCGCCGTGGTTCCGTCTCCATCGATGACGAGGGCACACCGGGTGGCTACAACGTGCTGATCGAGAACGGTATCCTCAAGGGCTATCTGCAAGACAAGCAGAACGCCCGTCTGATGGGGGTACCGCTCACCGGCAACGGGCGCCGCGAATCCTACGCCGCCATGCCGATGCCGCGCATGACCAACACCTACATGCTGGCGGGCCAGTATGATCCGGCGGAGATCATCGCTTCGGTGAAGAAGGGCATTTATGCCCCCAACTTCGGTGGCGGTCAGGTGGACATCACCTCCGGCAAGTTTGTCTTCTCCGCCTCCGAGGCCTACCTCATCGAGGATGGCAAGATCACCGCTCCCATCAAGGGCGCGACCCTGATCGGCAACGGCCCCGAGGCGATGAGCCAGGTCTCCATGGTGGGCAGCGACCTTGCGCTGGATCGCGGGGTCGGCATCTGCGGCAAGGAGGGGCAGAGCGTGCCGGTCGGTGTCGGCCAGCCCACCCTCAAACTGGATCAGCTCACCGTGGGTGGCACTTCGTAGGTTCGGGTTAGCCGCGCAGCGGCGTAACCCGACGCATTCAAACCCCGGCTCTTGCCGGGGTTTTGCTATTCAGGGAACCACTGGCAACAAAAAGCCCCGGTCGTTGGACCGGGGCTGGCGGGTTATTCGGTATCAGTTGACGGATATGGCGCGGGCGTCGATGAAATAGCGAGCGTTACCCTGTTTGTCGATCTGGATTTTGGCAACCAGCTGCTCTTGATCTTTATATTCCCAGCGTTGCTCGATCTTGGCGAGGGATGGGCTCGCAATCCCAACCACGTTCAGGTACTCGTGAAACAGGCTATGGCTCCCTATTTCGGTCAGCATCTTGTCCATCTGCATACTCTCCTGAAGTTGAGTGGGTATTCATCAACAAACCTATCAGCGTCCATCTGAATACAGTCTGTATGAAAAACAAACTAACTCATTTGTGTGTCAATAACATGATCAGGAACAAGATCAGTGCAGATCGTCAGGGACTTTTTGATACCGTTTTCAATCAGAGCCGGTGGGCTTTTGCGGCAACTGATCAAACGTGCCGGAAGCCTTTGGGAGTGCCGGTGCGGTTTGCACAGCCTGGCCGCCGTGGAAGGCCGGATCCTGTGCCACTTCCTTGATGCCATTGATGCAAAACTGCATACCCATGCAGACCAGCAGGAAGCCCATGATGCGGGTCATGGCATCGATGCCGGTGGCGCCCAGGATCTTGCAGACCGGATCCGCCAGCTTCAATACTCCCCAGCTGATCAGGCTCATCAGGGCAAACGCCGTTACCACACCGGCGTAGATGGTGATGCGGTTGTACTCGTCAGGCAGCTCGGCAATCTGGGCGGCACCGCTTATTACCAGCGCCATGGTGCCCGGCCCGCACATGCTGGGCATGGTGAGCGGTACGAAGGCAATGCTCTGGTTTATATCGACCCCGCTCTGCTGGCTGGGGGCGGGGAACAGCATGCGAAAGCCGATAAAGCCGATGATGAGGCCACCGGCCAGGCGCAAGCCCGGAATGGAGATCCCGAACAGATCCAGGATCGAGGATCCGATAAAGAAGGTGATGCAGAGGGTGCAGAACAGATAGATGGCGGCCAGATTGACCTGACGGCGCACGTGTTCGCGCGACATCCCCTTGCTCAGCCCCAGCAGCAGGGTGGCCGTGGTGGGCGGGTTGACCATGGGCAGCAGCGCCAGCAAGGTGAGTAATACGACCTGAAAGAACATCTTGAGCCTCGGATAAAGAGTGGGAAGCCATGGGGCGATGCGGGTGGCAGGCCCCAGAGGGAGGTTATCTTATGCTGGCGAAACTGAACATAAGCAGTACAAAAAAGCCCCGGCAGATACCGGGGCTTGTTGTTCGGGTCAGGCCGCTTGCGGCGCTTGCTGCTGCCGGATGGCCCGTTGCTGGAACCAGAGCCAGAGACCGATGGCGAAACCCAGCACCGACAGGCTCACTACATAGTGGGAGGGGGCCAGCATGTCGCTCTTCATCCAGAGGGTCACCGCCATCGGGGTGAGGCCGCCGAAGATGGCGTAGGCCACGTTGTAGGAGAATGACAGACCGGAGAAACGCACCACCGGCGGGAAGGCGTTGACCATCACGTAAGGCACGGCGCCGACAATCCCGACCGCAAAGCCTGCCAGCATGTAGAGCGGCACCAGCTGGCTCGTACCGGCCGCCAGACCGTGATAGAAGGCGTAGCTGGAGCCCGCCAGCAGCAGGGAGCCGAACATGAAGGTGAGACCGCTGCCCAGCAGGTCGATCAGTCGACCATAGACGATGCAGCCGAGGGTCAGGGCAACGATCGCCAGCGAGTTTGCGGTCAGGGCGTCCGCCGGGGTGATGCCGTAGACCTTCTGCAGATAGGTGGGGGTCATCAGGATCACCACCACGATACCGGCGGAGAGCAGCCAGGTGAGCAGCATGGAGACCACCACGCTGCTCTTGTGGTTGCGCAGCACCGACTTGAGGGGGAGCTCATCGGCCAAGGTCTTGTTGGCTTTCATCTCGGCGAAGACCGGGGTCTCGTGCAACCAGCGACGCAGGTACATGGCGACGATGCCGAAGATACCGCCCAGCAGGAAGGGCACTCGCCAGCCCCACTCGCTCACTTCGGCTGGTGTCAGGCTCTTGTTGACCGCAGTGGCGATGAGGGAGCCGAGCAGTATGCCGGCCGTCAATCCCGCCGTGAGCGTGCCGCAGGCGACCCCGACCCGACGGGCAGGAACGTGCTCGGCGACAAATACCCAGGCGCCGGGCACTTCACCGCCGATGGCGGCGCCTTGCAGGATCCGCAGTCCCAGCAGAGCGATGGGTGCGCCGATGCCGAGCACCGCATAGGTGGGCAGCAGACCGATCAACAGGGTCGGCAGCGCCATCATTATGATGCTGAGGGTGAACATCCGCTTGCGACCGATGAGATCGCCAAAGTGGGCCATGATGATGCCGCCAAGCGGGCGGGCCAGATAACCGGCGGCGAAGATGCCGAAGGTCTGGAACTGGCGCAGCCACTCGGGAATATCGGCCGGGAAGAACAGCTCGCCGATGACCACGGCGAAGAAGACGAAGATGATGAAGTCGTAAAACTCCAGCGCGCCGCCGAGGGCAGCCAGACTCAGGGTTTTGTAATCCTGTCGATTGAGGGGGCGGGCGTGATCATGTTGTTGTGTGCTTGTGGTCATATCCGTATGTTTCCCATCGGTTTTTTTAGTTATTGTCGCCCCGGATAAGGGGCATATACAGGTGATCGAGAGTATGCTGCCTGCCTCTTGTGTGTAAATCGCGCAATTCGCAACACTGTCTTGCATCTTTTTGGGGCAATCCGAATGCCCCGCTGGCGGAGGAATGATGGAAAAGAAACGGGTACTGCTCTCCTGGAGCAGCGGCAAGGATTGCGCATGGGCACTGCATCAGTTGCGGCAAGATCCCGCCATCGAAGTGGTGGGGCTGTTTACCACCCTCAATCAGGCATTCGAGCGGGTGGCGATGCACGGGGTGCGCAAGCAGCTGTTGACCGAGCAGGCCGCCTGCGTCGGGCTGCCCCTCATCACCATCGATCTGCCCTGGCCCTGCAGCAACGAGGATTACGCCCGCATCATGACCGGCTTTATCGCTGATGTGGTGGCACAGGGGATCCGCCATATGGCCTTTGGCGACTTGTTCCTTGAGGATGTGCGCGCCTACCGTGAAAAGCAGCTGGCAGGCACAGGCATCGAACCACTGTTCCCGCTGTGGGGCAGCAATACCCGTGAACTGGCGCCGCAGATGATGGCCGCTGGCTTGAAGGCGCGGATCAGTGCCCTCGATCCGAACAAGCTGGATGCCAGTCTGGGTGGCCACGATTTTGACGAGGCGCTGCTAGCGGCGCTGCCGGAGGGCGTTGACCCATGTGGCGAGAACGGCGAGTTTCACACCCTGGCCTATGATGGCCCCATGTTCTCCCGTCCGCTCGGCATTCGGGTCGGTGAAACAGTGCTGCGCGACGGCTTTGTCTTTACCGATCTGCTGCCAATCAAGGATTAATTATCGGGCGTCAAATGCTCCCTTTTTGCAGGAGCATTCACAGATTTGAGAGGCGGGATGGGGGCACTATTGGCCCCCTCTTTTGATTGAAGGTGACAACCTGCCTTATGAAACACATCTCTCGTCCGGCGCTGCTTGCCTCCTTGCTGGCTGCGGCCCTCTCTCTGCCTGCCGTGGCGGGTCAAGCCGCTACCGTTCAGCCGATCCCTGCCGGTGTCACCACCGTCACTCTGGCCCAGCAGGCACCGATCCACTGGGTATCAGTGGAGCAGATTGCCAAGAGTCTGGATGGCCTGCCCCCGATGGCGGTCGGGTTTGATATCGACGATACCCTGCTCTTCTCCAGCCCGGGTTTTTATCGCGGCAAACAGGAGTTCTCGCCCAACGACGAGAGCTATCTGAAGAACCCCGCCTTCTGGGAGAAGATGAATAACGGCTGGGATGCGTTCAGCATGCCGAAAGAGGTGGGCAAGGCGCTCATCGCCATGCATCTCAAGCGCGGTGACCACATCTATTTCGTCACCGGCCGCTCGGCCACCAAGACCGAAACCGTGAGCCAGACTCTGCAGCAGACCATGAATATTCCGGCCGACCAGCTCAATCCGGTGATCTTCGCCGGTGATCAGCCGGGCCAGAACACCAAGGTGCAGTGGCTCAAGGATAAGCAGATGAAGCTCTTCTACGGCGACGCCGACGGGGATATCAAGGCGGCGCAGGAGGTCGGCATTCGCGGCATTCGTCTGCTGCGGGCCGCCAACTCCAGCTATCGGCCACTGCCGTTGGCAGGGGCGCTGGGGGAAGAGGTGATCATCAACTCCCAGTTCTGATCCGGAGTGGATCCATGCAACAAGGGCGGGGGCCATTGGCACCCGCCCTTTTTGCATCCGTCATCCAGCTCGGGTCACTCGTCTGCCCACGGCATCTCGGGCAGGCTGTCGAGAAACTCGCCGTAACGGGTCAGATTGAAGGGGCCCTGATCGGCCTCCATCGCCATCAGCTCGGCCCCGAGGGCGCAGGCGATATATTGCAGCGCCTCTTCCCGCGGGGTGCCCTTCATCACCAGCCGCATCAGGGTCGCCTTCACATGGGGCGGGTGACCGTCGTTGAGTTGGTTCTCCACCATCTCCAGCAGCGCGTCTTCATCAAAAAATTCCTGAGTGTCGTTCATGGGATATCCGCAACAGTGAATGTGGCGGCCAGTATAGCCTGAATGTGACTAACACCTTGAATGACCAGCGAATAAACAATCCGATGGGGAGGCCATTTGTTACCCATAATTAGGAGGAGTTTGCCAAGGCAAACAGGTTGGAACACAGATAACATGGATGGACACGCCTATGCCCACGATAGATTCCCTGCTGGCCGAGCCCAAGCTACTGCCCCAGATCCCGGAAGTGATGCGCGATTTGATCCAGACCTTCAATGAAAAGGAGCCGGATCTGCTCAAGATCAGCAAGTTGATCAACAAGGACCCTGTCATCTCCGCCAAGCTGCTGCGTCTGGCCAACTCGGCCAAATTCGGCAGCAGTCGTCAGATCGGCACCGTCAATGAGGCCGCGGTGCGGCTGGGGTTGGCGATGGTGCGCAACATGGTGCTGGCCTGCGGGCTCACCGAATCGGTCACTGCGGTGCCCGGCATTGACCTCAAACATTTCTGGGGCTGCGTTTTCAACGTGGCGGAGCTGGCGCGTCGTCTGGCGGTGAAGAAGGGGATGAAGGGGGATGAGGTCTTTACCTGCGCCCTGCTCTACGATCTCGGCCGCTTGGTGATGCATGTGGGCCTGCCGGAAAACACTGTCCACCACATTCACGATCTGGAGCTGCACAAGGGGCGGGCCAAGGCGGAAGAGCTGGTGGTCGGCTTCAACTATGCCCAGGTCGGGGCGGCTATGGCACGCTACTGGAAGTTCCCCGAGACCATCAGCAATGCGGTGGAGTATCACTACAACCCCATGCTGGCCAAGGAGTTCTCCGCCGAGGCCGGGTTGATCCATCTGGCGATCGTGCTGGCTGCGCAATCCGATGTGGGGGAAGAGGCGCCGCCCGAGTGGCCTCACAAGGTGGCAGATGCGCTGGGGTTGAGCTGGGCCGATTGCGCTGCCCAGTTCACTGCACTGCGTGAGCAGGGTAATGGCTATGCCGGGTTGCTGGCTGCCTGAGCCCGTTTATCTCATCTCATCAGGGGCCAACGCGGCCCCTTTTTCATGGCCGATGGCGCCACAGGCTTGCCAGCCCTGGAGTGACGGGGCACTCTTTGCCCTTCACTTTCCGTTTGAGAGCCCTTGCCATGATTGCCTCCTCCCGCCTGATCCTGCGCGAAATGATCGCCACCGACGCCCCCTTCATCCTTGAGTTGCTCAATGACGGCGATTTTTATCGTTACATAGGTGATCGGGGCATTCGTACCCTCGAGCAGGCGCAGGAGTATATCCAGCAGGGGCCGGCAGTCAGCTATGCCCGCTATGGTCACGGACTCTATCTGGTGGAGCGCAAGGAGGACGGTGCCAGCCTCGGTATCTGCGGTTTGATCAAGCGCGATACCCTGGAGCAGGTCGATATCGGTTACGCCTTCCTGCCGCAATATCGCGGTCAGGGCTACGCCATTGAAGCGGCGCAGGCCGCCCTTGCCGATGGCAAAAGCCGGTTGGGGATCGGGCAGGTGGTCGCCATCGTCACCCCGGGCAACGAGCGATCCATCGGCCTGCTGGCCAAGCTGGGGTTGGTGCGCAGTCGATTGGTCAAATTGAGCGAAGATGCTGACGAATGCCTGCTGCTGGAGCAGTGATCAAGGTCAGAGAGCTGAAAAGCGAATGGCGAGGTGGCTGTCAGGCTGAGTGACAAGCAAGAGCCCGGGTCTGGCTAAAGGCGTGAGAGAGAAGCAAAGAGGCCGCCGTGAGTTGCGGCCTGTCTGCATCGGGCGCTGCCGGAGGGCAGGCAGGATCAGTTGAGGTCTTCGATGGAGAACTCGCCAGCGATACCATCACAGGAGATGGCGAAACCGCCGCTGAAGCGGGTGCTGAACTGGATCAGAAACGCATCATTGTCGTGCTCTTGCACAGGCAGGTTGATGGGCTTGCTGCGACGCAGGGGCTTGTGTGTTTGTACTGCTTTCATCATGGTATTTCTCTATATAAATTAGGTGTTTGCTCCTTGTATTGGCAAATGTCAGGTCAATGGGCGCGGTCGATTGGGTGAACGACAAGCGCGCAGGAAAACCCAGCCCGGTTAAGGGGCGTCTGCACTTTCAAGGAATATGCTGATGCATAAATCAAATTGGGTGGGCAGATCGGGTCTGCACCGTGAGAGCCGGGCAACGCAGGCAGACAGCCTGACGGTTCTCAAGGCGAGTAAATCAGAAGAAGGTTATGCGGGTACTGGCAGGATTCATCGTGAGGTGAAACATTGCAGGGTAAACATAAACAGGGCTGATTAACTAGCCGGCGCGCATTCTCTCCTCGAAATGAATAAAAAGCAAACAATAATTTGCCGATGTTGAAGTCAGTACGCTTTTCCTCTGTGTAATCAAGGTGCTATCAGCAGCAAATATCCGCAGCTATCCGCCATAACAAGAGGGCTCCCGACGGGAGCCCTCTCTCATTCTGCAATCAGTACAGTGGGCCGCCTCAGTAGTCGCCACAGGCCTTCTTGGCAGCCGTGATCATCGGGGTGATGGTCATGCCTTGCACCACGATGGAGAACATCACCACCGAGTAGGTCATCACCAGGATGACCTGACGCAGGTCGACGCCATGTTCCGGGATCATCATGACGCCGGAGGGGAGTGCCAGTGCCATCGCCATGGCCAGACCACCGCGCAGGCCACCCCAGGTGAGGATCCGCACCGAGAAGGTGTTGTAATTGCGGAAGCGGCGGAAAGCCACATAGGGCAGCGACACGCTGATAAAGCGGGCGCCCAGGCAGAGCGGCACCGCAATGACCAGCAGGATCCAGTCACGCCAGGCGAGATCCAGCAGTACCAGCGCCAGACCGATCAGCAGGAACAGCAGAGCGTTGAGGAACTGGTCCATCAACTCCCAGAAGTGATCCAGGTGATGGCTGCTCTGCTCGGAGAAGCCGGAGTGACGGGTCCAGTTGCCGATCATGATGCCGGTCACCACCATGGCCAGTGCGCCGGAGACGCCGATCATGTTGGCAAAGGCGAAGCCGGCGGTCGGGATACAGAGAGTCAGCAGCAGCTCCAATGAACCGTCATCGGTGGCGCTGATCATCACGTGGGCGATAAGGCCCAGCACGGCACCGAACAGGATGCCACCGAGGGCTTCGTGCAGGAACAGACCGGCCACGCTACCGAAGGTGGGCTCGACCCCGCCAAAGGCGACGGCAAACACGGTGGCGAAGATGACGAGGCCAACACCGTCGTTGAACAGGGATTCCCCTTCGATCTGGATGGCGATCTGGGGTGGCGCTTTCATCTTCTTGACGATGGCCAGTACGGCAATCGGGTCAGTGGGGGAGATCAGCGCGCCGAACAGCATGCAGTAGACCAGCGGCAACTCCCAGCCCAGCAGCTTGGCGATAAACCAGAAGCCGTAGCCGATGAGGAAGGTGGAGAGCAGGGTGGCAATGATGGCCAGAATGGTGATCTCCCACTTCTGGCTACGCAGCGCCTTGAGGTTGATGCCAAGGCCACCGGCGAACAGCAGGAAGCCCAGAATCCCCTTCAGCAGGAAGTTCTGGAAGTCGATGCTCTCCATGGTCTTGACGGCAAGAGGTTCCAGGTTGAACCAGCCCAGTTTGCCAAACAGCACCAGCAGTGCGGAGATCAGCATGGAGCCCGCAGTAATGGCGATGGTGGTCTGGATCTTCACAACATACTGGTTGGCAAAGGCGATAAAAATCGCCAACGCTGCCAGAAAACAGAGTGTGTAGTAGACGCTCATAGTTATTTTTTTCTCGTTGGTAGACAGCAAGCACGTATCCCTATGCAGGACGGGCATAGGTTACTCTCGGGCCCTATGTTACTCATTACCCATAAATGAGTATATGGTGGCGCATTTGGACTGATAGACGGCTAGATTTCCATTTTATTTGTTTGCTGTTAGGATGCTGTTTACGCAGTTGCATGGATGTAAGAGGAACACGCGGTGTCGAACGTAATGTCGAGCAGAGAGCCGAGCAAGCAGTCGGACGTAACAAAGAAGCTGGAAGCCTGCCTCAGGGAGCGGATCCTGATCATCGACGGGGCCATGGGCACCATGATCCAGGGCTACAAGCTGGGGGAGGCAGATTATCGGGGTGAGCGGTTTGCCGACTGGCATACCGACATCAAGGGCAACAACGATCTGCTGGTGCTGAGCCGTCCGGCGGTGATCCGCGAGATCCACGAGCAGTATTGCGCTGCCGGGGCCGACATTCTCGAGACCAACACCTTCAACGCCACTCGCATCGCCATGGCCGATTACGAGATGGAAGAGTTTTCCGCCGAGATCAACCGGGAAGCCGCCCGTCTGGCTCGCGCCGTGGCAGACGAGTGGACGGCAAAAGACCCCGCCAAGCCGCGTTTTGTAGCAGGGGTGTTGGGCCCCACCAACCGCACCGCCTCCATCTCGCCGGATGTGAACGATCCCGGCAAGCGCAACGTCACCTATGACCAGCTGGTGGCCGCCTACACCGAATCGACCCATGCCCTGATCGAGGGTGGCGCCGACATCATTCTGATCGAGACCATCTTCGATACCCTCAACGCCAAGGCGGCCGCCTTCGCGGTGGAAGGGGTGTTCGAGGAGCTGGGTTACAGCCTGCCGGTGATGATCTCCGGCACCATTACCGATGCCTCCGGCCGAACCCTCTCCGGCCAGACCACCGAAGCCTTCTACCACTCGCTGCGTCACGTAAAGCCGGTGTCGTTCGGCCTCAACTGTGCGTTGGGGCCCGATGAGCTGCGCCAATATGTGGAGGAGCTGTCGCGCATCAGCGAGACCCATGTCAGCGCCCACCCCAACGCCGGTCTGCCCAATGCGTTCGGCGAGTACGACCTCGATGCCGTCGAGATGGCGGAGCATATCCGCGAGTGGGCTCAAAGCGGCTTTCTCAACCTGGTCGGCGGTTGCTGCGGTACCACCCCGACCCATATCCGCGCCATGGCCGACGCCGTGGCGGGCATCAAGCCGCGTGTGCTGCCCGAGCTGCCGGTGGCCTGCCGTCTGTCGGGTCTTGAGCCGCTCATCATCACCCCCGAATCCATGTTCGTGAACGTGGGGGAGCGCACCAACGTCACCGGTTCGGCCAAGTTCAAGCGGCTGATCAAGGAGGGGCTGTACGACGAGGCGCTCGATGTTGCCAAGCAGCAGGTAGAGAACGGCGCCCAGATCATCGACATCAACATGGACGAGGGGATGCTGGACGCCGAAGCGGCCATGGTGCGCTTCCTGAACCTCATCGCCGGTGAGCCGGATATCGCCCGGGTGCCGGTGATGATCGACTCCTCCAAGTGGGAGGTGTTGGAAGCGGGCCTCAAGTGCGTGCAGGGCAAGCCGGTGGTCAACTCCATCTCCATGAAAGAGGGGGAGGAGAAGTTCATTCAGCAGGCGAAACTGCTGCGCCGCTACGGCGCCGCCGTTATCGTGATGGCGTTCGATGAAGCGGGTCAGGCCGATACCCGCGCCCGCAAGTTCGAGATCTGCCAGCGTGCCTACCGGATCCTGGTGGATCAGGTCGGTTTCCCGCCGGAAGACATCATCTTCGATCCCAATATCTTCGCGGTGGCGACCGGCATCGACGAACACAACAACTACGCGGTGGACTTTATCGAGGCGGTGAAGGACATCAAAACGCACCTGCCCCACGCCATGATCTCCGGCGGCGTCTCCAACGTCTCGTTTTCGTTTCGCGGCAACGAGCCGGTGCGCGAAGCCATTCACGCCGTCTTCCTCTACCACGCCATCAAGAACGGTATGGACATGGGGATCGTCAATGCCGGCCAGCTCGCCATCTATGAAGACATTCCGGCGGAGCTGAAAGAGAAGGTCGAGGCGGTGGTGCTCAACCTCAATGACAATGCCACCGAGGAGCTGCTGGCCATCGCCGAGAAGTATCGCGGTGCCGGTGCCCAGGCAGAGGATCCGCGGGATCAGGAGTGGCGCAGCTGGCCGGTGGGCAAGCGGCTGGAGCACGCGCTGGTCAAGGGGATCACCGACTTTATCGAAGAGGATACCGAAGAGGCACGCGCTGGCGCCGAGAAGCCGCTGCATGTCATCGAAGGGCCGCTGATGGATGGCATGAACGTGGTCGGCGACCTGTTCGGTGCGGGCAAGATGTTCCTGCCGCAGGTGGTGAAATCGGCGCGGGTGATGAAGCGGGCAGTGGCCTATCTGCAGCCCTATATCGAGGCAGAAAAATCGGGCGGCTCCAGCAACGGCAAAATCGTGCTGGCGACCGTGAAAGGGGACGTGCACGACATCGGCAAGAACATCGTCGGGGTAGTGCTGCAGTGCAACAACTTCGAGATTGTCGACCTAGGGGTCATGGTCTCCTGCGAGACGATTCTCAAGACGGCGCGGGAGGTCGGCGCCGATATCATCGGGTTGTCGGGTCTCATCACTCCGTCGCTGGACGAGATGGTGCATGTGGCCAAAGAGATGGAGCGTCAGGGCTTCAAGCTGCCGCTGCTGATCGGCGGTGCCACCACCTCCAAGGCCCACACTGCGGTGAAGATCGAGCAGAACTACTCGGAGCCCGTGGTCTATGTCTCCAACGCCTCCCGCGCGGTGGGGGTGGCCCAGAGCCTGCTTAGTCCGGATCTGAAGGAGGCGTTTGTCGCCCGCATCGACAAGGAGTACGAGATCGCCCGGGATCAGCATGCCCGCAAGCAGCCGCGCTCCCGCCCGGTCAGTCTGGCCCACGCCCGCGCCAACCGGCATCAGCTGGATTGGGTTGGCTACCAGCCACCCAAGCCCCGCGAGCTCGGGGTGCAGAAGTTCGAAGATGTGGCCATTTCGGTACTGCGTCCCTACATCGACTGGACGCCGTTCTTCCTCAGCTGGGAGCTGGCGGGCAAGTATCCGCGCATCCTCGAGGACGAGATCATCGGCGAGGAGGCAACCAAACTGTTTGCCGACGCCAACGCCATGCTGGACCAGCTGGAAAAGGATCAGAGCGTGCGCTGCGCCGGGGTGATCGGCCTGTTCCCGGCCAACGCGGTAGGAGACAGCATCGAAGTTTACAGTGACGAGTCGCGCACCGAGGTCATCAAGGTGCTGCACCACCTGCGCCAGCAGAGCGAGAAGCAGGGCTTCCCCAACTACTGTCTGGCGGACTATGTGGCGCCGAAAGAGAGTGGCAAGCCCGACTGGATCGGCGCCTTCGCGGTGACCGGCGGCATCGGTGAGGAGGCCATCGCCAAGGCCTACAAGGCGCAGCACGATGACTACAACGCCATCCTGATTCAGGCGGTGTGCGACCGTCTGGCCGAGGCCTTTGCCGAGTACCTTCACGAACAGGTGCGCAAGGTGCACTGGGGTTATGCCCCGGACGAGGCCCTCAGCAACGAGGAGCTGATCCGCGAGAACTATCAGGGCATCCGCCCGGCTCCCGGTTATCCGGCCTGCCCGGAGCACACCGAGAAGGGGAGCATCTGGGAGCTGCTGGAGGTGGAGCAGGCTATCGGCATGCAGCTCACCGAATCCTACGCCATGTGGCCGGGGGCGGCGGTGTCGGGCTGGTACTTCTCCCATCCCGAGAGCAAATACTTCGCGGTGGCGCAGATCCAGCAAGATCAGGTGGAAGATTACGCCGTTCGCAAGGGGATGACGCTGGCAGATGCCGAGCGCTGGCTGGGGCCAAACCTGAACTGACTCCCGCGTGACACCGGTTGATCTTTAACGAGAAACGGCGGCATCCTTGCACGGGTTGAACAACCTGCGCAGAGCCGCCGTTTAACCTGTTGGTCACAGTGATGTGGTAGCGTGCGGTTTGGTGTGGTTTGTCTTGTTGTCAGGATAAACAATTGGCGTTGTCTTGGCGCTGTGGCACCTTATACTCTCCCGCCCCATCCTGCCCAGGCACAGCCTTCTAGCGGAATTGTCATGAAGATCGCCATTTTATCCCGTGAGCCGAAAAACTACTCCACCCGCCGTCTGGTCGAGGTGGCACAGGCGCGCGGTCATCAGGTAGAGGTGCTCGACACCCTGCGCTGCTATATGAATATCGCTTCCCACAACCCCTCCATTCACTACGAGGGTGGGGAGCTGGGAAGTTATGACGCCGTGATCCCGCGGATCGGTGCCAGCATTACCGCCTACGGCACCGCCGTGCTGCGCCAGTTCGAGATGATGAACACCATGGCCCTCAACAGCTCGGTGGCCATCAGCCGTTCCCGCGACAAGCTGCGGGCGATGCAGCTGCTCTCCCGCCACGGCATCGGCCTGCCCATCACCGGCTATGCCCACAGCACCCACGACGTGCCCGACCTCATCACCATGGTGGGCGGGGCGCCGCTGGTGGTGAAACTGCTGGAGGGAACCCAGGGGATTGGCGTGGTGCTGTGCGAGACTCAGAAGGCCGCCGAGAGCGTGATCGAGGCCTTTATCCAGACCAACAACAACATTCTGGTGCAGGAGTATATCCGCGAGGCCAATGGCGCCGATATCCGCTGTCTGGTGGTCAACGGCAAGGTGGTTGCCGCCATGCGCCGTCAGGCCCAGCCGGGGGAGTTTCGCTCCAACCTGCACCGTGGCGGCACCGCCGAGGCGATCAAGATCACCCCGGAAGAGCGCGCGACCGCCGTGCAGGCCGCCAAGATCATGGGGCTGGATGTGGCGGGGGTGGATATCCTGCGTAGCGCCCGTGGCCCGCTGGTGCTGGAGGTCAACTCCTCCCCTGGCCTGCAAGGGGTGGAAGCCGCCTCCGGCAAGGATGTAGCCGGCAAGATCATCGAGTTCCTCGAACTCAAGGCGAGCCGCAAGAACAAACCGGCGGAGTGAGCCTCAGGCTTGCATCTGTCAGATAGAAACAGGGCGCCCTCGGGCGCCTTGTTGCTATCTGGCTGGTGGGCTGGCGGTGCCACTGCTCCCTCACCCTAACCCTCTCCCAAAGGGAGAGGGAACTGTTCGGCAGTGATCATCGCCAGCCGGGCGCTGAAAATTCCGTCCTTCAGCCGGGTATCGATCTGCCAGCCCAGCTTCTCGCAGATGCGCTGGATGATGGTGAGGCCACAGCCGTAGCCGAGGATCTGATCCGGTGCCGCCGCCGTCGGGTTGCTGATGGTGAGCACCGGGCCACACAGCTCGATGTCGATATGTCCTTCGGCATAGCTCAGGGCATTTTTCAGCAGGTTGCCGAGGGCAATGGCGAGCAGGGAGAGGGGGGCGTTTACTTCGCTGCTCTCGTCCAGATTAAGCCGGATATCAAGTGCCTCCCGCTGCAACAGCGGAGCGAGGCGGGCCAGCTCCTGACGGATCAGCGGGGTCACCTGCTGCAGCGGCCGCTCCACCGCCTCCTTGCGGCCCAGCAGCAGGAAGGTCTCGGTGAGCAGCGCCATCTCGTCGGCGGCGGCGCGGATGCGGGTGGTGGCGCGGGCGGCTGGCGCGGGCAAGTCCGTCACCTTGCCGAGCAGGGCGGCCGAGCCCTGGATCACCATGTTGGGGGTGCGCAGCTCGTGGCTGGCGAAGCGGCTGAACTCCTGCTCGCGGGCGAACACTGCGCTCACCTCCTGCTTGCCAGCCAGCAGCGCCAGCTCGATATCTCTGAGCTCCTGCCAGGGGGCATCGGGCTCGAAATCCGCCTGATCCGGGGTGAGGTGGGCGACCCTCTGTTGCAGCCGTTGCAGCGGCCCCGTGATATGGCGCACCAGCCAGATGCCGAAGCCGAGGCAGGCGAGCAGCAGCGCCAGCCCGATCAGTCGGGTGGCCAGATGCAGCTTGTCTTCGTAGGGGTCTAGGTAGTCGTCGGCGTCGTCATTGAACACCAGATAGAGCAGTCCCTCGCCGGAGGGGTGACGGGCCACCAGAAAGTGTTTGTCCTCCTTGCCCAGCTGGTGCTCGAAAAAGCCGGGGGTCTGGTAGGGCTTCAGCCACTTGGGCAGGCGGCCCGCCTCGGTCCAGTAGCTGGAGAACTGTCTGGGGCTCGGGGCAGCGGCGGCCGGGCCGAGTCGCAGCCAGTCATCGCTGTAGCGGGTCACTTCCGCCTCCAGCCAGTGGCGCAGGCTCAGCTCTTCCATCTTGTCCTCGGCCATCAGCATCAGGCCGGAGAGCAGGATCAGCAGCACCACCCCAGCGCCGCCGAGCGCCATGATCAGGCGGCGGCGCAGGCTCGGCAGGTTCATGCGCTCACCAGTCGGTAGCCCTGACCGTGCAGGGTCTCCAGCATGGGAGTGGGGAAGGGTTTGTCGAGCGCGTTGCGCAGGGCGTAGATATGGCTGCGCAGGGCATCGGAGTCGGGCTCCTCATCCCCCCAGACGGTGTCGAGCACCTCCTGACGGCTGACGATGGCGGGGGCGCGGCGGGCCAGCAGGGCGAGGATTTGGAACGGGATCTTGCCGAGCTTGAGGGGCTCACCGGCGCGGGTGGCGCGGCCGCTGGCGACATCGACCGTCAGATCGCCAAAGCTGATGGCCCCCACATCGCCGCGCGGGCCGCGCAGACTGAGGGCTTGCAGTCGCACCTCCAGCTCCTCCATGGCGAAGGGCTTGACAAGATAGTCATCCCCTCCCGCCTTGAAGCCTGCCAGCTTGTCTTCCAGGCTGTCGCGGGCGGTGAGAAACAGCACGGGAGTGGCAATCCCCTGCTCGCGCAGGCGCGCTACCGTGCTGAGGCCATCGAGGCGCGGCATCATCACATCCATGATGATGACGTCGAAACGCTGCTCCTCCAGCAGTTGCAGCGCCGCCTGACCGTGATAGGCACAATCGAGGCGGTGACCGGCCAGCTCCAGATAATCCATGATGGTTTCCGCCACCTGAGGATTGTCTTCCACTACCAAAATCTTCATGCTTTGCTCTCCTGGTTGGCGAGCGTTTCACGCTCTTTTCACACCGGATACGGCATCCTGTTTGCCAGTGTAACCCCGAGGATCCCTGATGAAGAAGTCTCTCTGCGCCCTCCTGCTGTTGATCTTGTTGCCACTTGGCACCGCACAGGCGACCGAATTCAAACTGACCGGCCGCACCACCTGGCAGCTTGGCCAGTTGATGGTCAACGGCATGCCGTTCGTGATCGACGACCAGACCTGCTTCAAGGATTGGCTCAACGAGGATGATCTCGGCGGTACCTGGGTCGAGATGAAGGGGGTGGTGAAGAATGGCGTGCGCTATGTGCGCAAGGTCGAAGCCCTCGACGAAGATGACAAGGACGAGATGGATCTGGAAGGGCCGGTCGAAGGGGGGCGGATCTGGGGCTACACCACCTCGGACAATAGTCTGGCGCCATTCGAAGGGCGCTGGCTCGAGTTGGAATGCAAGTTTGACGGCATGCGCCTGAGCCGCTGCCGCGAGGATGACTGATCCGATCTCTGCGTTCCGATTAGAAATGCTCCCGAATGAAGCCCATGCTTGTCCTGCATGGGCTTTTTGTTCAGGGACGAACGAAGATGGAACAATCGAGAAAGTGGTGTGCATGGATGCTGGTTGTACCGCTCTGGGCGGCGCAGGCGGGAGCCGACGAATTGTGGCTGGTGGAGCTGGAGCACAGCGACGGCATCCGCCTGCAATTTCAGGGGGCCGAGGTGGAGCAGGGCAGTGCCGCCATCTGGCGGCAGGGGGAGATTTGGCCGCAGCCACTCAAACCCGGCGACCAGCTCGCCCTGCTGGTGGCCGATGGCGTTGCCACCCGGATTGAGCTGCTGGCCGCCAGAGTCCCGCTGGCCAATCAGCCCTGGCAGCGGGCGCAAGATCGCCTGCAATCCTTCGATGACCGGCAGTTCACGTTGGCCACCCTGGGCACTGTGCCACTCAATCCACAGGTGCGCTGGGTCAACGGTTCGGCCGCCGATCTGCATGCCGGGAGCGAGCTGGTATTGATCCGTTCGGCGGATGGAATATTGCAGGGAATTGAAGTGATCAATCCGGAAGAGTAATTCAGCATCTTCTTATTTAATATAGCTTCACCATATTGTGGCAGCCATTAAATAATGGCTGCCACAATATTTATGATTTATTCCTCAATAAAGTCATCGCTCTAATTATTTTCCTGTATCACCATTATTTTGTTTGTCATGGATGTTTTTTGGTGGTTTATTTTATTTGTGTCAGGTTTTGTCGGAGTCCATACCTGTCAAATGAAAAAGGATATTTCTACACAATAACAATTATCGTATGTCTGAAAGAGGGATAAATGATGAATAGAATAATTACCGCCAATCTGGCGTTTTTGGCGTCTTCATTGATGCTCGCTCAGGTGCAGGCGGCTGAACCTGTCTACCCTGATCAGGTCAAGTGGGCGGGCCTTGGCACGGGCGTCTGTGCCAGTGGCTATCGGCCTCTGACTCGCGATGAAGCCATGAGTATCAAGGGTAATCTGGTCAGCCGCATGGGGCAGTGGCAGATCACCGGGCTGGCGGATCGCTGGGTGATTATGGGGCCGGGATATAATGGCGAAATCAAACAGGGCACTGCCGGAGAAACCTGGTGTTATCCCAACTCACCAGTTTCCGGAGAAATACCAACACTCTCTGACTGGAATATTCCAGCGGGTGATGAGGTCGATGTGCAATGGCGGCTTGTCCACGACAATGATTATTTTATCAAGCCAGTCAGTTATCTCGCTCATTATTTGGGATATGCCTGGGTGGGTGGAAACCATAGCCCCTATGTCGGGGAAGATATGGATGTTACCCGGGTTGGCGATGGCTGGCTGATAAAGGGAAATAATGACGGCGGCTGCTCCGGATATCGTTGCGGGGAGAAGAGTTCCATCAAGGTAAGCAACTTCTCATATACCCTGGAACCCGACTCCTTCAGCCATGGTCAGGTCACCGAGAGTGGCAAGCAGCTGGTCAAGACCATCACGGCCAATGCGACCAACTACACCGACCTGCCCCAGCAGGTGGTGGTGACCCTGAAGTACGACAAGGCCACCAACTGGTCGAAGACCGACACCTACAGCCTGAGCGAGAAGGTGACCACCAAGAACAAGTTTCAGTGGCCGTTGGTGGGGGAAACCGAACTGGCCATCGAGATCGCTGCGAGCCAGAGTTGGGCCTCCCAGAAAGGGGGCTCGACGACCGAGACCGTCTCGGTTGAAGCGCGCCCCACGGTGCCGCCTCACTCCAGCCTGCCGGTGCGGGTTGCCCTCTACAAGTCCAACATCTCCTACCCCTACGAGTTCAAGGCCGAGGTCAATTATGACCTGACCATGAAGGGCTTCCTGCGTTGGGGCGGCAATGCCTGGTATACCCATCCGGAGAATCGTCCCACCTGGGAGCACACCTTTGCCGTCGGCCCGTTCCGCGACAAGGCAAGCAGCATCCGCTACCAGTGGGACAAGCGTTATATCCCGGGTGAAGTGAAGTGGTGGGACTGGAACTGGACCATCAGCGAGTATGGTTTGTCGACCATGCAGAATAACCTGGGTCGTGTGCTGCGCCCGATCCGTTCGGCAGTGACTGGTGACTTCTATGCCGAGAGCCAGTTTGCCGGCGATATCGAGATTGGTCAGCCCCAGACTCGTTCCGCGAAGGCTGCCCAGCTGCGCAGTGCCTCTGCCGATGAGGTGGCGCTTACCGGTGTGGATCTGGACAGCGAGGCCCTTGCCAACGAAGGGTTTGGCAACGTATCCCTGACCATAGTTCCGGTTCAATAACCTCACTCGCAGGCCCCTTTCATAGGGGCCTGTTTCTGTTCTGCGCAAGACGATGCACTTGCCCTGCGCCCCTCGATTTTCCCTCTTTTTCTCCTCTTGTCCCTGAATGATCACTGCGGGAATCTGTGGCTTGCCAAGGTGATGCCTACGCAGGTTTGACCTGTACTTGGGGTGGCCCCGTGAGCGAGGCATCGTTCACTCATTTGTTGAAAGAGGCGTGTTGGCCAGATTGTTAATGGCTTGTGCTTTAGATTTTCCCCCTTATACTGGCGCCATCTTGTCGGAGTGCTGACCGTCGAACGACGCGAAGCTGAGACCGTTAATTCGGGATCCGTGGAACCTGATCAGGTTAAAACCTGCGAAGGGAACAAGGGTAACTTGCGGGTTACCGCGCCGGAGGAGGAACAAGCCTCTTCCGCTCATCGAAGGGCTCACCCTTGATGGGTCAGGGCGCACAGGAGGGAGTCTGTCCCGTCCGGTTGTCGAGCACGTGGGGCGCCTTGCCCACAGCGTGCAGAGAGCGGGAAGGGGCAGTACAGCAGAGCGGAGATCCATCCCGCACGCACTCCCTCCCGACATAAACACCCCGCCGCAAGTTCATCTTCTCCTCGAACTCCAGACAAGCAAACACCCATAACTTCAACCAGTTAATGTGAGTTTTGCTATGTCTACTTCTGTATCTGATACCGCCAAATCCAGCCGCCGCGAGCAGCGCTCCAGTGCTCAGGCCTTTATCGACAGCCTCAAAGGGATGGCTCATCCCAACTCCCGTCGCATTTTTATCGAAGGCTCCCGCCCCGATATTCGTGTCCCGCTGCGGGAGATCCAGCTGGCCGACACCTTCGTCGGCGGCACCAAAGAGGACCCCAAGTTCGAACCCAACGAGCCGGTGCCGGTCTACGACACCTCTGGCCGTTACGGGGAGGAGGGGGTCGCCATCGACGTGCGCCGTGGCCTGCCGCGCCTGCGGGAGAACTGGGTGCTGGAGCGGGATGACACCGACGAACTGCCGGGGCTCAGCTCCACCTTCACTCAGGAGCGGCTGGCCGATGAGGGGCTGGATCACCTGCGCTTCGAGCATCTGCCGAAACCGCGCCGCGCCAAGCCGGGCCGCCGGGTCACCCAGCTCCACTACGCCCGCGCCGGCATCGTCACTCCCGAGATGGAATTTATCGCCATTCGCGAGAACATGGGGCGCGAGCGGGTGCGCTCTGAACTGTTGCGCACCCAGCATCCGGGCCGCGATTTTGGTGCCCGTTTGCCCCAGAACATCACCCCCGAATTTGTGCGCGATGAGGTGGCCGCCGGTCGCGCCATTATCCCCAGCAACATCAACCACCCGGAAGCGGAGCCGATGATCATCGGCCGCAATTTTCTGGTGAAGATCAACGCCAACATCGGCAACTCGGCGGTCACCTCCAGCATCGAAGAGGAAGTCGAAAAGCTGGTCTGGTCGACCCGCTGGGGCGCCGACACCGTCATGGATCTCTCCACCGGCCGCTACATCCACGAGACCCGCGAGTGGATCCTGCGCAACAGTCCGGTGCCCATCGGTACCGTGCCCATCTATCAGGCGCTGGAGAAGACCAACGGCATCGCCGAAGACCTCACCTGGGAGCTGTTCCGTGACACCCTGCTGGAGCAGGCCGAGCAGGGGGTGGACTACTTCACCATCCACGCCGGCGTCTTGCTGCGCTTCGTACCGATGACCGCCAAGCGCCTCACCGGCATCGTGTCGCGCGGTGGCAGCATCATGGCCAAGTGGTGCCTCTCCCACCACAAGGAGAACTTCCTCTATCAGCACTTCCGCGAAATCTGCGAGATCTGCGCCGCTTATGACGTGGCCCTGTCGCTGGGCGACGGTCTGCGTCCGGGCTCCGTCTATGACGCCAACGACGAGGCCCAGTTCGCAGAGCTGCGCACCCTGGGTGAGCTGACCAAGATCGCGTGGGAGTACGACGTGCAGGTGATGATCGAGGGCCCCGGCCACGTGCCCATGCACATGATCGAGCGCAACATGACCGAGCAGCTGGAGCACTGCCACGAGGCGCCGTTCTATACGCTGGGCCCGCTCACCACCGATATCGCGCCGGGTTACGATCACTTCACCTCCGGCATCGGCGCCGCGCTTATCGGCTGGTACGGCTGCGCCATGCTCTGCTACGTAACCCCCAAGGAGCATCTGGGGCTGCCCAACAAGGAGGATGTGAAGCAGGGGCTGATTACCTACAAGATCGCCGCCCACGCCGCCGATCTGGCCAAGGGTCACCCGGGGGCCCAGATCCGCGATAACGCCATGTCCAAGGCGCGTTTCGAGTTCCGCTGGGAGGATCAGTTCAATCTGGCGCTGGATCCCGACACCGCCCGCGCCTACCACGACGAAACCCTGCCGCAGGAGTCAGGCAAGGTGGCTCACTTTTGCTCCATGTGCGGGCCCAAGTTCTGCTCCATGAAGATCACTCAGGATGTGCGCGACTACGCGGCCAAGCTGGAAGCGGTAGAGATCAAGCTGGTCGGTATGGACGGTCAGCAGGAGCAGGTAGTGGCTCAGGTGGAGAGCGGCATGGCCCGCATGGCAGAGACCTTCAAGGAGACCGGTGGCGAGATCTACCATCAGGCTGCGGCGCTGAAACAGGCCGCAGGGGAGGAGGCGTGAGCAGCGCAAGCGGGGCTGTCAGCCCCGCCGACCTGTCGCCCGTGACGGAGTCTCGACCTGTGGTCTGGACCATCGCCGGTTCAGACTCCGGCGGTGGCGCCGGTATTCAGGCCGACTTGCACACATTGCACGACCTCGGCGTGCACGGCTGCTCGGTCATCTCCGCCATCACAGCCCAGAACTCGGTGGCGGTGAAGATGGTCGACCCCGTGCTGATGCAGACCTTCACCGCCCAGATCGACGCCCTCGGCGTCGATCTGCCACCTGCCGCCATCAAGATCGGCCTGCTGCCGACCCGGCTTCACGTTGAGGTGCTGGCCCGCCGACTGGCTGCCATCGAGGCTCCCTTCGTGGTCTACGACCCGGTGGCCATCGCCAGCACCGGCACCCCGATGGCGGAGCCCAATATGCTGGAGGCGGTGCGCGAGCATCTGTTGCCGCGCCTCTCCTTGATCACCCCCAACGGCCCCGAGCTGGAAGCCCTGACCGGCATTCCCGCGACCAGCCCTGTGTTGGTGCGCTTCGCCGCCCAGCGGCTGCGCGAACTCGGCGCCCGCGCCGTGCTGGTCAAGGGCGGCCATCTGGGCTGGAGCGGTGAGCTCTGCCTCGACTACTACCAGGACGAGACCCGCGAATTCTGGCTCGCCGCGCCGCGCCTCGATACCCGCCACGGCCACGGCACCGGCTGCTGCTACGCCAGCGCCATCGCCGCCGTGGTGGCGCAGGATTATCCGGTGGAGGATGCCATCACCCTGGCGCGTGCCTACCTGCAACAGGGCTTGACGGCGGCGCAGGGGGTGGGGGCAGGCCCGGGCCCCATCGCCCATCTTGGCTGGCCAGCTGATCTTGCCCACTTCCCCCGCGCCGTCTTGGCGGGATCAACCCTCGATCGCCGCTTCGGACTTTATCAGACAAGCAGCGCCCGCCTGCCGGAGGGCCCTTTTGCCGCCACCGAGCACAATCTCGGTCTCTATCCGGTGGTGGATTCGGTCAAGTGGCTGCGCCGCCTGCTGGGGCAGGGGGTCAAGACCATCCAGCTGCGCATCAAGAGTCTGCCCGCCGCAGAGGTGGCACCGGCCATTCGTGATGCTGTGGCGCTTGGTCGCCGCCATGGGGCGCGGCTCTTTATCAACGACTACTGGCAACAGGCCATCGAGGCGGGTGCCTGGGGCGTGCATCTGGGGCAGGAGGACATGGAGACCGCCGATCTCGCCGCCATTCAAGCGGCCGGGCTGCGCCTTGGCATCTCCACCCACGGCTACTTCGAGCTGATGCGGGCCCGCGAGCTGGCCCCCTCCTATATCGCGCTGGGCCATATCTTCCCGACCAATACCAAGGCGATGCCTTCGCGCCCGCAGGGGCTGGTGCGGCTGCACCGCTACCGCGCCCTGATGTGCGACTGGCCGACGGTCGCCATCGGCGGCATCAGCGAGGAGCGGGTGGCGGCGGTCAAGGGGAGTGGGGTCGGTAGCATTGCGCTGGTCTCGGCCATCACTGCCAGCGACGACTGGCAGGGGGCGACCGAGCGGCTGCTCGCGGCCGTGGGAGCGGGGGATGAGCCGCGCTCGGCCAGCGTGATACGGGAGGCAGAACATGCTCTCTGATGCGGAATACCTCAGATATGGCCGCCAGCTGATGCTGGCGGAAGTGGGGGAGGTGGGTCAGGCACGGCTGAAAGATAAGTCTGTGCTGATCGTCGGCCTGGGCGGGCTCGGCTCGCCGCTCGCCCTCTATCTGGCTGGGGCCGGGGTGGGCACCTTGTGGCTGGCCGATGGCGATACGGTCGATTCCAGCAACTTGCCGCGCCAGATCCTGTTCGATGTTGATGCGGTCAACCACTCCAAGGCGGAGCTGGCCCGCGAGCGGTTGGCTGCCCACAACCCGCTGGTGGAGCTGATTGCCATCAACCAGCGCCTCGATGCTACCAGCCTGCCGGAGTTTGTGGCCGAGGTCGATCTGGTGATCGACTGCTGCGACAACCTCGCCACCCGCCAGGCCATTAACGTTGCCTGCGTGGCTCAGGGCAAGCCCTGGATCTCCGCCGCCGCAGTGGGGTGGCAGGGGCAGTTGATGGCGCGCACAGGTACGGATCACGCCTGCTACGCCTGCCTCTATCCGCTGGATACCCAAATCGCCGAGCGCTGCGAGACCAGCGGCGTCACCGGTCCGCTGGTCGGGGTGATGGGCTCTTTGCAGGCGCTGGAGGCACTGAAACTGCTGCTCGGGATGCCAAGCCCGGTCGCTGGCACATTGCGCCGTTTCGATGCCCTGAGCCATCAGTGGCAAACCCTCACTCTGGCCCCCGATCCCGATTGCCCGGTTTGCGGGCAGCGCCGATGCCCGACAGACGATAAGGAGATCACCCCATGACCCTCACCATTCGACTCAACGATAAAGCCCAGCCGCTGGCGGCAGGGCAGAGTGTCGCCGACCTGCTGGCGGCGCAAGAAGTTAATCCACAGGGAGTGGCGGTGGCTCTTAACGGCGCCGTGCTGCCCCGTGGCCGCTGGGCCGAGACCCGTCTCAATGACGGGGACGAACTTCACCTATTCACCGCCATTGCGGGAGGCTGACCCATGATGCTCACAGTCCCATTTTCGAGCGCTCTGCCCTGCGGCGGGGCCTCATATCTTCTTATCGCAGTGGCCGGAGGCTGACATGCTGACAATTGCCGATCACACCTTCTCCTCACGCCTCTTTACCGGCACCGGCAAGTTTGCCCGCCCGGATCTGATGGCCGCCGCCATCGAGGCGAGTGGCTCCCAACTGGTCACCATGGCCATCAAGCGGCTCGAACCGGGCAAGGCCCACGACGATATTCTCACGCCCCTTCGGCAACTCGGGGTCAAGCTGCTGCCCAACACCTCCGGCGCCAAGACCGCCGCCGAGGCGGTGTTTGCCGCCCATCTGGCCCGGGAGGCGCTGGGCACAAACTGGCTGAAGCTGGAGATCCACCCCGACCCGCGCTACCTGTTGCCCGATCCCATCGAGACGCTGAAAGCCGCCGAGCAATTGGTGAAAGAGGGCTTTGTGGTGCTGCCCTACTGCGGCGCCGACCCCGTGCTCTGCAAGCGGCTCGAAGAGGTGGGCTGCGCCGCCGTGATGCCGCTCGGCGCCCCCATCGGCTCCAATCAGGGGCTGGTGACCCGGGAGTTTCTCTCCATCATCGTCGAGCAGGCCAATGTGCCTGTGGTAGTGGATGCGGGCATAGGTGCGCCGAGCCACGCGGCCGCCGCCTTTGAACTGGGCGCCGATGCCGTGCTGGTCAACACCGCCATCGCGGTGAGCGGCGATCCGGTCGTCATGGGGCGCGCCTTTGCACTGGCCTGCTCTGCCGGTCGCAGCGCCTATGAGGCTGGCCTTGGCGCCCGCGCCCTGCAGGCCCAAGCCTCCAGCCCGCTCACCGATTTTCTGGGGGCGTTATGAGTCATGATGCTGGCTCGGAGCAAGAGCCAATCGCCATGTCCTCTTTCTCGGTTTCTCACGAGGCCGATGTGTTTAGCCCCCCTCTCGACTCTTCACAAAATAAGGGAGAGGGGCTGGGGGTGAGGGCTAAGGAGCCTTCCTTTATCGACCGCTGGCAGGAGCTGGAGTGGGACGATATCGGTATGCAGATCCGCGCCAAAACCACCGCCGATGTAGCGCGGGCGTTGAGTACACCGCGCCGCACCCTGGCCGATTTTATGGCGCTGATCTCCCCAGCCGCCGAAGCGTATCTGCCGCAGATGGCAGCCGAGGCCGAGCGCCTGACCCGCCAGCGTTTTGGCAACACCATCGGCTTCTATGTGCCGCTCTATTTGTCGAACCTCTGCGCCAACGACTGCACCTACTGCGGCTTCTCCATGAGCAACCGCCTCAAGCGCAAGACCTTGAATAGCGAGGAGATTGAACGCGAGTGTCTGGCCATCAAGGCACGTGGTTTTGACAGCGTGCTGTTGGTGACCGGCGAGCACGAGCACAAGGTGGGGCTCGCCTATTTTCGCGAGGTGATGCCCATCATCCGCCGCCACTTCAGCACGGTGGGGATGGAGGTGCAGCCCCTCTCGCAGGCCGACTATGCCGAGCTGAAGAGCCTCGGCCTCGACGCCGTTATGGTCTATCAGGAGACCTACCACGCCCCCACCTACGCCCGCCACCACCAGCGCGGCAACAAGCGGGACATCGCATGGCGCCTCGCCACGCCGGATCGGCTGGGTCGTGCCGGTATCGACAAAATCGGGTTGGGGGCGCTAATCGGCCTCTCCTCGGACTGGCGCGCCGACAGCTACTTTGTCGCCGAGCATCTGAGCTGGCTGGAGCGCCACCACTGGCAGAGCCGTTACTCGCTCTCCTTCCCGCGCCTGCGCCCCTGCACCGGTGGGCTGGAGCCTGCCGTGGTCATGTCGGATCGCCAGCTGGCCCAGCTTATCTGCGCCTGGCGCCTCTTCTCGCCGACGCTGGACTTGTCGCTCTCCACCCGCGAGTCCGCCACCTTTCGCAACGGCGCGGTGCGCCTTGGCATCACCCAGATTTCGGCCGAGTCGCGCACCCAGCCGGGAGGCTATGCCGAAGGGGATGCCGAGGAGCTGGAGCAGTTCGCCATCCACGACGACCGCCCGGTGGGGGAAGTGGCCGCCGCGGTGCGGCAGGCAGGGTTGCAGCCGGTGTTTAAAGATTGGGAGCCGTTTTTGGGCCGATAGGGGCGGCCATGCCCCCTTTGCCGGTGGCATCCAGCGTCCAGCCAGACTCCGTGCCTGTGGCAAGCAGGCACGGCTTCGCCGCGCAGGATGCGAGGCCGCCGGCCTCGACGGGGTTTCGCCCGCCCTTCGGGCCGGGGCGAGTGACTTTGGAAAGACCCACTCTTTTCAAAAAATGCACCAAAGGTCTTCTCCCCCGCTTATTCGCCCGACTTCGTCGGGTTCCTTAGGCTCACCCGCTTGTCCGACGGCACGCGCCGACGGGCCTTTGGCCTTCACCATCCATGGCTTCGGCCAAAGCCCGTTTCGAACATCCCTGTTCTCGCGCCAAATCGGGTCGAGCTGCGCTCGCCTCAGCGAATAAGAGGGGGAGCCAATACCGTCGTTGCCTCAGAGTCAGCCGTAGGGTGCAATAAGCGGAGCGCATTGCACTGCCAATAAACAGGCTGGTGACGGCAACTTGTCAACTGCATCTGCACCATGATTTTGGTCATGCGCCTAACTTTGCCTTTTCCTCTGCGGGGATTGGAGGAGGCTCGTACAGCTGTAAAATTGGCAGGGCTATTTCCGCATTTTCCAAAGCGTCCCCGAAGCTGTTGAGGGAGAGAGTAAATATAATAAATCACTATTTATTTTAGGTGGATTTCAGTATAGAGTTTCAGCAGGAAAGTAAAGCCTCACTGGGACTTTTTATGAATGTTGAAAAAGCTCTAGACGTTATGCACTACTTTGTTAACAAACTCGGGGGGGTGACTACCGATGTCAAATTAATGAAGTTGATGTACTTCGCAGATCGAAAAGCTTTATTGGATACAGGCTTTCCAATAACAGATGATAGTTATTACATTATGAACAGAGGGCCTATCCTTTCATCTAGTCTAGATCTTATTAATCATTGTCCAGAAGAATTCTTATCGGTTTTCGAAAATCCAACCAATAAGAATGAAGGTGGCTATCCAGTTAAAGAAATCAATCTAAGGCGAGATTCTGTGCGTCAACATGATTATCTTGCTGAAATTGAGATGGAAATACTAGATGAAATTTTCAATGAGTTAGGGGGGATGACTACTAATGAAATAGTTAGGTATGCTCATAATAATAACTTCTGCCCCGAGTGGAATTTTCCAGAAGGTCGAGCTAAGCCACTCCCAATTGATGTTATTCTTCATGCTCATGGTGTTGATAGGGAAGAAGCAATAAATATTGTTCAAGACATTAATTATTATCGATAAATGGATTTTCTATGTATAGCAGAGGCTTTTCATTTCAGTGGGATAAAGGTTTGAATGGTGAACATTCTTGGTTTGTTTTGACAGATGCAAAGGATTCGAAGGTAATAATTGCGAATATTACTACATATGATACTAAGAAAGCTAGCTTTGATTCTACATGTGTGATTAAACCAGCTGATCTTAAAAACTTACATAATAGGTTTAGAAATCAATCCTATGTTGTGTATAGAAAATGTGAGTTGATTGATGAGTCAGAGTTAGAAGTGATCGTTTCCAATAAATCCAATGTTAATAGTCGTATACCGGCATGGTTAGTAGATAAAATGGCATCAGGCATTAACGATTCTAAGTGCACTCCAATGCGAGTTAAGAATTTCTACAAAGAAATAAAAACCCCAACCAAAAAGAATGGTTAAAAATTAAGTTCATAAATTTAAAAGTATTCACAATAATATGTTCGCACGAAATATTTTGGTGCCTACTATATTGACTGTTACATGGAGGGCTAACTGGCTGAGGGGAGGACGGAGATTGTGATGAACCTCAATGCATCCTGTCACAGAAGCAAGTCAGCTGGAATAAGAGCATAGATATGTGCATCAAGAGGCTGGCCATGAAGAAAGATACGGTTCCTTGCCCGGCATTCAAAGGCGGCCCCTGCAGCGATGGCAACAGCTTCGCTGGCGTTGTTGCCAACCCCCATCACGATCTCCAGTCGAAATAGTCCCAACTGCTGAAAGCCAAAGTCACGGAGCAGGGCGACCGCCTGTCGGGCGATACCGCATCCTTGGCGGGATTGGCGTACCCAATAGCCGATATTGCCGTAACGATGATGGGGCGACAGCTGGTTGATACCTGCGCCACCCAACAGCTGGCCGGTGGTGGCGCAGAAGATACCCATGTCAAAGGCGCGTCCTGCCGTGCGATCCTGCTCGCAGCTGGCAAACCACTCCAGCGCGCTTTCCCGAGTAAATGACTGGGAGCACCAGCTCATCCATTTACCGACCGTCTCGATGGATTCGTGGGCCGCGCGGACAAACTCGTCGGCATCGCTCGGCTCGAATGGGCGGATTACGATCTGGGTGTTGGCAAGGCGCTGGAATGTCATCACTTGCCCTGCTTTTTCAGAAAGTAACTGATATGCCCCGGCGGCATATCGGGCAGCTGGCCAAAGACTTCGTAACCCTGCTTCTGGTAGAAGGGGAGGGCCTGAAAACTGGTGGTTTCCAGATGGTAGTTGCTGATGCCCTTGCTTTGGGCGTACTGCTCCATGGCGTCGAGCAGGCGGCCGCCCCAGCCAGCTTGGCGGATGGCATCATCGACCCAAAGACCCTCGATATGGAGCCAGCCCCATTTTATCTCCCCCAGAATACCGCCTCGCACACCCCCTTCGGCATCCTTGATAAAGCTGGCGATCCGCTCGCGATAGTGGTGGCCGGCAGCGGCCTCGTTGAAACCGTTCAGTCCATTGCGAAGGGCTGCGAACTCATCCTCTTGCGGCGGTTGGGGTAGGGTTAGTTGCATATGGGCTCCTGCGGTATGGGTTGTGGCGGCGTCAAAGGGTTAAAGCAATACCCGTTTGGACTCTGTCTGGTCAAGTGTTCTGGTCGCTCGCCACCAAGCGTGCATGGTATGGCGGCCAGTCAATGGCCCTTGCAACTTCCATCCCCCTTGCATCACCCCAGAGTGAGGCGCAGACTGTTTGGCCTTGTTTTTATGCGATTCGATTCAAGGCATCCATCATGACTCCTGCCATCAACCTGCTGAAGAAGCTAAAAATTCCCCACAAGCTCTACCCCTACGAGTGCGAAGCCCACGACGATTTCGGCAAGCATGCCGCGACCCAGCTCGGGCTGCCGGAGGCGCAGGTGTTCAAGACCCTGGTCGCCCATCACGACAAGCAGGCGGTGGTGGCCATCGTTCCCTCATCCGGCATGTGCAGTCTGAAACAGCTGGCCAAGGCGACCGGCCTCAAGAAGGTGGAGATGATGAAACCGGCGGAAGCGGAGAAGCTGACCGGTTACAAGGTGGGCGGCATCAGCCCGCTGGCCCAGAAGAAACTGCTGCCCACCGTGCTCGACGAGTCGGCGTTGCAGTTTGACGAGATCCTGGTGAGCGGCGGCAAGCGCGGGCTCTCGGTGGGGGTGGCGCCGCAGGATATGCTGACGCTGATGAAGTGGATCGCCGCACCTATCGGCGAAGAGTAGTACCGGGCACGGTGTGAACCTGCTCTCCGGGCCGGTGGTGGCCCGGATGTATCCTTGTTGGCTCACTCCTGGCTGATATAGTGGAGATGGAATAATTGCCGCCAAGGATATGGCCCATGCGCGCATCTGCCCGCTCCCTGCTCTTTATCGCGTTGCTGCTGCCTGCCACCGGTGGTGCGGCTCCTGCCTTTACGCTGCGTACCTGCTTTGAAAACAGTGACTCCTACCCCTGGCTGCTGCAATCGGGGGAGGGGGTTGTGCAATATCACCTCAAGGCGGTTGCTACCGCTCTTGATGCCGAGATCGTGCTGACACCGCTGCCGTGGAAGCGCTGCCTCTCTCAGGTGAGCCGTGGCCAGATGGATGCGGCCATCAAGATGAGCTATAGCGTCGAGCGGGCGACCACAGTGGGGGTCTATCCAATGCGTGAGGGCAAACCCGACCCTGCCAAGCGGCTGCTGACAGAGAGTTACAGTCTCTACCAGCTCAAGGGGGGTAAGAGCCAGTGGGATGGCACCACCCTCAGGGTCAATGGCGTGGTGGCTGCTCAGTCAGGATTTTCCATCGTCGACTTGTTGCAGGCTGCGGGAGCCGAGGTGGATGACTCCAGCCGTGACCCGCTGATCATTTTGAAAAAGCTGGTGATGGATCGGGCGCAGGCGACCGCCATCCAGACCGAGGTGGCTGACAGTATTCTGGCGGCCCATCCCGCGTTGCAGACTCGCATCGAGCGGTTGTCGCCGGTGCTGGTGGAGAAGCCCTACTATCTGGTCTTCTCTCACCGCTTCTATCAGGCCCATCCCCGACAAAGCCGGCAGGTGTGGGATGCTATCGAGCAGGTGCGCGACTCTGCTGCCTATCAGCGTTATGCAACATCGCTCAGAAGCACACCTCCGGTGGGGGAGTAGGCTGATGGATGCGACTGGCCGAAAAGGGGAGGAGAGCGTGGGGTGGTGGCAGGGCCGAGTGCCCACGCTCAGGGCTACACTGAAAGTACCCCCTTCAGCCAAGGCGTGGTTTATGTCACCCCTGCATCTGCTGGCTGCCGCTCTGCTCTGCGTGTTGTCGCTGACCGGACAGGCGGCCACCCGGTTTACCTATATCAGCCCGGAGAGCGAGCGAGATCCGCGTACCACCTATGATCGGGAGCTGCTGCGGCTCGCCCTCGACAAGACCCGCGACCAGTTTGGCGACTATTTGCTGGAGCCTGCGCCGCCCATGACCAAGGCGCGCGAGCGGGTCAGCATGCAGCTCGACAGCTATCCCAACCTCTTTGTAATGGACAGCTACAGCAGCACCCGCGAGGATCTGGGGCTCGCCTATGTCCGTTTTCCCATCCATCTGGGCATCGTCAGCTACCGCATCTGTTTTGTCAGCCCGCAGCAAAAGGCGGCGGTGAGCAAAGTGACCGACCTCAAGGGGCTGCGCCAGTTTACCTTCGGTCAGGGCAAGGGGTGGCTGGATGTGGATATCCTGCGCTACGCCGGGATGGAGGTGGTGGAGGTGGAGGGGTACGAAAAGCTGTTCAAAATGGTGGCGCGGGGTCGCTTCGATCTCTTCTGCCGCGGGGTGAGCGAGCTGCGCAGCGAGCAGCTGACCCACAAGGAGATGACGGATCTGCTGGTGGATGATGCGCTGTTGATCTACTACCCGCTGCCTCGGGTCTTCTACACCAATCCCAACAATCGCGAGGCGCTCAAGCGGGTCGAACGGGGGTTGCAGCTGGCGTGGCAGGATGGCTCACTACAGGCGCTGTGGCGCAAGAGCTTTGGCCCGGCCATCGCCTTTGCCAAGCTCTCCCAACGCCGACTGTTGCGACTGGATAACCCCTTCCTCGACGGGATCAGCTTCGATTACCGGCCCTACTTCTACAATCCGCAGACCGATCGCTTCGGCGATTACTGAGGTGCCTGCCGCTGGCGGCAGAGGGCCAGCCAGGCCTCGGCAGTGCGGGAGAGATAGCGCTCGCTCGGCCAGATCACCCCGAGTCGCCAGCTCAATTCGGGCTCCAGTGGTCGCAGCACCAGACCATCCGGGGTCAGCCGGTGGCAGACCGGCTCCGGCAAGAAGGCGACCCCCATGCCGCTGCGTACCATGGCGGTGAGAAAATCCCACTGGCTGCTGCGCGCCGCCACCTGCGGCACAAAGCCCGCCTCCTGACATGCCTGTTCCAACCGCTCGCTCAGGGTAAATGCCTGGGTATAGAGCAGGAAGGGCTCCTCCTGCAGGGACTCCAGCCGCAGCGGTGCCTCGCCATGCCAGCGCGGTTGATCCGGCAGCACCACCCGGATCGGGTATTGATCCAGTTCCAGCGCGCTGAGGGCGCCCCCCTCTTTGGTCGGCAGCATGGTGATGGCGAGATCCAGCTCCCCCTCCAGCACCGCCTGTTCGATGCGGCGACCGCCGTATTCCACCAGGGTCAGCTCCACCTTGGGATAGCGGGTGCGGTAGGCGCGGATCAGATCCGCATAGACGTGACCCACCATGGGGGGAATGCCGAGGGTGAGGCGACCATGTTGCAGGCTCTGCAGATCCGCCAGTTCGGCCTCCAGCTGCTGCATCTCAGCCAAGATGGTCTGGGCACGGTTGAACAGCACCTGGCCGCTGTCGGTCAGGGTGAAGCGGCGCCCTTCCCGGTTGAGCAGGGGTTGGCCCAGCTCCTCTTCGATATTGCGGATCATCTTGCTGATGGTGGGCTGGGTGACGAACAGCTTTTCAGAGGCGCGGGTGAAGCTTTTTTCCCGCACCAGTTCGACAAAATAGCGCAGGGCGCGAATATCCATGGACTCTCTCGACTCGTGTTGGCGGGTACGGGATGAAGTATGCCTATGTGGCATGAATTCGATAATTTTAATTCATTTCTGGCAGGTTTTGCTCAACTCTATACTGTGAGCCGGTTCACAGAAAGACGATGATCATGAAAGCCCTCTGTTTGCGCTGGTTACAGACACCCTTCCAGATTGTGTTGCTGGCAGCCATCTGGCTGCTGGCCGATACCGCGGTGCGTACCCTCCATCTGCCGCTACCCGCCAACCTCACCGGCATGCTGTTGCTGCTGGCCTGTATCCTGCTCGGGGTGGTCAAGGCGCAGTGGTTTGAGGCGGGTGCTCGCTGGCTGCTGGCCGAGATGCTGCTCTTCTTCGTGCCCGCAGTAGTCGCGGTGGTCAACTATCAGGATCTGCTGCTGCAGGAGGGGTGGCGCATCATGGTGGTGCTGCTGGTGAGCACCACGCTGGTGCTCGGCACTACTGCGCTGGTAGTGGACCGGGTCTACCGCCTCGAACTGAAACTGGCCCGCCGGAGTCGCCGTCATGTCTGATACCCTGCTCGGGCTGATCTGCTTCGCCCTCACCCTGCTCTTCTACTACGCCAGCAAATGGCTCTATGGCAAGAAACGCATTCTGCCGCTGATGCCGCTGCTGCTGGCGCCGACCCTGCTGGTGGCGGTAGTGCTGCTGTTCCACATCCCCTATCAGGATTACATGGCGGAATCCCACTGGCTGCTCTGGCTGCTGGGCCCCGCCACCGTCGCCTTCGCGGTGCCGGTCTACGAGAACCGCCAGCTCATACGTCGCCACTGGTTGTCGCTGTCGGTGGGGGTGGTCGCCTCGGTCATCATGGCGGTGGGGAGTACCGTGCTGCTGGCCCGCTGGCTGGATCTCTCCGACATGTTGCAACGCAGTCTGGCGATGCGCTCCATCACCACGCCGTTTGCGGTGGAGGCGACACGCGCCATCGGCGGTCAGAGCGATCTTACCGCGCTGTTTGTGGTGCTCACCGGTGTCATCGGCATGGCGGTGGGGGAGAGCGTGCTGACCGTGCTGGCCATTCGCAGTCGCCTCGGCAAGGGTGCCGGTTTTGGTGCCTCGGCCCACGGCGCCGGCACCGCCAGGGCCTATCAGATGGGGAATGAGGAGGGGGTGGTCTCCAGCATGGTGATGATGATCGCCGGTATGGTGACCGTGCTGCTGGCGCCCCTGCTGGGCCGGATGTTCTGGTAGGCCTGGCTTCCCTTTAGAAGGCTGCTCGCCCCGGCGCTACACTCTAGTGAGCCTGTATTTCCGGGATGAGCAGTATGACCTTTCATCGCCTCGCTTCCTGCTTGCTGCTGTGCAGTCTTTCCCTCCTTGCCACTCCCCTACGGGCGAGCGACGTCATCACTCATATCAGCCCCGAGAGCGATCGGGACTTGCGTACCCTCTATTTTCGCGATCTGTTGCAGCTGGCGCTGGAGAAGACCCGCGATAGCTTCGGTGACTACGAGCTGCGGACCGCGCCGCCGATGAACCGTATCCGGATGCGACAGATTGTGCAGACTCAGCAATACCCCAATCTGTTTGTGGCCGACAGTCTGCGTCCGGCCGCAGAGAGCGGAGCGCTGGATTACGTCCGTTTTCCGGTGGAGCTGGGCATCCTCGGTTATCGCATCTGCTTCGTCAGCCCGCAGCAGGCCGACGCGTTGGCAAGGGTCAATACCCTGGCCGAGCTGCAGCAATTTCTGCACGGGCAGGGGCGTGGCTGGCAGGATGCTGAGATCCTGCGTCATGGGGGTTTCAAGGTGCAGGAGATCGACGGTTACGAGCGGCTGTTCAAGCTGGTGGCGCGCGGTCGCATCGATCTGTTTTGCCGCGGGGCCAACGAGCTCTTTATCGAGCAGGAGCAGCACAGTGATCTGCCCGGTCTCACCGTGGATCGGCGAGTGGCGCTGCACTATCCCTTCCTCCACCTCTTCTACACCCACAAGGATAATCAGGCCGCCATCCGCCGCCTCTCGGTCGGGCTCAAGCTGGCGTGGCGGGATGGCTCGTTGCAACAGCTCTGGCTGCGCCACTTCAAACCTTCCCTCGATCAGGCGCAGCTCCCCAGACGCCTGTTGTTCGAGTTGGCCAATCCGCGCCTTGATAAGGTGGACTTTGATTATCGTGCCTACCACTACAACCCCGTTGACGGGACGTTCGGGCCCGGGCTGCCTTGATCCTGATGGTGCTGTTAGCGGATAAAGGGCCGTCTCTGCTGATGTGCTTAATCATGCCAATAAGGCATGTTTTTTATTATTTAAATTCATTTTTTGAAGGTTGGTGCGCTGCATATACTGGGGGTCGCTTCACGGTTCAGGTTTGCTCCTGCCCGCTTCTGGCTTGTGCGAGTGAGCCTGAATCGTCCTGCTGCGGCGTCTTGATGTTCTGCATGAAGGCGTCCATCACTGGGCCGGGATCGATCCCGGCAGGTATTACAGCTGACGGAGCCTTGTTATGTTTAATCCCCACCCTTGCGCCCTGATTGTCGAAGGGGGCGCGATGCGCGGCATCTTTGCCAGCGGCGTGCTCGATGCGTTTGTCGAAAGTCACCACTACCCGTTCGATTTCGTCATGGGCGTCTCGGCCGGTGCCACCAATCTGGTCTCTTATCTGAGCGAGCAGCCGCGCCGCAGTCACCACATCATCACCGAGCTGGCTTGCAGCTCCCGGTTTCTCGATCCCCTGCGTTTCGTCAAAGGGGGCGATCTGGTGGACATCGGCTGGCTGTGGCAGGCCAGTCGCCATCGCTTCCCGCTCGATCTCGAGACCTTCTGTGCCCGCGACATTCCCTTTTACGCGGTGGCGACCGATGTGGCGAGCGGCAAGGCCATCTATCTGCCGGTGCGGCCCGACAACATGGATGAGGTGCTGACTGCCACCTGCGCTCTGCCGGTGGTGCAGCACGAAACCCCCTGCGTCGATGGCCGCCCGATGGCCGATGGCGGGATCAGCGACTCCATTCCGGTGATCGAGGCCTATCGGCGCGGGGCGCGGCGGATGACAGTGGTGCTGTCGGAACCCTGGGGATATCGCAAGAAGCCGGCCCGTTTCTGCTGGATGGTCAAAGCCTTGCTGAAAACCCAGCCTGCGCTGGCGCAAGCCATGCTGGAGCGGGATCGCGCCTACAACCGAGCACTCGATTTCATCGCCAATCCCCCTGCCGATTGCGACATCGAGGTGATCGCGCCACCGGCCGATTTCATGGTTTCCCGTTTTACCCAGGATCCGGTCAAGCTGGAGTCTGGCTATCTGCAGGGTTACTGGCAGGGGCGCCAGAGTCTGTTGCGGGCCCGTGGAGAGGCGCGAGCGGTGGCCTGACTGGTTTGCCGGGTGCTGAATATAAAAAGGGGAACCTCGCGGTTCCCCTTTTGCATGCTTGTGCGGTAGTCGCTGCTTACAGCATCTGCTTGAGCCGATAGAGCAGGTCCAGTGCCTGACGGGGAGTGAGCTCGTCCGGGCGCACCGCTTCCAGCTCTTCCACCACCGGATGAGGCTGCGGGGCGAGGGTCACCGGAGCCGGGCGGCTTTCACCGGCGGCGACCGGAGTGGCGCTCTCCAGCTCATGCAGTTTGTGACGGGCCTGCTGGATCACCGATTTCGGCACCCCAGCCAACGCCGCCACTTGCAGGCCGTAGGAGCGGCTGGCCGCCCCTTCCTGTACCGCGTGCATAAAGGCGATGGTGTCGCCGTGCTCCACCGCATCCAGGTGGACGTTGGCCAGCCCGCTCATCAGCTCCGGCAAGCGGGTCAGCTCGAAGTAGTGGGTGGCGAACAGGGTGTAGGCGCCAATCTTGCTCGCCAGCTGTTCGGCACAGGCCCACGCCAGCGAGAGGCCGTCGTAGGTGCTGGTACCGCGGCCAATTTCGTCCATCAGCACCAGACTGCGGGCGGTGGCGTTGTTGAGGATGTTGGCGGTCTCGGTCATCTCCACCATAAAGGTGGAGCGGCCGGAGGCGAGATCATCCGACGCCCCGATGCGGGTGAAGATGCGGTCGATGGGGCCGATGCGGGCGCTGTCGGCGGGCACGAAGGCGCCGATATGGGCCAGCAGCACGATCAGCGCGGTCTGGCGCATGTAGGTGGATTTACCGCCCATGTTGGGGCCAGTGATGATCAGCATCCGCCGCTCCCGCTCCAGCCGGATAGGGTTGGCGATAAAGGGATCTGTCATCACCTGCTCCACCACCGGATGGCGGCCCGCCTCGATGATGATCTGATCCTCATCGATGAGGGTCGGGCAGCGGTAGTCGAGGGTCTCGGCCCGCTCGGCCAGGTTGGCCAGCACGTCCAGCTCCGCCAGTGCGGCGGCGGAATCCTGCAGATCGCCGAGATGGGGCAGCAGGGCATCGAGCAGCTCTTCGTAGAGCCGTTTCTCCAGCGCCAGCGCCTGGGACTGGGCGGTGAGTACCTTGTCCTCGTACTTCTTCAGCTCATCGATGATGTAGCGTTCGTTGTTCTTGAGGGTTTGACGGCGGATGTAGTGGGCCGGCACCAGATGGCTGTTGGCGCGGCTCACCTCTATATAGAAGCCGTGCACCTTGTTGTAACCCACCTTGAGGGTGTTGATGCCGGTCAGCAGTTTTTCCCGCTCCTCGATGCGGGCGAGGCTGGCGGTGGCGCCGTTGGCGAGATCCCGCAGCTCGTCCAGCTCCTGATTGAAGCCGTCACGGATCACGCCACCATCGCGGATCAGCACCGGCGGTACTTCCATCACGGCGCGCTCCAGCAGGTCGAGCAGCTCGGGGAAGGTGCTGGCCCGCTCGGCCAGCTGTTGCACCGCTTCGTGCTCGTTGTCCGCCAGCAGGCGCTGCAACTCAGGTAACTGGGCGAAGGCCTGACGCAGGCGGGTGAGATCGCGCGGGCGGGCCGAGCGCAGGGCGAGACGCGCCAGCACCCGCTCCACATCACCGACCTGACGCAGCAGGTTGCCCAACTCGTCGTAGAGGTTCTGCTCGATGAGCTCCTTGATGGTGCTCTGGCGGCCTTTCAGGATCACCCGATCGCGGATCGGCTGGTGGATCCAGCGCTTGAGCAGGCGGCTGCCCATGGGGGTGGCGGTGCGATCCAGCACCTCGGCCAGGGTATTTTCATAGCCACCGGCCAGATTCTGGGTCAGCTCCAGATTGCGGCGGGTGGCGGCATCCATGATGACCGCGTGATCCGGCTGCTCGAGGCGCACGTTGCGGATGTGGGGCAGTGCGGTGCGCTGGGTGTCCTTGACGTACTGCATCAGGCAGCCTGCGGCGCACAGGGCGGTCTCGCTCTTGTCGACGCCAAAGCCCACCAGATCCTGGGTGCCGAACTGCTGGCAGAGCAGCTTGCGAGCGGTGCCCAGTTCAAACTCCCACTCTGGGCGGCGACGCAGGCCGCGGCGACCCTCGATATGGTGCAGGAATTCGAACGATTCCGGGTAGAGCAGTTCGGCCGGATTGGTGCGCTGCAGCTCAGCCAGTAAGGTCTCTTCTTTCTCGAACTGGTTGATGAAGAAGCGGCCGGAGCCGATGTCCATGGTGCCGTAGCCGAAGCGGCGGCCATCGTGATAGACGGCGGCGATCAGGTTGTCCTGTCGCTCGCTGAGCAGCGCCTCGTCGGAGACGGTACCCGGGGTGATGATGCGAATGACCTTGCGCTCCACCGGCCCCTTGCTGGTGGCGGGATCCCCCACCTGTTCGCAGATGGCGGCGGATTCGCCGAGCTGCACCAGCTTGGCCAGATACCCTTCGATAGCGTGATAGGGCACCCCCGCCATCGGGATGGGGCTGCCCGCCGACTGGCCGCGCTTGGTCAGGGAGATATCGAGCAGCTGGGAGGCCTTGCGGGCATCGTCATAGAACAACTCGTAGAAGTCGCCCATCCGGTAGAACAGCAGGATCTCCGGGTTCTCGGCCTTGAGGCCAAGGTACTGCTGCATCATGGGCGTGTGGGCGCTCAGATTGGCGCTGGGAGCGGAGCTTGTGGCGCCGCTGGCTTGGTGTTGTGCGGTCATGTTCTGTTCCAGAAGGGGCCTCTGCGGGCCAATGTCTGCGGTGATGAGCCTTGAGCTTGATGGCGCCATTCTACACATAAGCGCCGCGGCGGGGGAGCGGGTGTTCCGGGCGCAGCTGCTCTGCGCTATTGAAGGCATGACTCCGGTGCAGCACCTCACATTGCGGCAGGCAAGGGCGGTCTGCCGTGGTTGCGGGCGGCGCTAGCGGGATCGCATAATGTGCCCCTTGAGCGGATCAGAAGGAGTCGTGATGAAACTGGATGCAGAGATAGAGCACCTTGCCATCGAGCTGGGACGGGCCCTTGGCCAGCGGGGCTGGCTGGCGGCGACCGCCGAATCCTGTACCGGCGGTGGGGTGGCCTGCGCTATCACCGACATAGCGGGCAGCTCCGGCTGGTTCGATCGCGGATTTGTCACCTACACCAACGAGGCCAAGCAGCAGATGTTGGGGGTGAGCAGCGAGAGCCTTGAACAGCACGGTGCAGTGAGCGAAGCGGTGGTGCTGGAGATGGCCCGCGGCGCGCTGGCGCACTCGTCTGCCTCCATCAGCGTTGCCATCAGTGGCATCGCCGGCCCCGGTGGCGCCACCGAGGGCAAGCCGGTCGGCACCGTCTGGTTCGCCTGGGCCGACCGCAACGGCCGTCACCACTCCCTGCTCGCCCGCTTCGACGGGGATCGCCGACAGGTGCGCCAGCAGGCGGTGAGACAGGCCTTGTCGGGTCTGTTGGCCCTGCTCAGATAAATTGGGCTTGATACTGTATGAATAGACAGTATACTTAGCCCAACTTCACTTCTTACTCACGATTTCCAGCGGAGATTGGCATGGATCAGAACAAACAGAAGGCACTGGCGGCTGCGCTGGGTCAGATTGAAAAGCAGTTCGGCAAAGGTTCCATCATGCGTCTGGGCGACAGCAAGACCATGGATATCGAAGCCATCTCTACCGGTTCCCTCTCGCTGGACGTGGCGCTGGGGATCGGCGGTCTGCCGTGTGGCCGTATCGTCGAGATCTACGGCCCGGAATCTTCCGGTAAAACCACCCTCACCCTGCAGGTGATCGCCGAAGCCCAGAAGAAGGGCAAGACCTGTGCCTTCGTCGATGCGGAACACGCTCTCGACCCTATCTATGCTGCCAAGCTGGGCGTCAACGTCGACGACCTGCTCATCTCTCAGCCGGATACCGGTGAACAGGCGCTGGAGATCTGCGACATGCTGGTTCGCTCCAACGCGGTTGACGTCATCATCGTCGACTCCGTGGCGGCCCTGACGCCGAAAGCGGAAATCGAAGGGGAGATGGGTGATTCCCACGTTGGTCTGCAGGCTCGTCTGATGTCCCAGGCGCTGCGCAAGCTGACTGCCAACATCAAGAACGCCAACTGCCTGTGCATCTTCATCAACCAGATCCGGATGAAGATCGGCGTCATGTTCGGTAGCCCGGAGACCACTACCGGTGGTAACGCGCTCAAGTTCTACGCCTCCGTGCGTCTGGATATCCGTCGTATCGGCGCCATCAAGGAAGGCGACGAAGTGGTCGGTAACGAGACCCGCGTCAAAGTGGTCAAGAACAAGGTGGCCCCGCCCTTCAAGCAGGCTGAATTCCAGATCTTCTACGGCGCCGGTATCTCCAAAGAGGGCGAGCTGGTGGATCTCGGTGTCAAGCACAAGCTGATCGACAAGGCCGGTGCCTGGTACAGCTACAACGGCGAGAAGATCGGTCAGGGCAAGGCCAACGTCATGAAGCTGTTCGCCGAGAACAAGGTGATGGCTGGCGAAGTGGAAGCCCGCCTGCGCGAGCTGCTGCTCTCCGGTGCCGTGCCAGTCGATGACAAGGCTGCACCGGTTGAGGCAGACGAGTTCGATGCCGAAAGTGAACAAGAGTTCGAATAAGGAACAAAGGAAGGCCGGGTAGATACCCGGCCTTGTTATTTATGATGGTTGATGAATCCGTTACCGAACCGGTCGAGCCTGCCGAACCGACCTTTGCAGAGCAGCTTGCCGCCGCCCGCGCCTTTGCCATGCGCAGTCTGGCCCGTCGCGAGAGCGCCGAGTCGGAGCTGGCCAACCGGCTGCGCCAGCAGGGTTTCAATGAAGAGGTGATCGAGGCGGTGGTCGACTACTGCCGCGGTTACAACTGGGTCAATGACGAACGTTACGGCGGTATGGCTGTACGTGCCGGTGCCGCCAAGGGCCATGGCCCCATCAAGATCCGCTTCGATCTGCGCCGCAAGGGGCTCGACGATATGCAGATTGATGCCGCATTCGATCAGCCGGAGCTGGACTGGTTCGAACTGGCGTTTGCCCTGCTCGAACGGCGCGCCCGGGTGGCCGATCTGGCGGATTTCAAGCTGCGGATGAAGTGGCTCAAGTATCTGCTGGGGCGCGGCTTTACCCAGGATCAGGCCCGTTATGCCATCTCTGCCCTGCAGGAGCGGGAGGAGTAACGCCACTGCGTGGCAAACGTCGTTTCACCTCTCCTTGTGGCAGGTTTTTCCTGTCCGTACAGTAGCTTGCGCGCACAATCCCGAAAAAGCGGCCTTTTGTTCATCTCATCTCTCTTTATGCGCTGCTTTTTTGCCTCTCGACAGTGGAAAAAGCCACTGTAGGCGGTGCCGCTCTTTTCTGGCCCATTTATGTGCGCTTTTTCGCCCGTGGCGGCCCTGTCCGTTTTACTTTACCCCGCAGAAAACTTACATTAATGCGGTTAAAAGTCCGTATTCGAATCAAGCAGGATTTTCCATGTATATGTCCACGTCAGAGATTCGCGCTGCGTTTCTCGAGTATTTCCGTTCCCAGGGGCACCAGGTTGTCTCCTCCAGCTCGCTGGTACCGCATAACGACCCGACCCTGTTGTTTACCAACGCGGGTATGAACCAGTTCAAGGACGTGTTCCTTGGCGCAGACAAGCGTGCCTACAATCGCGCGACGACTTCCCAGCGTTGCGTGCGTGCCGGTGGTAAGCACAACGATCTGGAAAACGTCGGCTATACCGCTCGTCACCACACCTTCTTCGAAATGCTGGGCAACTTCAGCTTCGGTGACTACTTCAAACAGGATGCCATCAAGTTTGCATGGGGCTTCCTGACCGAGGTGCTGCAGCTGCCGAAAGATCGCCTGCTGGTGACCGTCTACGCGACTGACGATGAAGCTTTCGATATCTGGGAAAAAGAGGTCGGTGTGCCGGCCGATCGCATCGTCCGCATCGGTGACAACAAGGGTGCCCCTTACGCTTCCGACAACTTCTGGGCGATGGGCGATACCGGCCCGTGCGGTCCCTGCACCGAGATCTTCTATGACCACGGCGATCACATCTGGGGTGGCCGTCCCGGCTCGCCGGAAGAGGATGGTGACCGTTTCATCGAGATCTGGAACGTGGTGTTCATGCAGTTCAACCGTCAGGCTGACGGCACCATGGAGCCGCTGCCCCGTCCGTCCGTGGATACCGGCATGGGTCTGGAGCGTATCTCCGCCATCATGCAGGGTGTCCACTCCAACTACGAAATCGACATCTTCCAGGCGCTGATCAAGAAAGCGGCCGAGATTGTCGGCACCACCGATCTGAGCAACCAGTCCCTGCGCGTCATCGCTGACCACATCCGCTCCTGCGCCTTCCTGGTGGCAGATGGCGTGATGCCGTCCAACGAAGGTCGTGGCTATGTGTTGCGTCGCATCATCCGCCGCGCCGTGCGTCATGGTCGCAAGCTGGGTGCGACCGATGTCTTCTTCTACAAACTGGCTGCCGAGCTGGCAGTGCAGATGAAGGATGTCGCTGCCGAGCTGATCGCCCAGCTGCCGCTGGTCGAGCGCGTGCTGCGTATCGAGGAAGAGCAGTTTGTCCGCACGCTGGATCGCGGTCTGCTGCTGCTGGAAGATGCTCTGGCCAACCTGGGCGATGCCAAGGTTATTCCGGGTGAGGTGGTGTTCAAGCTCTATGACACTTACGGCTTCCCGGCCGACCTGACTGCCGACGTGGTGCGCGAGCGCGAGATCGGCATCGACGAAGAGGGCTTCAAGGCCGAGATGGAGAAGCAGCGTGCTCGTGCCAAAGAGGCCTCCAGCTTCGGCGTGAACTACAACGAGATGCTCAAGCTCGACTTCGAGACCCCCTTCACCGGTTACAAGACTCTGACCGAGCGTACCCGCGTGGTCGGTATCTACAAGGGTGTGGAAGAGGTGAGCGGTCTTATCGCCGGTGACGAAGCGGTCATCGTGCTGGAGGAGACCCCCTTCTACGCCGAGTCCGGCGGCCAGATTGGCGACAGCGGTACCCTGAAAGTGGACGACGGCATCTTTGCCGTGACCGACACCCTGAAAGCGGGCAAGGCGATCATCCACAAGGGTTACATGGAGCTGGGCACCCTGGAGAAGGGCGCCGAAGTGGAAGCCGTGGTTGACGCTGACCGTCGTCAGGCCATCGCTCTGAACCACTCCGTGACTCACCTGCTGCACGCTGCCCTGCGTCAGGCTCTGGGCGAGCATGTCACCCAGAAAGGTTCTCTGGTTGGGGCCGAGCGCATGCGCTTTGACTTCTCCCACTTCGAGGGGCTGACCATGGCGACCATTCGCCGGGTCGAGGAGCTGGTCAACAACCAGATCCGCGCCAACCACGAAATCACCACCCAGCTGATGGATCTGGAAGCGGCCAAGTCCGCCGGTGCCATGGCGCTGTTTGGTGAAAAATATGAAGACGACGTGCGCGTGGTGCGCATGGGCGACTACTCCACCGAGCTGTGCGGCGGTACTCACGCCAAGCGCACCGGCGATATCGGCTTCTTCAAGATCATCGCCGAGAGCGGTATCGCAGCTGGCGTGCGCCGTATCGAAGCGGTGACCGGCAAAGCGGCCATCGACTTCATGCATCAGGTTGGCGAGCAGATCGAAGAGGCTGCTGCACTGGTGAAAGGTGATCAGTTCTGCATCGCCGACAAGGTTCGCCAGATGCTGGACAAGGCCAAGATGATGGAGCGCGAGCTGGAGCAGCTCAAGGCCAAGCTGGCCGCTCAGGCGGGTAACGACCTGCTGGGTCAGGTGATCGAGATCAACGGTCAGAAGGTGCTGGTTGCAGCGCTGGAAGGGGCCGATCCGAAATCCCTGCGCGGCATGCTGGACGAGCTGAAGAACCAGATGAAGTCCGGTGTCGTACTGCTGGCCACCTGTGCCGATGGCAAGGTCAACCTGATCGCCGGCGTCACCAACGACCTGACCGGCAAGGTCAAGGCCGGTGAACTGGTCAATCTGGTTGCCCAGCAGGTGGGTGGCAAGGGCGGTGGCCGTCCGGACATGGCACAGGCGGGTGGTACCCAGCCTGAGGCGGTGCCGGCAGCGCTGCAATCCGTTCATTCCTGGCTGGAAGAGCGCCTGTAATCGGGCGAGGTGATCTGTGGCACTCTATGTACAGAAGTACGGCGGCACCTCGGTCGGCACACTGGAGCGGATCGAGGCGGTAGCTGAGCGGGTCGAGCAGACCCGCGCCCAGGGACACGACGTGGTGGTGGTTGTCTCCGCCATGTCGGGCGAAACCAACCGGTTGCTGGGCATGGCCCAGCAACTGGATCCTGATGCCAACCGGCGGGAGATGGATGTACTGGTCTCCACCGGTGAGCAGGTCACCATAGCGCTGCTGGCGATCGCGTTGAACAAACGCGGTTGTCCTGCGGTCTCAATGACCGGTGATCAGGTTCGGATTCACACCGATTCCGCCTATGGCAAGGCGCGCATCACCCACATCGACACCGAGCTGGTTCATGCCGAACTGGCTGCGGGCAAGGTGGTGGTGATCGCCGGTTTCCAGGGCCGTGACGAGCATAACGCCATCACGACGCTGGGCCGCGGCGGTTCGGATACCACGGCGGTTGCCGTGGCGGCGGCCATCAAGGCCGATGAGTGCCAGATCTTTACCGATGTGGATGGGGTATACACCACGGATCCGCGCATCGAGCCCAAGGCGCGTCGTCTCGACACCATCACCTTCGAGGAGATGCTGGAGATGGCCAGTCTCGGCGCCAAGGTGTTGCAGATCCGCTCGGTGGAGTTTGCGGGCAAGTACCGCGTCCCGCTGCGGGTGCTGTCGAGCTTTATCGATGGAGAGGGAACCTTAATCACATATGGAGGTGATAGGATGGAAGCTCCCCTGGTATCCGGGATCGCTTTTAACCGCAACGAGGCCAGCCTGACCATTCTGGGCGTGCCGGACAGACCAACCGTTGCCGCGCAGATCCTGAATCCGATCAGCGATGCCAACATTGATGTCGACATGATTGTGCAGAACACCCTGGGAGATGGCACCGCCGACTTCACCTTCACGGTGAATCGTGACGATTATCGCCGTGCCCGGGCGCTGTTGGAGGAGACCGCCACCGAACTTGGCGCCTCCTGCGTGCAGGGAAATGGCGAAATTGCCAAGGTTTCCATTGTCGGTGTCGGCATGTGGAACCATCCCGGTGTTGCGCGCACCATGTTCAAGGTATTGGGCGAGGAGGGGATCAACATGCAGTTGATCTCGACCTCTGAAATCAAAATCTCTGTGGTGATTGACGAGAAGTATCTGGAGCTGGCGGTGCGAGCCCTGCACGCGGCTTTCGGGTTGGATCAGGCACCGCAAGAGCAGCCCTTGGGCTAACAATCTCTGATTGATTTAGTTTCAACCATTTACCATATCGGTATCTTTGTTAGATAATGTCGCATATCGATATAAAAACAAAACAGGATACAGGAGCAAGCGAATGCTTATTTTGACTCGTCGTGTTGGGGAAACCCTGATGATTGGTGATGAAGTGACTGTCACCGTACTGGGCGTTAAAGGCAACCAGGTTCGTATCGGTGTTAACGCGCCGAAAGAGGTCTCCGTTCACCGCGAAGAGATCTACCAGCGCATCCAGGCCGAGAAAGTTCCGGGCCAACCGGGCTTCTAAGCCACTTTCATGGCTGTGACAAGGCGACACCTCATGTGTCGCCTTTTGTTTTTCCGGCCCCCTGAAATTGCCCTGCAGGGCGCGAAACTGCGGGATAAGTGCCGATATTGTTTGAATATTCCACGCTTTGACCAAATGCTGAGCGAACGCACTTTTTTCTCCAAAAAAGTGTTTGACTAAAAATCCCTGTGAAGTATTATCAGCCCCGCAAACGGAGAGGTGGCCGAGAGGCTGAAGGCGCTCCCCTGCTAAGGGAGTATGCGGCTTATACCCGCATCGGGGGTTCGAATCCCCCCTTCTCCGCCATTTGCGCCCGTAGCTCAGCTGGATAGAGTACCTGGCTACGAACCAGGTGGTCAGAGGTTCGAATCCTCTCGGGCGCACCATATTACGACTCAAGCAAGAGTCATGTGTTGACCATCAGCAAGTCGACACTTTGGAAAAGGCTTACTGATAAGTAAGCTTTTTTTATCGTTTTAAAACAGGGCGCCCGTAGCTCAGCTGGATAGAGTACCTGGCTACGAACCAGGTGGTCAGAGGTTCGAATCCTCTCGGGCGCACCATTTAAAACGACACAACGATTTATGAGCGCCCGTAGCTCAGCTGGATAGAGTACCTGGCTACGAACCAGGTGGTCAGAGGTTCGAATCCTCTCGGGCGCACCATTTTTCAAGCAGTACACAAAAGTTTGTGAGCGCCCGTAGCTCAGCTGGATAGAGTACCTGGCTACGAACCAGGTGGTCAGAGGTTCGAATCCTCTCGGGCGCACCATATTTCAAGCAGTACCAAAAGTTTATGAGCGCCCGTAGCTCAGCTGGATAGAGTACCTGGCTACGAACCAGGTGGTCAGAGGTTCGAATCCTCTCGGGCGCACCATACAGACAGCCTCGACTTCGGTCGGGGCTGTTTTTTTTATGGGCGACATTTACCCCTGTCGTGTGGATCCGCGTTCGCTGTGGCGGCCGGGTCACCCTCCTGCCTGTCTGTTCTTGTCCTCTTTTATACCTCTTCTGTTATTGAGCTGCGTTCTTCTGAACGGTACAACCCTTTGCCTCATCTATAGGCGCCCTGTATGCCTGCTGTTGCAACGGCAGATGCCGCGCAGCTTATCACTCAAGGTTCGCTCATCAACATCCTGCAAGGCCTGCCGAGGCGTTCTGCTGGCAATAAAAAAGGATGCCGCAGCATCCTTTTGTGTCGAGATATTTACTCAGCTTTTCAACCATTTGCGAATGCGGTTGGCATCGCCGATGGGGGTGCGTTTGCCCACCGAGTTGAGCAGCACGATGGCGAGCTCGCGGCTGTCCGGTTTGGCGCGCATTACCAGACAGCGCCCCGCTTCGTCAGTGAAGCCGGTCTTGGAGAGGCGCACGTCCCAATCCGGGTTTTTCACCAGCGGGTTGGTGTTGTTGAACATCAGGCTATAGGAGGGGGCGCTGAAGCGCATCTCCCGGTTCTCATCCTGAGTGAACTGACGGATCAGCGGCTGACGATAGGCGGCGGCGGCCAGCTTGCCGAGATCCTGGGCGGTAGAGACGTTGCGGGTGGAGAGGCCGGTGGAGTCGTAGAAGTGGGTATTACGCATACCCAGCTGTCTGGCCTTGTTGTTCATGGCCCGCACGAAGGCGCTGCGACCGCCCGGATAGTGACGCGCCAGTGCCGAGGCCATCCGGTTTTCGGAGGACATCAGCGCCAGATGCAGGGCATCGCGGCGGGTCACCTTGGTGCCCATGCGGATGCGGGAGTGGGTGTGTTTGACCCGATCCAGATCGTTCTTGTCGACCGTGATGGTCTGGTTGAGATTCTGCTTGGCATCCAGCACCACCAGCGCTGTCATCAGCTTGGTGAGGGAGGCGATGGGACGCACCTTGGTGGCATTCTTCTGGTAGAGCGTCTTGCCCGTTTTTACATCCACGACCAGGGCGCTGCTCGAGCGTACTTCCAGTTTGGCAGGGTTGGGTGCCGCGCTGACCGCAGGCAATCCCAACATTCCCATCAACCCGACAACCAGCGCTGCTGCGCGAATCCGACACCACATACAACCGACTCCATTCCCATCCAAAAAAAGGCGCTAGATTCACTCATTTTTACCCCGGCTTTACAAGGGCCGAGCGGGACTATTTCTTCTATTTGCGCAAAATTGGCGATCAAAAAAGCCCTCTGGCGAGGGCTTTCGGGTCGGGCGTTGGGCGAGGGGTCAATCCCGCGGCTGCGCGGCCCTGCGTTTGCTGATCCAGCGCCAGACCAGCGCCACCATGCCACCCACCAGCAGGGCCACCGGCAGATAGATGATGATGTTGAAGAACTGGGTCTGGTATTCGGCTGCCAGCTTGGTGTGGCTCAGGTAGTAGCCAAACCCGACCAACGGGCAGATCCACATGATGGAGCTGATCAGATTGACGATGAGAAAGCGCCCCTGGGGCAGTTCGGTGGCACCCACGATATAGGGGTAGGCGGTGCGCACGAAGGCGATATAGCGCGCGGTGATCAGGGTGATGATCCCGTACTTGTCCAGCAGGTGGTAGACCTTCTGCTGGTGTCGCTCTTCCACGTGGGACATCAGCCGATGGTAGAGCTGGGTGTGGCCAAGGAAGCGCCCCTGCATGTAACCGAGCCAGGTGCCGACAAAGGTTGCCATGATCAATAGCGGGATCACCCCGAGAGACAACACATCCTGATAGATGAGTACGCCGGTGAGGATCAGCAGGCTGTCACCGGGCAGAAAGGCGGTAGGGATGAATCCGTTTTCCAGTACCAGAAACGTCAGAATCACACCACAGATCATGAAGGCCATCTTGGGATCGGAAAGTGTGTTCAGATCGTGATTCATAAAGGCGTGAGCCAGTTGGTAAAACTGCTCCATACTTGCAAACTCCGCAGGTTAGCTGGGTTGATCGGTCAAGGGCATGGCGAGCACCTTGTCGATGCGCAGGCCATCCATGTCAACAATTTCCAGTTGCCACTGTTCCAGTGTCACCAGGTCTCCGGTTTGTGGAACACGACCAAGGAGCAGCATGATAAGCCCTCCGAGGGTGTGATAGTGATGTTTTTCTTCTTCTGGCAGACGAACCAGCTCCAGACAGTCCTTCAACTCCGGCAACGGGATCAGGCCATCGAGCAGCCAGCTGCCGTCGGCGCGCCGGAATGCCCAGTTGTCCTCGCCATCCTCCTGCTGGAAATCCCCCGCCAGCGCCTCCAGCAGATCCTGCTGGGTGACCAGTCCCTGCAGCTCGCCATATTCGTCCACCACCAGCGCCATCTGTTCGCTGTGGGTGCGGAAGTGGTTGAGCAGCTCTACGCCGTTGAGGGTCTCGGGCAGCAGGCTGCCCTCCTGGGTCAGGGCAGCCAGATCGATGGGCTCCCCCTTGATATAGGCGTGCAGCACCTTGCTGACATTGATGATACCCACCAATTCTGACAGGTTGCCGTCGCAGACCGGAAAATAGCTGTGGCGATACTCCACCAGTCGCTGCAGGTTGGTCTCCAGCGGCAGAGCCAGATCCAGATAGCGGATATCGCTGCGTGGCACCATCAGGGAGGAGAGGCTGCGCTCGTCGAGACGGAAGACGTTGCGCAGCATGGTGTGCTCATGATCCTCGATCACCCCGGCTTCAGAGCCCTCCACCAGCATGGCGTGGATCTCCTCCTCGGTGACGTTGGCGCTGCCGTTCTGGTTGACCCGCAGCAGCCGCAGGCTGGCATTGGTAGAGGCCGACAGCAGCCAGACGAAGGGGCGTGTCAGGGTGGCGAGCCAGTGCATGGGGCGGGCCACCAGACAGGCGATGCGCTCGGCATTGAGCTGGCCAAGCCGCTTGGGCACCAGCTCCCCCACCACGATGGAGAGATAAGTAACCACCACCACCACTATGATTGTGGCGATCAGGCCACTGCTCTTGGCCGGGAGTCCCCACTCCTGCAACCAGAGGGAGAAGGGCTGGGCCAGCAGGGATTCGCCATAGATACCGTTGAGCAGACCTATGCTGGTAATGCCGATTTGGACGGCAGAGAGAAAATGGGTCGGGTCTTCGCCCAGTTTGAGGGCGATGGCGGCGGAACGGTTGCCTTCAGAGGCAAGCTTGCCGAGGCGAGCCTTGCGTGCGGTGACGATGGCGATTTCTGACATGGCGAAGACGCCATTAAGCAAAATCAATCCCAGCAGGATCAATATTTCCATACAGCAACAGCACTCCTTGAGTGGATAAGATCGCTGGCAGTGTAATGAATTTGGTGGCGATGCGCTTGTGAAAGCGGGTGATCCGGCTCGCTAATTTGATGACAGCGCTCTGCGGTGGCCGAAAAAGATGGCCGGAAAAGGGAAGGATGACCACGCCAAACGGCGTAATGGGCGAGGCAGCATTGCAGGAGGGAAAAGGGCGGGAAGTCCCGCCCTTGCTTGTCATGGTTCAGACAACCGTTATCAGAACTGTTGGAACCAGCGCTGGATCTGGGCCGGATCCTTGCTCTGGGTCAGGGAGAGCATCAGCAGCACCCGCGCCTTCTGCGGGTTGAGAGTGCCGGAGGCCACGAAGCCGTACTTGGCATCATCGATCTCGGCATCTAGGGTGGTGGCGCCGGTCGGCACGCGGGCGGAGCGTACGACGCGGATGCCATCCTTGCTCGCTTTGGCCAGGGTGTCGAACAGGGAGTGATAGAGGTTGCCGTTGCCCACCCCGGCGCTGACGATGCCGTCGAACTTGGCATCCACCATCGCCTTGGCCGGCAAGTCGGTGGCGTTGGCGTAGCTGTAGACGATGCCCACTTGCGGCAGCTTGTCGAGCTTGCTCACGTCAAATGGCGTCTTGCTGGTGTGCAGACGGGCCGGGCTGCGCTGATAGTCGATCTTGCCGTTGTGGATGTAACCCAGCGGGCCAAAGTTGGGGGAGGCAAAGGTCTGCACGCCTGTGGTGTTGGTCTTGGTGACATCGCGGGCATCGAGCACTGTGTCGTTCATCGCCACCATGACGCCACGTCCCTTGGAGGCGGGGTCGGAGGCGGTCACCACGGCGTTGTAGAGGTTGAGCGGGCCATCAGCACTCATGGCGGTGGAGGGGCGCATGGCGCCAACCAGTACCACCGGCTTGTCGCTCTTGACGGTCAGATTGAGGAAGTAGGCGGTCTCTTCCATGGTGTCGGTGCCGTGGGTGATGACAATGCCATCCACGTCATCCTTGGCCAGCAGCTCGTTGACCCGTTTGGCCAGCTTGAGCCACACCTCGTCGTTCATGTCCTGGGAGCCGATCTTCACCACCTGCTCACCCTGCACATCGGCCACGTTCTTCATCTCGGGCACGGCGGCGATCAGGGTTTCGATGGCCACCTTGCCAGCCTCGTAGTTGGACTGGGTAGCGGACTGGCCAGCTCCGGCAATGGTGCCGCCGGTTGCCAGAATATGGACGTTGGGCAGGGCCATTGCCATGGGGGAGAGGGTCAGGCCGACGACGGCGGCGAGCAGGGTCTTGCGGATCGGTAGGGTCATGCTGCAAATCCTTGTGGTTGGAATAATCGCAGCAAGTTTGCCCGTTTAATAACCCGGGTCTGTGATAAAACTCACCAAAAGACAGGTGAGTACAGATTTTTAACCTGTTTTATACCTCTATGGAGATAATTTAACTCGCAGAGAAACCCTTGGCTTCGATCAGGGCGATCAGCTCGGCCTTGCTCAGCTCGCTCTCAATGACGGCCTTGCTGCTGGTGAAATCGACGGTTGCGGTGGTGACCGCAGGCTGGGCCAGCAGCGCTTTTTGCAGACTGGCGGCGCAGCCACCACAGGACATGCCGGACACTGTGAGTTCGATGGTCATGGGATATCTCCTTTGTTGATGAGCGCCAGCCTAAAGCTGCCGCCTCCGGCAAGGTCAAGCCGTCAGTACATAAGACCCAGATAGCTCATCAGGATGGCTCCCTGCCGGTGTATGGGAGCCAAGGTTCGTGGTGGCGATGAGGTTGGCAGTTTCCTCGGGCAGGGTCAGTACATCAGACCGAGGTAATTCATCAGGGTCGCTCCCAGACTGGTGGTAACCAGCGAGCCGAGGGTGGTGGTGGCGATGATGTTCGCGGCCAGTACGCTGTCGCCCCCCATGGCGCGGGTCATCACATAGCTGGCGGCGGCGGTTGGAGTGGCGCTGATGAGAAACAGGATGCCCAGCTCCAGATGGCTGAAGCCGAGCAGGGCTGCCCCCAGAGTGAACGCCGCTGGAATGAGGCAGAGCCGCATCACGCTGGCCCAGCCGGTCAGCGCCGCCCCGCCGCGCAGGGCCCCAAGACTGAGGGAGGCGCCGGTGCAGAGCAGCGCCAGCGGCAACGTCATGTTGGCGAAGTAGCCGCCAGTGGTGAGCAGCAGCTGCGGCATCTTGATGCCGAGCAGGCTGAACGGCAGGGCCGCCACGATGGCGATGATGAGCGGATTCTTGATGATGCCGAGCAGGATGGGGCGAATGCCGGTCGCCCCGCCGAGGCTGCGGGTGAGGGTGATGACCGCGAGGATGTTGTAGAGCACGGTGACCGCGCCGACGTAGAGCGCTGCCGCCCCCAGCCCCTCGTGGCCATAGGCGTTCTGCACGTAGGCGAGCCCTATGATGGCGCTGTTGCCGCGAAAACTCCCCTGCACGAAGATGCCGCGCAGTCGCTGCTCGCCGATAAAGCGGCCCGCCAGCAGCTCCAGTACCAGATAGCTGGCGACGGTGGCGAGCAGGCCGTAACCGATAAACCAAGGGCTCGGCATGGTGGCGAAGTTGGTGCCAAGAATGCTGAGAAAGAGCAGGGCGGGCAGGGTGACCTGAAACACCAGCCGGGAGGCGGATTCGGTGAAGGGCTCCGGCAGCAGCCCCAGCCGCTTGAGCCAGATGCCGAGCAGCAGGATCACGCAGATGGGGCCTGTGATGGAGAGGGAGAAGAGCAGACTGGCCAGCAGATCCATGGTGGGCGTCCTCCTGATGCGCCGTCCGAAGCGGGGCAAAAAGGGCATTCTAACGCCATGGGCTTGTATTCACAGGGGTTAATCACAACAATGTGGGCAATTTCCACCGCCTGCGCCAAACCCCAGTGAGTCAATCCATGGACAAGAAACTGACCATCCTCGATATCGCCCGCCTCTCGGGGGTCGGCAAGTCGACTGTCTCCCGGGTGCTCAATCAGGATCCCAAGGTGAAGCAGGAGACCCGCGAGCGGGTGGAGCAGATCATCGCCGAGCATGGCTTCGTGCCGAGCAAGTCGGCGCGGGCCATGCGCAGCCAGAGCCAGCAGGTGGTGGGGATCATCGTCTCGCGGCTCGACTCCAGCTCGGAGAATCAGGCGGTGCGCGGCATGCTGGAGACCCTCTATCAGCGCGGCTACGATGCTGTGCTGATGGAGAGCAAGTTCTCCCCCGCCAAGGTACAGGAGCATCTGGCGGTGCTGGAGCGGCGCGGGGTGGATGGCATTATCCTGTTCGCCTTCAATAACTTGGACTATGCCGCCATGGCGCCGCTGAAAGAGAAGCTGGTGCTGGTCGCTCGTGAATATCCCGGTTTCTCCTCGGTCTGCTTCGACGACGCCGGTGCGGTGCGCACCATGCTGGCGCAGCTGGCAAGCCGTGGCGCCCGCGACATCGCCTATCTGGGGGTGGATACCTCGGATCTCACCACCGGCCAGCGCCGCCTAGATGCTTATCTCGCTTACTGCGCAGAGCAGGGGTTGCGCCCGCGCACCGCCCTCGGCGATCTCAGCCTGCAGAGCGGCTACCGGCTGGCGGCCGAGCTGCTTACCCCCTCCACCCAGGCGTTGGTCTGCGCCAGCGACACCCTCGCCATCGGTGCGGCAAAATACCTGCAAGAACAAGGGCGTAGCGAGGTACTGGTGACCGGCCTTGGCAACAACCCCATGCTCAGTTTCCTCTTCCCCAACGCCCTCAGTCTCGATCTTGGTTACAAAGGGGCGGGGGAGCAGGCGGCGCGTCAGCTGCTCGGCCAGATTGAGCAGGATCGGCCTCCGCTGGTGACAATCGCCCCCTGCCGAACCCTGTGAGCCCCATCACTTCGGACTGAACAAAAAGTGTGCTTTTTGTGACGCTGGCCACGAATTGGGAACGTTCCCATTTCGATCTGGCCAGATTGTCGGCATGCTAAATGGGAACGATACCAAAAACGCTCCGGCTGACAGACTGGCTCAAAAGGGCGATACAGACCACTATTCAATGGCGTCACAGAGGGAAGACCCATGTCCAAGATCAACGCACAGCAGCTTGCCACCCTGATCGACAAGATCGGCGGCAAGGAGAACATCGCCACCGTCAGCCACTGCCTGACCCGGTTGCGCTTCGTCCTGAACGATCCGGCCAAGGCCGACAGCAAGGCCATCGAAACCATTCCGGCAGTGAAGGGAAGCTTCACCCAGGGCGGTCAGTTCCAGGTGGTGATCGGTAATGAGGTAGAGCAGTGGTACAAGGCGCTGACCGAGCAGCTCGGCGTCAGCGGTGGCAGCAAGGAGACCGCCAAGCAGGCGGCTCGCCAGAACATGAATCCGCTGGAGCGGGGCATCTCCCATCTGGCGGAGATCTTCGTTCCGTTGCTGCCCGCCATCATCACCGGCGGTCTGATCCTGGGCTTTCGCAACGTCATCGGCGACATCAAGATGTTTGACGATGGCACTCACACCCTCACCGAGATCAGCCAGTTCTGGGCTCAGGTACACGCCTTCCTCTGGCTGCTGGGCGAGGCGATTTTCCACTTCCTGCCGGTAGGTGTCTGCTGGTCTGCAGTGAAGAAGATGGGCGGCTCCGAGATCTTGGGTATCGTGCTCGGTATCACGCTGGTGTCGCCGCAGTTGATGAACGCCTACGGCATCGGTCAGCAGACCCCGGAGGTGTGGGACTTCGGCCTGTTCGTGATCCAGAAGGTGGGTTATCAGGCCCAGGTCATTCCGGCGCTGCTGGCGGGTGTCTTCCTCGCCTGGGTTGAGACCAACCTCAAGCGGATCATTCCGGCTTACCTCTATCTGGTGATTGTGCCGTTTGTCTCGCTGCTGCTGGCAGTGATCGTGGCCCACGCCTTTATCGGCCCGTTCGGTCGCTGGATTGGTGATGGCGTCGGTTTCGCTGCCAAGGCTGCCATGACCGGCTCCTTCGCTCCCATCGGCGCGGCCCTGTTCGGTTTCCTCTACGCACCGCTGGTTATTACCGGTATTCACCACACCACCAACGCAGTGGATCTGCAGCTAATGCAGAGCATGGGTGGCACCCCGATTTGGCCGCTGATCGCCCTCTCCAACATCGCCCAGGCTTCTGCGGTCGTCGGCATCATTCTGATTAGCCGCAAGGAGAACGAGCGGGAGATCTCGGTACCTGCTGCCATCTCCGCCTACCTCGGGGTGACCGAACCGGCGATGTACGGTGTCAACCTCAAGTACAAGTTCCCCATGCTGTGCGCCATGGTTGGGTCCAGCCTTGCGGCCCTTATCTGCGGTTTCGCCGGAGTGATGGCCAACGGCATCGGGGTGGGCGGCCTGCCGGGCATCCTCTCCATCCAGCCGCAATACTGGGCGGTGTTTGCCATCGCCATGCTGGTCGCCATCGTGGTGCCGGTGGTGCTGACCCTGCTGGTCTACAAGCGCCAGCAAGCCGCTGGCAAGTTGGCCCAAGCCTGCGCCTGACACTGATTATCAGGGCGACCCGTGGGTCGCCCTCTCCATTTTCTATTCGAGACAAGAGAAAGACCCATGAGCCAAACACCCTGGTGGCAGAGTGCCGTGATTTACCAGATTTACCCCAAGAGCTTTCAGGATTCCGCTGCCCGTGGCACCGGCGATCTCAAGGGGATCATGGCCCGCCTCGACTATCTCAAGACCCTGGGCGTTGACGCCCTCTGGCTGACCCCGGTTTACGTCTCCCCGCAAGTGGACAACGGCTACGACATCGCCGATTACTACGCCATCGACCCCGCCTACGGCACCATGGATGATTTCGAGGCGCTGCTGGCCGCCGCCCACGCGCGCGATATCCGCATCGTGATGGATATAGTAGTGAACCACACCTCCACCGAGCACACCTGGTTCAAGTCGGCGCTGGGGGATAAAAACAGCCCCTACCGCGACTACTACATCTGGCGCGATCCGGTGGATGGCGGCGTGCCCAACAACTGGCAATCCAAGTTTGGTGGCAGTGCATGGGAGCTGGATGCAGCCACCGGCCAGTACTACCTGCACCTGTTTGCCCGCGAGCAGGCGGATCTCAACTGGGAAAATCCGGCGGTGCGTGCCGAGGTGAAAAATATCATCCACTTCTGGGCCAAGAAGGGGGTGGACGGTTTCCGCCTCGACGTCATCAACCTTATCTCCAAGGATCAGACGTTCCCGAACGACGAGATTGGCGATGGCCGCCGTTTCTACACCGACGGGCCGCGCATCCACGAATTTTTGCAGGATGTGAGCCGCGACGTTTTTGCTCCGGTTGGTGCCATGACGGTGGGGGAGATGTCCTCTACTTCGCTGGAGCACTGCCAGCGCTATGGCGCCCTCGATGGATCCGAGCTCTCCATGGTGTTCAACTTCCACCATTTGAAGGTGGATTACCCCAACGGCGACAAGTGGACCAAGGCACCGTTCGATTTTCTCGAACTCAAACGCATCTTCAACCACTGGCAGAGCGGTATGCATGGCAAGGGGTGGTCGGCGCTGTTCTGGTGCAACCACGATCAGCCGCGCATCGTCTCCCGCTTCGGCGATGAGGGTGAGCATAGGGTAGTGGCCGCCAAGATGCTGGCCAGCACGCTGCATGGCCTGCAAGGCACCCCCTACATCTATCAGGGGGAGGAGATAGGCATGACCAACCCCGGCTATCAGCACATCAACGACTATCAGGATGTGGAGAGCCGCAACATCTTCGCCATCAAGCAGGCGGAAGGGATGAGCGAGGCCGAGATCCTCGCCATTCTCGGCGCCAAGTCCCGCGACAACTCGCGCACGCCGATGCAGTGGAGCGCAGCGGCCAATGCAGGTTTCACCCAAGGAACGCCCTGGCTCAAGCCTGCCGCCAACTATCCCGAGATCAATGCCGAGGCGGTGCTGGCCGACCAGAACTCGGTGTTCTGGCACTATCGGGATCTCATCGCCCTTCGCAAGGCGCACCCCATCTTCACTCAGGGGGATTATCAGGAGCTGTTGACCGGGCACCCGCAGATCTGGGCCTATGCCCGCCGTGCCAACGGTCAGACCCTGCTGGTGGTGAGCAACTTCTACGGCGAGCCGGTTGAGTTTGCCTTGCCTGCCGAGCTACAAAGCGGGCAAGGTCGGCTGCTGCTCGGCAACTACCCCGATAGCCCGGCCCAACCGCAATCGGGTATGCTGCGCCCTTATGAATCCCTGATCTGGCTGATGGAGTAGGTAATGGAGAAGGTGGTGCGCGGTAGCGAGTGGCAGAAGATGGTGGCGGGGGAGCCCTATGATGCGGGCGACCCCGAGTTCAAAGCGGCGCGCGAGCGCTGCCGCAAGCTCTATCACACCTTCAACACCTGCTGGCAGGAGAAACCGGCGCTGGATGCTTTGCTGCACGAGCTGCTCGGTAGACGCGGCCAGGAGTGCGCCATCAATCCGCCGTTCTTCTGCGACTATGGCACCAATATCTTCGTCGGCGAGAACTTCTACGCCAACGTCAATTGCACCATCCTCGACGTCTGTGAGGTGCACATCGGCGACAACGTGCTGCTGGCGCCCGGGGTGCAGATCTACACCGCCGCTCACCCGGTGGCGGTGACGCCGCGTATCAGGGGTGTCGAGTTCGGCAAGCCGGTACGGATCGGTCACAACGTCTGGATTGGCGGCAGCGTCGTCATCTGCCCCGGCGTCACCATCGGTGACAACAGCGTCATCGGCGCCGGCTCGGTGGTGACCAAAGATGTGCCCGCCAATGTGGTGGCGGCCGGCAACCCCTGTCGGGTATTGCGGGCGATGACGGCGGAGGAGCTTGAAGGCGTCATCCAGCGGTGAACAGGGGCCATGAATGCTATTGCTATCTGATTGATAGAAAAGCGACTTTCAGATTGTTTTGCATTCAGTGCTTATGTTCGGGGCCGCTTGGTCGATACTGTTGAGTGCAGGAGGAACCCTATGGATATATCAAGTTCTGCAAATGCGTCGTTTGGTTCTGCTCTGATGACGGCCAGTCTGGCCAAGAAACAGCAGACCCAAGAGGGCGAAGCTGCGCTGAAGCTGCTGCAAAACGCAGCGCAATCAGCGCCGGTTGCACCGACATCGGCCAGCGCTTCCCTGGGAAGCAAGATCGATATTCGCGTCTGACCCTAATGAAAAAGCCCCCATCTCGCGATGGGGGCTTTTTTATCTCTGCGATTTGCGGGATCAGACCGGGAAAGGAGCCGGCGCCTCGAAGGTCATCCGCTCGCCACTGCGGGGGTGGCTGATGGTCAGGCTGGCCGCATGCAGGTAGAGATGGGGCGCCGCCGCCAGCGCATCCGGATGAGCATAGAGGTTGTCACCCAGGATCGGGTGCCCCAGCTCCAGCATATGGACGCGCAGCTGATGGGAGCGACCGGTGATGGGGGTCAGCTTGATCAGGCTGTTGCCGTTCTCCACCTTCAGTTTCTGCCACAGAGTCAGAGCGTGACGCCCCTCCTCGTGATCCACCTTCTGCTTCGGGCGGTTGGGCCAGTCGACGCAGAGTGGCAGGTCAACCTGACCCGACTCTGCCTCCGGCTCACCCCACACCCAGGCAAGGTAGTGCTTCTCGGTCTCCCGCTCGCGAAATTGCCGACTCAGCTCCCGATGAGCGTTGGGATTGAGGGGAATGACAATGACGCCAGTGGTGGACATGTCGAGGCGATGAGCTGCCGCCGCCTTGGGGTGCTGCTGTTTCACCCGATGCAGGACGCTGTCTTCATTCTCGGGGCCGCGCCCGGGGACGCTTAGCAGGCCAGTGGGCTTGTTGACCACCATGATGTCCTTGTCCTTGAACAGGATATCGAGCCAGGGTTCCAGAGGCGGTGAGTATTCAAACATAAATGTCTCGCATCAGAAGGTGGGGGCAAGCCCCCATCAGTTATGGGTAACCACGACAAAGCGGCCTTGGGTATCCAGTTTGAGCTGGGTCTGGCCGCTGTCGGTCGGTACCTTGTCAGTTATGGGTGACCACGATAAAGCGGATGGCATCCAGCTTGAGTTGGGTCTGATCGATCAGGTGGTGCAATTCTGCCTGCAGATTGCGCAGATAATCCAGTTCGCTGTCGCGCACGTTCGGGTTGACTGCCTTGAGCGCTTCCAGACGATCCAGATCCTGCTGCAGGGTCTGCGCCATCTGGGCGCGGGCCTTGTCGACAATCCCGGCTTTCAGCGCTTCGGCAATTGCCTGACCCTGGCCAATCAGACCGTGGATCACCGGCTGGGATGCAGTCACGAGCTTGCTGCCGAGGTGGCGATTGACCGGCGTCAGCTGGCGGTTGAAGGCATCGAACGCCACTTTCTCACCCAGATTCTGGCCGTTTTTGTCCATCAGCAGACGGATCGGCGTCGGCGGCATGAAGCGGTAGAGCTGGGGATGGGCCGCAGACTCGGCAACGAAGATCAGCTCAAGCAGGATGGAGCCGATGGGCAGCGCCTTGTTCTTGAGCAGGGCGACCGAGGTGGCACCGATCTCGGAGCCCAGGATCAGGTCGATACCGCCGCGCATCATGGGGTGATCCCAGGAGAGCAGCGCCATGTCATCACGCGACAGGGCAGTGTTGCGATCGAAGGTGATGGTCATGCCGTCTTGCGGCAGGCCCGGGAAGCTGGAGACCAGCATGTGATCCCCGGGGGTCAGCACCAGCGCGTTCTCGCCACGGTCATCCTGATTGACGCCGATCTCGTCGAACATCTTGAGGGCGAAGGAGATCATGCCGGTGTCGTCATCTTCGGCGGCCAGCTTGTCGACCAGCTGCTGGGCGGCGGCGCCACCGCTGGAGTGGATCTCCAGCAGGCGATCGCGCCCCTGCTCCAATCGAGCCTTGAGCGGCTCGTGCAGTTCGCGGGTCTTGATCAGCAGGGCGTCGAGAGCTGCCTGATCGCCGGTGTTGGCGGCCAGCAGCTCGAACAGCTCTTCACGTACCGCTTCGAATACCGGGCGGGCAGTCGGGCAGGTCTGCTCGAACGCGTCCAGACCATCGTGATACCAGAGTTGCAGGGCGCGCTGGGCAGTCCCTTCCAGATAGGGAACGTGGATCTCGACGGTGTTCTGCTGACCGATACGATCCAGTCGGCCGATACGCTGTTCCAGCAGATCCGGGTTGAGAGGCAGATCGAACAGCACCAGATGGCTGGCAAACTGGAAGTTGCGCCCTTCTGAGCCGATCTCGGAGCAGAGCAGCACTTGGGCGCCACCCTCTTGCTGGGCAAAATAGGCGGAGGCCTTGTCCCGCTCGAGGATCGACATCCCTTCGTGGAACACGGCTCCACGGATCCCTTCACGGGTGCGCAGCGCCTCTTCCAGCGCGATAGCGGTCGCCGCTTCGGAGCAGATCACCAGCACCTTCTGCTGACGGGCAGAGAGCAGCAGCTCCAGCAACCATTCGACGCGCGGGTCAAACTGGGTCCAGCTGGCGTTGTCACCTTCGAACTGCTGGAAGATCTTCTCGGGATAGAGGTAGCGCAGGGCACGGGTCTGCAGATCGCCACCGTTACCACCCATCATGCCCATTACCTTGATGGCAGTCTTGTACTGCTCCGGCTGCGGCATGGGGTAGACGTTGAGGTGACGCTCGGGGAAGCCCTGAATATTGGCGCGGCTGTTGCGGAACAGCACCCGGCCGGTGCCATGCTGGTCCAGCAGCTTGGCGACCGCCTGCTGGCGGGCGGCGGCATCGCTCAAGTCCAACCCTTCCAGCTGGCTGGCGAGGGTCTGTCTGGCTTCATCGCTCAGGGTCTCGCCATCCAGCAGCTCTTGCGCTGCGCTGGCGACCTGACCATAGGCCTGCTCCTCGGCGAGGAAGGCCTCGTAGTCGTAGAAACGCTCGGGATCGAGCAGGCGCAGACGGGCAAAGTGGCTCTGGTGGCCCAGCTGATCCGGGGTAGCGGTCAGCAGCAGTACGCCCGGCACCTGTTCGGCCAGCGCTTCCACCATTTCGTAGGCGCGGCTCGGCGCCTCTTCACTCCACTCCAGATGGTGGGCTTCGTCGACAACCAGCAGATCCCACTCGGCCTCCAGCACCTGCTCGAAGCGACGACGCTTCTTGCGCAGGAAGTCGAGGCTGCAGATCACCAGCTGTTCGGTCTCGAAGGGGTTCTCCGCATCGGCGAACGCCTCGATGCAGCGCTCCTCGTCAAACAGGGAGAAGTGCAGGTTGAAGCGGCGCAACATCTCGACCAGCCATTGGTGCTGCAAGGTTTCGGGCAGCAGAATAAGCACCCGATGGGCGCGACCGGAGAGCAGTTGCTGATGAATGATCATGCCCGCTTCGATGGTCTTGCCCAGACCCACTTCATCGGCCAGCAGTACGCGTGGGGCGTAGCGGTGACCCACTTCATGAGCGATATAGAGCTGGTGCGGGATCAGGCTGACCCTGCCACCGGCCAGACCGCGAGTTGGGTTGCGACGGCGCTGGTGCTGGTTGACCAGCGCCTCGTAGCGCAGGGTGAAGCGGGACATCCGATCGATCTGACCGGCGAACAGGCGATCCTGCGGCTTGTTGAACTTGATAAAGTTGTTGAGAAACACTTCTTTGAGGGCAACGGGCTCATCATTGTCGGTGCGCACACCTACATATATAAGCAGGCCGTTTTTCTCCTGCACTTCTTCGACCGTCATGGTCCAGTCTTCGTGACTGGTGATCTGATCGCCCACATTGAAGCTGACCCGGGTCACCGGCGCCTCTTCTTTGGCATACATACGGTTTTCACCGGTAGCCGGAAACAACAGGGTAACCATGCGTCCTTCAACAGCAACGACAGTCCCCAACCCCAGATCCGTCTCTGTATCACTAATCCAACGCTGGCCAAGTGCAAAAGGCATTAAACTCTCCAAAGCCCAAGAGTGTGTGAATCGCAAAGGGGCGCTATGTTACCCGAAGGCGTGACCTCGATCACCATGCATATAGATGTAGAGAGACCAAATCGCCACAACCTTGATCTGCTACCATCGCCACGCCATCTAGAGGATAGCGAGCTCGCCAAACGGGTGTGTTATTGCAGGATAAATGCGCTTTTTGGGTGATTAGTGAACGGTTGAACCAAAATTGCGAATTTAATTCGAAAACACCCTTGCAAGCGTGATCCAGATCCCTATAATGCGCCTCCATCGACAGGGCAAGCGGCAACGCAGAAAGCCAAGTCGGTAACCTCGAAAAGCCTTTGAAAATAAGGCTTGACTCGATAAGGCGGTTGAGTAGAATTCCACTCCCGCAGCAACACACTGTTGCGTCGCTCTTTAACAATTTGAATCAAGCAATCTGTGTGGGCACTCACAGCATCGAACATCAAAAACAATTTTTGATTTTCAATGTCTGGTGAAGTGACCAAGACGATTTCTTAGCAATAAGAAGTCGAACAGTTTATTTCAGCAATTCATTGAGCCGCTTTTCGAAGCAACCAAACTTAAATTGAAGAGTTTGATCATGGCTCAGATTGAACGCTGGC
>NZ_JBFODU010000019.1:0-94838 GCF_040908505.1 Aeromonas sp. R1-2 | reverse complement strand
GGCGGCGTCGTGGACTTGCGTGACGAGCTGCGCCGTGCCCGGCTGATGGCTATCACCCCGGTGGACGAGGTGTGGGGCATAGGACGGCGCTTGGGGGCCAAGTTGGTGGCACAAGGCATCAACACCGTGGCTGACCTGGTGGCTAGCGACGCCAAAGGGTTACGCGCCCAATACGGCGTGGTGGTCGAGCGGATCGTACAGGAGCTGCGTGGCCTGCCTTGCGCAGAGCTGACCGTTGAACCGGCGGCGAAGCTGCAGATCCTCTCGAGCCGTTCCTTTGGTGAGCGCGTGACTGACCGTGGAGAAATGGCCCAAGCGTTGTCAGGCTTTATGGCTCGCGCAGCCGAGAAGCTGCGGGCCGAGGGGATGTGTTGCCAGCGGGTGCACCTGTTCGTGCGAACCAGCCCCTTTGACGAACGTGCGCCTTACTACAGTGAGCAGGCTGGCGTCCGGCTGGTCTCCCCTAGCGATGACACCCGGTTGCTGCTGCAGCAAGTGAACGTGCTGCTACCGCAGATTTGGCGCGACGGTTACCGTTATCAGAAGGGGGGCGTCATGCTGAGTGAGTTCACCCCCAAGGGGCAGCAACAGGCCGACTTGTTTGCCCCGTCCTCTGCTCAATCGGACGCGCTGATGGCCGTGATGGACCAGATCAAAGCCAAGGGATTGGGGCGAGTAGGCTTTGCCAGCCAAGGCACTGTGTCGTCTGAGTGGATGATGCGACAAGCGCACCTGAGCCCCTGCTACACCACCCGCTGGGAGGACCTGCCGGTGGCGAGGTAGAGCTACATTCACCAGCTCAAACATCATACGGCCGCAGGATATACCTATAAAACAGGCATATTCGCTACAGATAAAATACCCTTACGCAAATCTCGCCGTAGATTATACAAGCAACGGCTGTCGCTGGGTGACCTGCTCACTGTCAAAGTCAGCAGCCCATCAGGGCTGGTCAGCCGCCCATGTTTACCACCATTTTGAAAGGCCCACCCCTGACGAATCAGTTGGCGGATCAACTGATCGATATCTTTATTTGTACAGTACTTCATACGCCCACATCCATATTGGTCTGGATATAGCGTGCGCAAAATCGCTTATGGTCAAAGCTCATTTCGCTAAAGGCCATCCCTACCCCAACCTCGAGGATTGGCCGACTGTAGGTATAACCCTGACCAGCAGCAGGCAACAGAGGGGTGTTCTGAAAAAAGCGCCCGTATGGATCAACCATCAGATATGACTCATGCATGTCTAGGTTGTCCTCGATACAAAGGATTTGAGAGAAAGGATTATGACGAGAGACAAACGAGGCAAACTGTTCGTCATTAACAGCCAGGTGCTGATTCACCACAGGCAACATGCGTAGGACTTTCCACTTATCAGGTGCAAGCCTCACGATCAGAGCACCGAGATCTTCGTGGTGATTAAGCTGGTTAACCACTGTATTAAGCTTGATACGCAGATCTGGGTTTAGCTGGCGAGCCACATTCAGACTGGCGACCAACTCATTCAAATCAAGTTGTCGACCAAGGCGATCAACTCGCCCAATTGCTTGATTGTTTGCGGCGGATGCTGAATCAATGCTGATACCGAGCCAAGTCAGTTGTGGTGCGAGGCTGTTTAGCAGCCCATCGTTGAGATAGCTACCGTTTGTTATTAACGAGACCTCGAAGCCGAGGTCTCGTGCTTGGGTGACGATGGATGGAAGTTTGCCTGCATGCAACAATGGCTCCCCACCCGCCAGATTGAGTCGTACTGAACGCCATTTGAATTGACGAGCTAATGGGTTTGCTCTGTTTTCCGGTCGAAAGAAATGGTAAAGCTCGGCCAACAACTTTGCGGTTCGTTCCGGATCTCGGATCAGTTCTTGCTGGCATGTCATTTTATGCCAAGTCGCATAACAGTAGCTGCAACGATAGTTACAGGCTTCCGTTAAGTGCCAATTGATAACGATTTGGACGGGTAGCGACATGATTAGGCTCTCTTTGGTCAAGGATATGCAAAGGGTGCCTATGGATTGGCTTAAACGATATGAAGCACCGTGTACCCCCCCAGTTTTGCGGCCTGTAAGGGGGGGTACAGCGCATTTCAGTGATCCGATGGATAATCATTGCCAGAATGGTCGAGACATCAGACAACCTCAGGATGAGACACAACATGAGCACCTTGCCACTACCCGAAGCCATCTTGCTGGAAATTCATCAAAGCCTTGGCTGCCAAAGCTATCCGACAACCAAGAAAACCAAATTTGCGACGGGTCAGATAAGTCTTAAAGCTCACCAACGTATGGGCGAAGAAGTCTTTGACGATATCCTTAGGGCACTAGGGTTCGACCCGCTTGCACAATCAGATGCACTCGACAACTTCATGGAGTTTGTGCATGCCTATAAGTTTCTCGAGCTCAACACTTGGACATTTGCCGCAGATCAACGCCAGATCATCTGGACGATGTTGACACATTTTTATATGCCGAATCTGGCCCGACGGATGGGTTTTTGGAACCTTGAACCAGCACTAGATAGAGGTATGCCGGGCGGGCGTTTCTGGTATCTTCCAGAGCCCTGCGAGGTAAATGGCAAACCAAGCCTATATATGCCAGTTGCCCAAGTGGTCGATTGGCTGTTGGACCTGCTGGGTATGCCTATAGAGGCATTCGCAGAGCAACATAGTGAATTGCTCGAGGATAGCTATGATGGTCTACGCCGATCCTTATATAACTGGCGGAGCGGAACCACGATTCGCCCAGAGAGCATCGAGAAGTATTTTTCCGATGAGACAAAACTACGTTTTGATGGTGCGATATCACTCCACAACGATGGCCGCCCTTCTGCACAATTCAACAACGTTCTGCATTTTTTGGAAAAAAAAGGGCTGACTGCCGATCAGCTACGATTGGAAATCCCCATGACTCAACCTGGTCGCATAGAGTCAATTCTGGACGGGCAGGCTGATGAAGACGAGCAAGCCACCTTCGTGAAATGCATCGCTGAGCGTTATGCAGCACCTTTACCAAAAATTATCCGTCAACGCTTGTTACTTGCTCGGACGGTACAGGATGGTTATGTACGGCTACTCAAATACCTATTTCCCAATGTTGACAAGTTGTGTGCTGATCCCCAGCAAAATAAATTGCTTCAACTATTCGCCATCTATAAGGCTATCTACAACCTAACTATCGATGCATACCGATATTGCGGGGAGCAGGGTGAAGCAGCTGAAAATGCGTGGTTCGAAGCACATCTGCCTGAATGGGACAAACAAGGCATATTCCTTTCGATCCTTCCTTCTCGTCGGGAAACCGCAAACCGAGCACTTGCAGAGTTACTGACTCGCCACTTCTACCATACGCAGCCCGGAGCGATGCTTGAAGATCACTTTGCACTCGACGCAGCATCCGCTGTACCCATCATTCAAAAAAAGTTGGAACTCCTCAAAGCGCATGCTGATGAGACACAAGCTATCTATCGGTTGATTGACCGGATGAGAACCTCATCACCTTGGCGCGCCTTACAGACCGAGCATCGATATTGCGTCGTCAGTCAGGTCGCGCGGCATCCATCCCTAACTCTACGAGCCAAAGAGGCCGCTATCCAGCGTTTACATGAGATAGCAGCAACACCAGCCGAAACCATCCAAACAATTCTGTTCGGGCTGGACGGCTACCTGAATGGTGATCGCAAACAAAGGCCAAAAGACACAAAAACCAAGGTACAAGTTCTACTCGATGAAGCTGAAGCCAGCTCAGGATATGAGTTATGGAAAGCACCCATTTTGCAATACAAAGCCAAACACCTGCTGGCCAGTAATGATTTTGAAGGGGCAACCAAATTATTCAGAGAGGCGCTGGACGCTGCTTCGGAACGAAATTATGGCCCAGTGCGTGGTGAGATCGCGAGGGATGGTCTGGCCTTAGAAGTTGCCAACCAGAAACTAATCACCAATAACCACGAAAAATACTATCGGGAGATGCTGGCCGGAGGAATGATGGCCGAGTGCGATACGATTCCATCTATCGAGGAAATTGCACGCTGGGCATCCGATTATCTTTGGAATGACCTGTACAAACCCTATCCTGGTATTGAGACCAAAGTGCGCAGCATGCAAAGTACGATGGATACGTTGCTTAACGACCTGCTGCCATTGTTCAAAGCTGGCGATCAAGGAGGATTGCAAAAATGGATCAATGCCAATCGTTCATTGTTGAAATCTAGCCTGCCTGAAGTCGATGGAAATTCCGTATTGATGGCTCTGCTCAAGATGCACTCTCTGTTTCTGCAGAACATGCCGATGATGAAGCAAATGGTTCCACCCGAGCTGCAAAGTGAAACGCGTCGATTCGAAGCCATGTTGGCGCATTGGCGCTCGTTTATCGGCCAACTCGCACAAGAGAGCCCTAAACAACTAAATATTCCCGATATTAAAGGGCAAACCCCCTTGATGCTGATGGCTGAGAAAGGAGATACCGAGTTAGTCACCATCATGCTCAACGCTGGCGCAGATCCAGAAATGCAAAGCAGTAGCGGAATGACTGCTCTACATTCGGCGATCAAGTCTGGGGTAGATAGTTGTGTGGATGTACTCCTCGATCACCCCTGCAAGCGAGACAATCTCACGGATGATGGGCAATCACCACTGCACACAGCGAGTTGGACTGCCAATTTGCATGCCGTCAGGCGCTTACTACAACTATCCCCCAAACTCGCACGCCAGCGCAATTCTCAGGGAATGACCCCCCTAGAACGAATTAACTACTTGATCGACAACCCAAAAGCGTTAAAGCGAGCTCAAAATGGGCAACGTTGTGCCACCAAACAAGAGTTGCTCGCAACTGCAGAGTTGCTTGTGCAAGCAACTCCCATGTTACAGAAATAGATAGCAACTCATGTGAAGCCAATAAGAGATACTGATATCAGTATCTCTTATTTTATTACCTTTGTGGTATGCCGTATGAATGGAGATACTAATTGGATATTGAAGCGGGTATCAGGTCCAATACCTCCCAACGTCCGCTCTTACGCGGCCCAACAAAGCGTAATCGACCCTCCTTGACCAGCACGGCCACAGCTCTCTCCACGGTACTGGTCGACTTGCCAATCCGCTCTGCAACTTGCTTGAGCGTTATGGTCGGCTCAGCCGCCAGTTCCGCCAAGATGGCCTGAGGTGTTTTGACCCGTTTTTCTACCTGCGTTTCAACCTTCATTTCTACCCGCATTTTCTCCTGATGAGGTGATACTGCTGGTTGAATCGCAATCGCTTGGGCCAGCGCATCGCGCAGCGCTTCCAGTAGAAAGAGGATGAACTCGGTACAATCACTGCGACGATCAGCCTGACTCAGCTGCTGATAGTAGTGCTCCTGCCGAGCCTTGATCACCGTCTCCACTGGTAAGAAGGCCATGACAGGCTGCCAGCGACTCAAGATCACCGTCTGCCATAAACGTCCCATCCGACCATTTCCATCCGCAAAGGGATGAATAAACTCCAACTCATAATGCAAGGCACAGGACGCGATCAGCGGATGAGCCTCGGTCTCAGCCAGCCAGGTCAATAGCTGTCCCATCAAACGAGGGACCTGGTTCGCAGGGGGAGCCATATGCACTAACTGCTCACCTCGATAGATACCTACACCACCGCTACGCCAGTGACCCGCATCATCGCAGAGTCCACGCATCAGGAGTCCGTGAGCACCGAGTAGATCATCAGCGGAAGCCGGATCCCAATCAGGCATTGCTTCATAGGCCGCGAACGCATTACGGACTTCTTGGATTTCCCGTGGAAGCCCAAGCACCGTCTTTCCCTCAATCACTGCCGTCACCTGTTCAACACTCAGGGTGTTGTGCTCAATCGCCAAGGAGGCTTGGATGGTACGGATCCGGTTCTCCCGACGCAGCATCGGCACCTGGGAGCTCTGAGCAAACCGCCACTGCCCCACCAACTCGGCGATCTCCGCCACCCGGCTCAACATGGCGTGGGTCAGGGTGAAGGGAGGGGAATAGGCTGCCATGGGTTACTCCAACTGATGCGATAACAAATGAGGGTTAGCTTAACAGATCCGGGAGCAGAAACTCCCGGATCAGATGCCATCTAAAGCTGCAGTAAACGTCTTTTATCAACGCCAATAAGCCTTCAATTGTTACTCCCCCCGAAACAGCGGTACCCTTCTCCGCGCCTCTTTGTCTCGTTCTTAGCCAGATAGGCTGCCCGCACAAGCATCTTCTTGAACGACTCGGTATCATTCCGCTCAATGAGATACTCAGCATTATTGGGAAAATGCACCAATCCCATTTTTTTACAATCTTGCAGAGAGATATTTTCATCACTCACAGCGCTGTGCCACGCTACTCTTACTTTATTAGCAAGGTTCATTCTTTCCGATTCATAGTTCCCTAATTTGTAGTAAGCATCCCTATTTAAAAAAAACATCATGTGATAGTGAGGACAGGGAGCACCGGCTGTTTGCTCCTTAGCCCAAACGTATCTAATATCAGTCGAATGAACCCTTTTGCCTTCATAACGTCGTTCTGACTCATCGCACTCAATGAGCCGTTTAAGCCTAGAGAAGAACTCTTTAATTATCCTTGAGCCCGCCTCAGGCTTTAATGCTAAATACATTCCAAAAGCAGGGTCTTGTTGAAAACGGAGATCAACTCGAAAGGAAAACACTCTGGGGTAATGCTTAAAAGCGCTCTCCGATACAGAGAGGATTTTCTCTAAATTATCCACATTAAAGCTATAGTTCCGACCTTCGTAGAACTGCTGAGCAAGCAGGACATACTCTTCTATAGAAATAGACATTTGAACTCTCCCAATAGATTTTTGATAGACATTGAAGGTTTAAATCGTGATGGATGTATTTTGCGGATAGTGCCGTAGTATGTTTCAGACACGGTCTATTAACTGGTGGAATCACCAGGATAGTTTGTGTATAGATGCGATTAACATTTTCTTTGAATACGGAGTAGAGCAATTAAACTACCATGATAAGTGATGGCTATTGCTTAGCATGGTTCAAGCAGGCAGATTCATAGACTATCAATATATTTTCAATGAAGGTGTCATTGCATTTAAATATGCACATTCATTCAACTTAAAACATATATTACTATTACCTACACAAATGCATTGAATATCAAACCAGCCTGAAAACTCTTATCCCAGATAGGACAAGACTTGTAGCATGAGCAACAAGCTAATTTGTTCAAAATATTCTTCAGAAATTAGCCCTAGCGAAGATTTATTTTCTCTTCAATCCATGACTCTATTTCAGAGCTAACCCAAGCCACAGATCTTGGGCCGATCTTGACTGATGCGGGAAATTTCCCGTCATTCATCTGACGGTAAACAGATGCCTTAGAGAGTGATGTCATTGCCATGACATCTTTCAACTTAAGTAGTTTCATGATGAGCTCCTTTTGTCGTCCATAGGACGTGGTGCTCGTGTAAAAATATAGCGGAACAGCAACCATATATCTTGAACACACTCCGTTACCCAAGAGGAAATTTAAAAGGTATAGGTCTATGTCTCATTAGTAGAACTGAGCCACCTGCTTGGTGAGCTAAGCTAAATTGCTGATCCTAGTAGTGCTACACCTTCGCTGTTCAATAGCTATACCCAAGGAAAGGATACATGGTATCCATGAAGTGTTTCACTCTAGCCAACAGGTTGCCATTGCTCTGCATTGGTGATTGCGTGTGATGGCTTCATGTAACTTATGCCATGTATTCAACGTTAGCGATCCAGATATCATTACCCAACATTCACCAGCTGAAGGCATCTCTTTGTGATCTTCCCACAGAGGATCAAGTGACCCAATTATTGGCATAGACATTCGAGTGCCTATCGGTTGTATTTTGGCAAGCCCAGTGCGCCTATCATTAGCGTCCGATTCAAATCATGCCGCCCCCTCTACCAAGCCACAGTGATGACCAAAGAGCGCCTCTCAACTTGTCCGTTGAGAGAGATTACATGCAACTCCCACACACAGTGGGCCTTCACGACCTTCAACGAAACCTAAAGAAGTAGGCTGGTGATGTGCAAAAGCAAGGTAAAATGGTACTAAAGCATGGAAAAACAAGCGACAGAAACACATTGCAAATCACTTGAAAACAAGTTAAAAAACAATCAAATAACAACCAAAAAGCACAATAAAATTACTTAGTAATGAACTCATTCTGGAGCTGATATTGTTATGCCACTAATATATGATAAGAGTGGTCTAGAAATAAAACCCACCATACCTTTATCCAAAAGAGAGAAGGAGTTTGCCCTCAGGCTATTAAATAAAGATGCATCCTTATCTGTAACTGATGAGGAAATAATTAGTTACCTTTCCAATAATAGTAGCATCCTTATAAATAGAGCTAATTGTGGACTTGGCTCTCCCCTTAAAAATTTTGAGGGGCAACTTATTCCTCGAGAGCTAATAATAAGCAGCATTAAATCTGAGTGTATAAACGAAACTAATTTCAGTTGGATAGATACAAAAAACGATCGTTTGTGTAATTACGTGTGGGCATACATACGCTCTTTAACTATATACCCTATCGGGTCACCTTCGACTATGGATATAGGCGTCAGAATAGATGGTGCATTTGATATATCCAACAGCCTGCATATGTATAATATTTTGAATCTTGACCTTTCACCAACCAACAATGCCAGCAAAAAAAATTGTATCATCTCTTTTTTTGACATAATCAACACGACTAATGAACAAAAAGTAATAGATGTTGCCATTTTAAAAAACAAATGGCAAATCGCAAGTCAAAAAATTGATGTGAAATTGTGGGTAGATAAATGTGATAATGAATGGGCATGGAGTTATTTGTTTGAAAATATAAAAACAGGAATTAATAGACCTCCAGTATGGTTCATCAACAGGGATAATTCTTCGACTATTCAAGACTGCATTATCACACTCTTTGATCTACTAAATGAAATACCTCCAGCCAGAGAACTGATACTTAGGAAAATGAAATCGGCCTGGTCACAGAAATCTTTTCGAGACAAAAACAATGGAAAAAAATCAGTTAGCGTTGTCTTGCCAGAAAAAACAATTAGCATGTTAGATGAAATTTGCATTAAAACTGACAGAAGAAAAAACGAAGTAATAATTAGATTGATACAAACAGAATATGAACAAATAAAAAAAGGCGGACACTAGTCCGCTTTTTCATTTTACTTTCCTGATGAATTCAATAACATTTCCATTGCTGTCATTTTTTTTCGGATCATTTGCCACCTCTAGTTCAACCAACTCACCCCAGCGTTGCCATAGCATTTTTTTCTTATCATCATGTCGCGAACGATGATAGGTTCTAACCAACTTATTGAGTGGGAGATGATTCAAACATAATTCGATCACCCTCTCTTCTGCATCTAATCTCTCAGCCCAATTGGTTGCAGCACTACGTCGTAAGTCATGTACTGTAAATGGCTCCATATCAGATAATGAACGAGAAATGAAACGCCTTAAAGCTCTGGTTATCGAGTCAACTAAAATTGGCTCAATAACATCACTTTTAGGTCTGTCTGATTCAAAAACAAAGTCACCGTTTACATATAGTGCCTGTTCATCAATCAACGCTTTCGCCTGTCGAGATAAGAATACCGAATGTGGCCTCCCATTCTTGGTATCAGGGATCGTCCACATATCGTCTCTAATATGTGAAAAACGCATATTGGCGACTTCACCTCTACGACATCCAGTCAGTATTAATAGCTTGATCGCATTCGCTGCTGGCAGAGAAATAGTGGCATGGCGAGAAACGCCACGCCCTCCAGCCGCCAAGCTACCACCACTTCCAAGATCCTCATCAATCGCCTTCCATAGCCTGCGCAATTCGGGGACTGTCAGCCAACGCTCTCTTGGCGAACCGGCACTGGCACCAAAATCCTTGGGTCGCAACAGTCTCGCAGGGTTGGCCTCGATCAGACAGTGAACCACCGCATAATCCAACATCTGGTTCAGCGTTCCCAACCCCTTACGGGTTTCGTCTTTTGTTGCACGCCGGGTTATCTCTAACGCTTGCGCCAAGTGGGCACGAGTCAGATCGATTAAACGAATATTGCCCAGAGTTTTCTTGAGATGACGATTCCAACGCTCCTGATGACATTGGAGGGTTTTGGGTTTGACAACCTCAGCAACACGCTGTGCATCAAGCCATCGTCCAAGCAACTCATCCATCGTCAGGGCCGTTTCATTTTTAGCCTTTTCACTAGCAACATGCTTGCGTGGATCAATCCCTTTCTTTACTAGGGCAGCCAGCTCTGCATGCTCAAGCCTGGCTCGCGCCAACGACAACGCAGGGTAATTACCCAGAACAACTGTCGCCTGAGTACCAGCAATCCGATAACGATAGACAAACCGCTTGCTCTTCCCTGCCCTAACCTCAATAGCTAATCCACCACCATGGGGAGATTTCACCGCGTAGCGGGTAATCGAAGCCTCCCCTTGCAAAATCAATGAGGGGATCTCTCGATCCTGAGTTACCGGTTTTCTTGCCATAGCATTCTCTCCCCCCTGTTTGGGGTACCACTTGGGGTACCACAGCAAACATGATATAGGGTGAGACTTCATGAAACTAGCTGAAACCCACAACAAGAAAAATAAGCATTAAAAACAATTAATTACCATCAACAACCCAACTTTATAAAACCTTCTGAAACACTGCCGACCTTGGCTCCTAAGGGACAGGCCACTGGTTCGACTCCAGTCGGGAGCGCCATACAAAACAAGGGGTTGGCATCTTCACGATGCTAACCCCTTGGTCGTTTTTGGCGACAATGAATCCGACCATCCAACCGTAATGACCCTCTCCTTTCTGCGTTCAGAGCATGCGCTCTCTGATAGACTGCTTCTCTTCGGCTTGTCTGTGAGGCCAAGCCCTGTTTCATCTTGCAAAGGAGTGTTGGATGTCCGGATGTTCCTGGTGGGATAGATCCACCGGTTTTGCACTGCTGACCATTGTGCTGTGGGCCTCGCTGGCGGCGCTGACGTCACGGGTCACCAGCGTGTCACCACTGGTGCTGGTCGGGCTGGTGCTGTTTTTCTGCGGGGTCGGGGCCTTGCCGTTTTGGCGCCAATGGCGCGCTCGTCCTATTACCTGGCTGGTGACGGTTACGGCATTGCTGCTCTACCATCTGCTGCTCTTTATGAGCTTTCGCCATGCCCCGGTGCTGGAGGCAAACCTCATCAACTACCTCTGGCCGCTCTGCATCATTCTGTTCACCCCGCTGTTGTTGCCCGGCCATCCACTCCATGCCCGTCATCTGCTGGCTGGCGCCTTTGGTCTGGCGGGTTCCATGCTGGTGATGGTCAATGGCGAGCTGCAACTGCAGCAGGCCTATCTGCCGGGATACCTGCTGGCTCTGGGCGCGGCTGTCGTCTGGGGGGCCTATTCGGTGCTATCACGCCGTCTGCCACCAGCCCCTGCCGTGGTCACTGCGGCAGCCTGCCTGCCCGCAGGTTTGCTGGCGCTGCTGCTTGCCCGTCTGCTGGAGGGGCCACTACCACTCGCGCAGATCCCCACCAGTGACTGGTGGCTCATCATCGGGCTGGCGCTGGGCCCGATGGGGACGGCCTTTGTGACCTGGTATCTGGCACTGCGAGACGGCGATCCACGCCGGATCGGTGCCCTTGCCTACCTGACACCGCTGCTGAGTACTTTGCTGTTAGTGGCATTGAACGGAGAAGCACTGACCTCGCGCCATCTGCTGGCCGGTGCACTTATCATGGGAGGCGCCCTGCTCGGTATGCTTGGCCAACGCAACCGTGCTCAGGTATCCCCAGCCAGTTAAGCCGGCAAGATAGGGTTACCTGACCATGCTGTCATAAAAACGCCATCATCCCTGTTTAGGCTCGGGCCACGCTCCCCCATGGTCTGTGCTGACAGGAATTACCCCGTGAAAATCGCCCATTACGCCACCCTCTCCTCCCTTGTTTTGTTACTGGTTGCGGGAGGACAGGCGCTGGCCCTCTACCACGGCTGGCAACAGCTTGCCCATACCAATCAGGCCCAGCATCAGCACGAGACGCTGCAACAACTGGTGACGGTGAGCCTGCAAAACAGCCTGCGTGACTACCTCAACAGCGGCGATCCGCAACAACTGACAGCTGCGGAGAAGATCCGCAAGCAAGCGCTCTCCTCGCTGGCCGCTCAGGATGATGCCGTGGCAGCCCCGCTCAGACAGCAACTCGAGCAGATGGCGCAGCGCATCGCGCACGACTATCAGGCCGCAGGCAAGCTCTCGGGCAACAGCCAGCTGCTGCTGCAAAATGCGGAGAGTGAGCTGGGCAGCCAGGCCATGGCGCTGATCCGCTATGGGGAGCAAGGCGCCAGCACGGAACAATCTGCCGCGGCACAGCAATATCGCAGCGGCGCAGCCGAGATCCTGGCGGGCCTGCCGCGCCTCGCCCATTTGCGCCAAAGCTATATGGAGCAGGGCAATGAAAAGCTGCTCGAAGGGATCCGCTTCGAGCTGGAGGCACTGCAAAAACAGGCGCAAGCGCTGCAAGTCTTGCCGCTGCTCGGCCTGTATGAAGAGGCGCCCGCCGATGAGTTCACTCTGGGGGAGCCGTTGCGCAAGGAGCTGGGAGATCAACCGCGCAGCGAATTACGCTCGCTGCTGGGTCGCTATCCGCAGGAATTGGCCAACAGCCGCACGGCGCTTCAGCAACAACAGGCTGGCCGCCAGACCGTGCAGCAAGACATCATGGCGATGTTGCAAGCGACCAGACAGATGGGGGAACAACTTGCCCGCGAACGGCAAGCCGTCAATCAGGAGCTGGCCACCATCCTCGGCACGCTGGCGCTCTGTCTGGTGATAGTCGCCCTGCTGTTTGCGCTGGTGCAACGACGCTGGCTGCTCACCCCCTTGTTGCGACTGCGCGGAGCTTTTATGCAACTCGATCAGACGGGGCAGGCCGAGCCGTTGCCTGCCGGGCGCGATCGCAACGAGCTGGCCGATATTGTTGCCAGCTACAATCGGCTGATCGGTCGCCTGCAACTTGACCAGCAACAGAAAGAGGGGCAGCTGTCAGCGGTATCCCTCAGTCTGCAAGGAATGGTCAGTCAGGTTGACGAGATCCACCACAGCACCCGCACCACCGAACAGGTGGTCGACGAGAGCGGCCAGATGATGGATGAGCTGAACCTGCTGGCCGGAGAGGTCCATCAGGTCGCCGCCGACATCGCCCAGCATGCCCACCATAACGAACAGGCGATGAGCCAGAGCGAAGATCTGGTGGGCAGCATGCTGCACGCCACTCATCAGACAGGACTGGCGATTGACGAGAGCGATGAAGCGCTGCAAGCCCTCACCCGCTCGGTTGCCGATGTGACGGCCATTGTCGATGTGATCGGTCATATCGCTCAGCAGACCAACTTGCTGGCCCTCAACGCCGCCATCGAAGCGGCCCGCGCAGGGGAACAGGGACGCGGCTTTGCCGTGGTTGCCGATGAGGTGCGCCATCTCTCGGCCAATACCCAGCAATCCCTCAACCAGATCACCGATATTCTGGGGCGCCTGACCCAATCCGGCGAACAACTTGGCACTGTACTGAACCGGATCACCAGCGAATCAAGCCGCCAGCGGGCGCAGGCGGAACAACTGCGCCAGACCACCCAAGCAGTGCGGGAGATCGCCCGCAACACCGCAGTGATCGCCCTGCAGGGCGCCGACAATGCCAAAAGTCAGGAACACAAGCTGGCCAGTTTTGCCGATCTGATCACCCGTATCCATCAGCATGCCCGTCAGGTGAGTCAGCTCTCGGTGCAGGTCTCCTCCCATATTCACCATCAGGCGCAACAGATCCCCCGCATCCTCGGCCAGCAAGGCTGAACCCTATTCGCCCCGCATCCTCACCAGAGCACTTTCCCTCAATGAGAGGGAAAGTTTTTTTGTAGCACAAAATTATCTGTTATCGGCAGGTTAACTGACACCTCTTCCCCTGTACCGGATGAAAACCCGTACTGGCGCTGGCTGCGGCCTCAAGAAAACGCTCTCATCACCGTGATACCTGCCATGAGGCTGTTTACGACCTTGCCCATGATTATTTGCACTCGGTCATACTTTTGAAACGTTGAGGGAACTTTTCATTGATATTTCGCACCGCGAACGTACTCTTGGGGTTGTCCGATAGCCAAGAATCGGAACATAAAAAAACAACATGTGATGATCAGGACTGCCAACTACAGATGTGCCAAGACATCCGAGTTTGCAGGTAGCCAAGACAAGATTTTTTGCCCTTCGGGGTTTTGATTGCAATGCCAATACCGAGCGGTAGGCCCGATGCCAACTGCCGGAAAAAAAAGCTAAGTCCATAAAATCAGGAGCAATAAAAATGGAAAAAGTGATCTTCAAGCGCTCTTATATAGGAGCGGCTGTATTGGGTGTGATGATGGCTACAGCCCCTGTAATGGCGGCTGAAAACCCTGTAGGCGAAAATTATGAAGAAGCTGTCGATAGCTTTATACATGATGCCGCGTTTACTGGTGCTGCCGTTGTAGACACTCGATATCGTGGACGTTCAGATGCTGATGGAAGTAATATACACAGCCGCCTAAACTACTCATCTTATAACGTCTTATTGAATTTCAATTCTGGCTATCATGATGGGTGGCTGGGGATTGATCTAGGTGGTTTCTTCTCTGGCGATTTGTACAATGACAGCATACAAAATGCCGATGGCACCTATCTGTGTAATGAAATATCCATGTGCCAAACCGGCGACTGGACTGATGGCGCTCATGACTTTAAACCCACAACTGTTGCGATTAAACTGAAACCGGCAGCAAATACCGACGCTCAAATAGGCTTTATCCAAGGTGGGGTCGGAACAATTGGTAATAACTGGAGTTTTGCCCCTAGCACGTATCGAGGCTTTAAATTTAGTCATGCTTTTGATAACGGTATGACATTGGGCTATATGGGAGCAGATGAAGCAGAAGCACCATGGCTCCATGACTGGGAAGATGCCAAAGAAGCTTGGTATGTACAAGATTTCCAATATCTTCACTCTATTGGACTCAGTGGCTCTGCAGGAAAACTCTCCTATAATTTTGGTGTTGGTCAAGCGGTTGATGTCGACTATGGCGATAAAGTAAAAGGCACACAAAATAATTACTCATATAATGTTTACGCTAAATACGCGCTTACTGATGCGGTTTCCTTGGCATATAACATGTATGGGGTAGATGATGAGCAGATGTATAATGGCTTTGCCGCTCATCACGGTGCTATTCTGGATTGGGCTATCAACCAGAACTGGGGTTTCACATCTCAAGTTCAGTACACACAAATGGATGAAGATGCTGAAATGGGCGAGTTTGCACCTCGTACCATGGCACGTTACGGCTCAAATAATGGTGTATATGCGCTGTGGTGGGATGCCCTCTCTGACTGGAACATGCCGGGAGAGGTCGCTTGGTATAACCGCCTGAGCTACGACACTGGTTCTGGGTGGAAATTCAACCTTGGTGCTGGCTACGGTGGTGGTGCAGACAAGAGCAAAGCTGGCTTCTCGTACGAAAGTGAGTGGGCTGTTAACGCAGATGTTATGTACACGATTAGCACTGGTGCACTCAAAGGTACGCTGTTCAAATTGCATGCAACCCATCTTGAGCGTGATGCTTTCGAAGGTAAAGATGAACGCAACGAACAAGATCTCCGGTTCATTGTTATCGCACCGTTCTCCTTCTTCTAATACGTACTTTTGATAACCAACCGGGCCACTTGGCCCGGTTTTCTTTTTACCGGTTGGCAGGCTAACATGCGAACCGGATAAGGGTTTTATCCACTCACCCGCCCGCACGCTTTTGCCAGCAGTCACAAGGACGCCATCATGCCCCGTTTTGTTCTGATCACCGGTTGTTCCAGCGGTATTGGCCTCGCCGCCGCACAGGCGCTCGGGCAGCACGGTTTTACCGTGATCGCTTCGGCGCGTAAGGCGGAAGATGTGGCCCGTCTGCAGCAACAGGGATTGCTGGCGGTACAGCTGGATCTGGCGGACCCTGCTTCCATCGAGCTGGGTGCCAGTGCGGCGCTCCATCTGGCAGGCGGGCGCCTCTATGGCCTGTTCAACAACGGCGCTTATGGCCAACCCGGGGCGCTGGAAGATCTGCCCACCGAAGCGCTCAGGGAGCAATTCAATACCAACCTGTTTGGCTGGCACCATCTGATCCGTCAGGTGCTGCCGCCGATGCTGGAGGCCAAAGAGGGTCGGATAGTGCAGAACAGCTCGGTTCTGGGACTGGTTGCCATGAAGTATCGCGGCGCCTACAACGCCAGCAAATTTGCGCTGGAAGGCTATAGCGATACCCTGCGCCTCGAACTGGCGGGTAGCGGGGTACATATCAGCCTGATTGAACCGGGCCCCATCGATACCCGTTTTCGTGCCAATGCCCGCAGCGCCTTCTTGCGGCACATCGATCCGGCCCAGAGCCGTCATCAGTCGGCCTACCGCCAGACCCTGACGCGGCTGGAAAAAGAGGGGGCCACCAGCGGCTTTACCCTCCCAAGCGAAGCCTGCATCCCGCCGCTGCTCCATGCGCTGACCCACGCCCATCCCAAGGCGCGCTATCCGGTGACCACGCCGACCCGGCTGTTTGCCTTCCTGCGACGGGTATTGCCCACTCGCTGGCTCGATAAACTGCTGGCCAAATCGGCCTGATCCCGTGATGGGCGACAAGCATCCTGCCGCCCAAGTGGCGTTAGCCGGGTAGCGGCGTCACCCGACCCGCCAACCTGGTTTGTCCCCCTCTTCAGTAGTGCTCACCGTTGCTGTAGTAGGCGCTCTTGACCAGAGGGATCACCTGCACCACCACATAGGTCTGCTCCCCCAGCACCTGCTTCAAATGGCGCGTGATAAGGCGCGCGGCAGCGTCCTGCATCTCCTGCGGCCGTTCGAACCAGTGCAGCTCGACAAACGGAAATCCCGCCTCTGGCTCGCCGTTACGGATCCAGCAACTCTCCACCCGCTCCATGGTGACAAACTCCGGCTTGCCGCCGGTCAGCTCGCAAAGCTCGGCCAGCAGCGGGCCGCTCAGCTGTTGCAGGGTATCGAGCGTCACGGCGCGAAAACGAAGATGGGGCATGGCAAACCTCTTGGTTATCTGAAATGAGGACTTATCATAGGAGTTATTGTCAGCAAGAGAAGTCACCCGGCGCATATTAAGGATCCCCATGAGATTTCATCGCACCCTCTTTGCCTTCCTGCTCTGCCTGCTGCTACCGCTGCACGCCTTTGCCGATCCCGCCTTCTATCGGGTGAGCAAGGGCAACCAGCAACACTGGCTGCTGGGCTCCATCCATGCGGGCAAACCAGCCCTCTATCCTCTGCCCGAGCCGGTCGAGCGTGCCTGGCTGCAGAGTCGCGCACTGGTGATGGAGGTGGACATGAACAGCATCACGCCGGATCAGTGGCAACAGACCAGCTCCCTCACCCGACTGGTGGATGGCAAGCCGCTCAATGATCATCTGCCTGCCGAGCTCTATCAACGCACCCTGATGGCGGGGGCCCGCTATGGCATCGACGAGGCTACCCTCGCCACCCTGCGCCCCTGGTTTGCCGCCATTACTCTGACCCAAGCCGCCATGGCCCGCTCCGACTTAAAGAGTGAACTCGGGATAGACCAGCACTTTGCCACCCGGGCCGCCAAAGAGGGCAAACCGGTAGTGGGTTTTGAAACCCTGCTGGAGCAGCTCGGTTATCTGGCCAGCGTGGGTGACAAACAGACCCTGATGCTCGCCAGCACCCTGGATGAGCTACCGATGCTGGAGAGTGGTTTCGCCGCCGTGATGAAGGCGTGGCAGCAGGGAGATGAGGCGACGCTGATCAATCTGCTCAAGGAGGAGATGGCTCCCCCCGCGCTACAAAGCTGGATGGAGCAGACCCTGCTGGCCGAGCGCAACCACAACTGGCTGAAGAAATGGTCCACCCTGCCCAACGAGAGCTTTATCGTGGTAGGCGCCCTGCACCTTTACGGCGAACAGGGGTTGCTGACGTTGCTGGAGCAGCAGGGGTGGCGCATTACCCCGCTCACCACACCGGGCCCTGTGCAGGCTCGGTCGCAAGGAGTCCAGTGAGAACGATCACAGATCGCGCTGGTTATTAAACAACCTGCAAGGGAGTTGATCGGGATCATCCCAGACGGGGCAAAGAGGTATTTATCATGCCTGTCATCAACTGGGTGACAGGAGCAATAAAATGGACTTTTGGCTGGACCTGATGTTTGGCAACAGCGTGGGATTGATGTCGATGCTGGTGATTATCGGCACCTTCTTGCTCATCAGCTCTTACGCGGCCTACTTCATCTACAAGGTGATGCACTCGCAACCGCCTCATTCACAGCAACCCCATTCTCAACAGCCCAAAGAGGGAAAATAATCCTCTGACCACAGGCGGCAGCTCACACTGACCGCCTGTGCTGTTTTATGGTTCGCGACTGTGATTCCCGGGCCAGACTGCACCAGTGTCCATGCTGGGCGCCCCTTATCACCTGCCCCTTTCCCCGTTTTCTGTGCCGGTTGCGGCCGTTATAATGGCCCCCACTTTTTCTTATGGGGAGCCTGCCGTGTCTCATAACGACGAACTCTCGCTATTTATGAATGAAGTGGCCGACGTGCGGCCCATTCGCAGCGACAACATCCATCCCCATGCGGCCAAATCCGCCCCGACCGAGGCGCAGCTCGCTCGCCGTCAGGCTGCCACCGCCGAGCAACTCGCCCTCGACCACCTCACCATGGAGGCCATCGAGATGCGCGATCCGCACGAAATCGTCGGCTTCAAGCGTGATGGGGTGCAGGAGGGGGTCTACAAGAAGCTGCGGCTCGGCAAATACGAGCTGCAGGCCAGCCTGGACTTGCACCAGAAAACCCTCAACGAAGCGCGCCAGACGCTGGTGCAGTTCATTGCGGATTGTGAAGTCCGGGATATCCGCTGCCTGCTTATCCTGCACGGCAAGGGGGAGCGCAGCACCCCGCGTGCCCTGCTGAAAAGCTATGTGAGCGCCTGGTTGCCGCAACTGCCCGCCGTCATGGCGATCCACAGCGCAGAGCGTCGCCACGGCGGCAGCGGTGCTCTATACGTGCTGCTGCGCAAAAGCGAACGCAAAAAAGCGGAAAACCGCGAACGGCACCAGAAGCGGCTCGGCTAATCCGCGTCTCGCCACCACACCTTTGGCCCGCCTGCATGATGGTGGTCAACGATGCGGCGGCGGTGTTAGCATCGAACGGCCCCGAGCATGCCAGGTACGGGGCGGCATACCATCAGGGACGATAACAAGGACAATCCCATGTCATATCAAAAGCTTGAACAACATCAGCAACAGGTCCACCGCTTTAGCCACCTCGCCGCCATCTGCGGCTGGGATCAGGCGGCCATGATGCCGGAAGGGGGCAATGATGCCCGCGCCGAAGCGATGGCCGAACTCGGTCTGCTGATCCACCAAAAGCGCACCGCTCCCGAGCTGGGTGACTGGATTGCCAGGGCCGAGAGTGAGCCGCTCGATGAAGTGCAACGGGCCAACCTCGGCGAGATCAAGCGCCAGTGGCAAGATGCCAGCCTGCTGCCCGGTGAGCTGGTCGAAGCGCTGTCGCTCGCTGGCAGCAAGTGCGAACACGCCTGGCGCAGCCAGCGCAAGAACAACGACTGGGCCGGTTTTGCTCCCAATCTCGAGGAGGTGGTGAAACTCTCCCGTGAAGTAGCGCAGCTGCGGGCCGATGCGCTTGGCGTGCGCCCCTACGACGCCATGCTGGCCCTCTATGAGCCGGGCATGACCAGCGCACGGCTCGATCAGATCTTCGGCGATCTCGCCAGCTGGCTGCCGGCTCTTATCCAGACCGTGAGTGAACAACAAAAGGGCGATGCCCTGCTGCTGCCGCAAGGCCCCTTCCCCATCCCGACCCAGCAAGCGCTCGGTCAGGAGGTGATGGGACTGCTCGGCTTTGATTTCGCCCACGGCCGGCTCGATGTGAGCAGTCACCCCTTCTGTGGCGGCGTGCCGACCGACGTGCGGATCACTACCCGCTATAACGAGCAGGAGTTTGTCTCCAGCCTGATGGGCATAGTGCACGAGACCGGTCACGCCCGTTACGAGCAGGGGCTGCCGCGCCATCTGCTGGGTCAGCCGGTGGCCGAAGCGCGCTCCATGGCGATCCACGAGAGTCAGAGCCTTTTTTGCGAGATGCAGCTGGGGCATCATCCGGCCTTCCTCGCGCTGCTGGCACCACGCATTCGTCACCACTTCGGCGAACAGGCGGCGTTTGCGCCGGACAATCTGGCCAAGCTCTACAGCCGGGTCGAGCCGGGCTTTATCCGGGTCGATGCGGACGAGGTGACCTATCCGGCCCACGTAATCCTGCGCTACGAGCTGGAGCGCGATCTGGTGGAAGGGAAGATCGAGGTGGCCGACATCCCCGAGCTGTGGGATGCCAAGATGCAGCAGTGGCTGGGGCTCTCCACCAAGGGCAACTACCGCAATGGCTGCATGCAGGATATTCACTGGACCGATGGCTCGTTCGGCTACTTCCCGAGTTACACCCTGGGCGCCATGTATGCCGCCCAGCTACGTTTTGCCCTCGAGAAAGAGCTGGGCAGCATGGGTGAGGTGATCGCGGCGGGCCGCCTGCCGGAGATCTTCGGCTGGCTCGGACGCAACATCTGGTCACAGGGGAGTCTGCACAGTACCGACGAGCTGGTGCGCCGCGCCACCGGTGAAGCGCTCAACCCGCACTGGCTGCGCCAGCATCTGGAACAGCGTTATCTGAAGTGATGCGTGCTACACGGGTAAAACAAGACGGGGCCATGACAGGCCCCGTTTTTATGGCGGTGCATGGCACAGCACGCCACCACCATGCTGTAAAAAGAGAGGGTTCAGAGGTGGTCCGGGGAACCCAGCAACTCGCGCAGTTGCAGGATATTGCCCTCAGGGTCGAAGGCGTTGCGCACCACAAAGCCGGGCCCCGTCCACTGCTGTGGCAGCAGGCCGCCGCCGAGATCCGCCGCCTTCGCTTCTGCCCAGGCGAGGCTGGAGACGGTGAAGAACAGCTTGATGGCCCCCTCTTCCCGCAATTCCGGCGGCCGCTTGATAACAACTTGCCCGGCATAAGGCTCGGGAATGGCGTGGATCAGCAGCTGGATATCGCTGTTTTCCAGCACCACCAGCTGCTCATCCTGACTGCAGACCACCATCTGCAGCAATGTACGATAAAAGTGGGTCAGCAGGCCCGGATCCTTGGCATAGATCAGGGCACCGGCGCGAGCGGGGCCTGGCATGGAGCTCTCCTCAACAGTGAACGACTAGGTGGACAGGTCTCCACCTTCTCACAGTTGCGCGCCCCGTTCGATCCTTTTTAGCAGCTCGCCAGCCTCACTGCACAAAGTGCCACTGCCGCAGTGCCAGCGTTGGAGGCGGCCCCTGATCCTCCCCCAGATCTGCCATGCCCAGCGCCTCGTCATAGTGCACCCCGCCCGCACCGCTCTCGGTCAAGTGTTTTGCACGCACCGCCCCGTACAAACCGCCACTTCCGCTGATCTTCATCTCGGTCAGCGGGGCATAGAGGGCGGCATAGAGCGGGGTATTGCCCGACAGCTTGATCCCATCCTTGCCGCTATACGCGGAATAGATGGAGATAGCGGGCGTACCGCCAGCGGTCAGCCCCTGTTTGGCTGCCGTCACCTCGGCACCGGCCCCAAGATCGACCTTGCCGCTGACGATCAGGGTCAGGCTGCTCCCCTCGCTCACCGTCAACTGGTTGCTGCCTGTCATGGTGAAATCCTTGTCGATCAGCAGCACCACATCCCCCTTGATGGTGAGTGTGGCATCGGCACCCATATTGAGACTGTCGAGCTGATAAATGGTCTGATCCTTGCCAAACAGCTCCCCCTTGCCGGGTAGCGGCAGCCCGGGCTTGTGCTGGTTGCTGCTGGTGACCGAGCCAGTGGCGGGATCCGTGGTCAGCACCATCTGCTGGGTGGCGCCCAGCGTCAGCGGGCCATTGATGGGCAGCGTTGCAGGAGGGAACGATTTGGGCAGCGCGGCCACATTGAGCGGGTCACACACCTGCCCGGCTACCGGTGGCAGCTTGGGGTGAGTGCGGTATTGGGGATCCAGATACTTCTGATGCTGGGCATCAAGGAATGCCCCCTTCCCACCATAGTTCAACTTGTCGCCAGCAATGCTTGTGCCATGACCCATAGAAACATCACCATTGATCGCAACAGCTCCGGCAATATGCCCCCCTTGCAAGGCAAAATTTCCACTCCCGTTCACGCTGCCCTCAACCCTGACGACCCCATCAGAGGGAGAAATGGTGATATCGCCGCCAGCAAGTACATTACCCGCAACAGGTGAAGAGCCGTTCAAGGTCACCGAGCCGGTCGCCCGCACATCACCCCAGATGGGGGAGTGCCCGGCGAGCACTACATTGGCCTTGTCGCTGACGGTCGCCACCTTGGCGTTTTGCCCCTGATTAAGAGTCCCGGAAACAGACTCCTTGTACGCCCCCTTGCGCGAGTCATAGCTGTCGATAAAACCGCTACCGGAGAGGCTCAGCCCTTCACACGCCACCACCGAATCCTGAAAGATGAGATTGCCGGGCTCACGCTTGAGGGCAAACAGGGCGTTGAGGCTGGCATTTCCCTCCAGATAGCGGCCATGGCTCTGCAACGCCAGCTTGCTGCCGGCGGAGGCATCCAGCTGATCGATGCGGAAGCGGCTGCCCGCCATGGCCCCTTCGCCCTTGCCAGGCACCTTCTGCACCAGCCGCTCCCACTCTATCCGCGGTTCAGCGCCAAGGGCCTGATGCAGGGCACGATAACTCTCGTTCATCCCCTGCTCGGCACTGAGCTGCGCATTGATCTTCTTGTGAAAATTGCCGCTCAGGCGGGTCTGCAACTGGTTCTCCTGAATGCTGGTAAACACCAGCAGACTCGACAGCAGGCTCACCACCAGCACCACCAGCAGTACGGCTCCCCGCTGCCCCTGCAATCCCTTGTTCATCCCGCTCCCCCTGCTGTGGCGTTGGCACCGGATGTGGCCAACGCTGCCGCCCAGACCGCCTTGCGGCGGGCCACCTGCACCTCGACTCCCGGCACCAGATAGCTGGGCAGCCCTTCGGGCAAGATGCGGATATTGACCAGCGCCCCCTGCTGGCCGAATTCAAGATCCTGAAGATGGGCCAGCAACAGGCGCGGGCCATCTCCATCATCGCAACTGAGTACCGGCGGCGTGAAGCGGTACTGCTCGGTAAAATCGGCGGTTTTCTGGTTGCCAAGGCAGGAGAGCACCTGACTGCCCCCCTCTACCTTGAAGGCCAGCGTCAGGCGATCAGGGGTGACGGCTATCAGCTGATCCGCCTGCTTGATGCTGTTAGTAAAGGTGAGAGTGGCAAAGCGCAGCACTTCGTTCGCCTGCTCCAGCGCCTTGCTCTGTTCGACCGTGCTCTTGATCGGGGCGTAACCGGCAAAAATCGCCAGCATCAGCATCAGACCGAGCACCATGGAGATCATCAGCTCGACGAGACTGACGCCTCGTTGCCGTGAGGGGACGCTCAGCATAAAGGCGGAAATCCTGCGTTCAGCTCCACCCGCTTGGCGCCGGAGACCCGCTCATCCTGCCACTCGATAGCGACCACAAAGTTGTCGCTATAACGGTTCGGCAGCACCAGCCGGTGGCCATCCTGCAGGGTGAAGCGGGCAAGAAAATCGGCCTGGGTGAACCGCTCAGGCTTGCGCTGCACTTCACACAGCGAGCTCCAGATCTGCTCCACGCTGTTGCTCGCCTCGATCGTGGCCAGCGTGCTCTGCAAGCTGTAATGCGCCTGCTGCAACGAGACCACCTGCCCCTTGGCGAGACCGAGAAACACCATCACCGCCAACACCATGGAGACCATGATCTCCACCAGATTGAAGCCTTGCTGGCGGGCAAGTGCGGCGTGCCTCATGAGCAGCTCCCTTGCAGCAGCTGGCCGCTCGGGGCCACGCAGAGCACCCGCTGCTCACCGAGGCGATTGGCCAGAATGATCTCGGCGTGGCTGCTGCTGCCGGTTGGCGCGATCTGGATGGGGTCAAACGGCTTGATCACCACGCCGCCACCGGGAGCTGATGCCTGACGCAACCGCTGGCTGTCAGCCATCACCTCCCAGCCACCGTTCTCGGTGCCCTGCAGTACCACCGGCAGGGTCAGCTTGACCGCTTCGCTGCGGGCAAAGCGGTAGGCTGACGCGAGCTCGGTCGCACTGCGATCGAGCCGTTCGGCCGCGAGGCGCTGACTCATGGAGGGCAACCCGACCAATAGCAAGATGGCGGCGATGCCGACCGTGATCATCAACTCAATCAGAGTAAATCCGCGCACATTCATCTTATGATCCCCAGCAGTCATGGCGATTGGCCGCGCGATAACCGGTCTGATCGAGGGTCAGAGTGCCGCACTCATCCTGTTGTCGCGTCGTTGGAATGGCTTTGAGCAGGTAGTCGCCAGCATCTTGCTGGCTGTAGCTGAACTGGTAGAAATCCGTGTTGGAAGGGGTAGCAAACGTATCGGGATAACGGCCCTGTTGGGTATAGATACGTTCGAGGGCGAGCGCCTGCTCCAGCAATTGCTGCTGCGCTTCGTAACGACGTCCCTGTTGCAGATAACCCTGATACGCTGGCAACGCGATGGCCGCGAGAATGCTGACAACCGTCATGGCGATCAACAACTCGATCAGACTAAACCCACGGCAATGGGGCCATGCCTTACAGTCGTTCACTTATCATCCTTGGCAAGTGTTGTTATTGGTCGGCCTAAGGCCGCAGATGTGATGACTTAATAATCATCAAAAATTAACTGACTCGATTGAACAACACAAAATCGCCACACTCAACGTAAAAAAGATAGTTATGTGATCTGTTATTAATTTTTAAGCAGTTTTCGCCGCCACTAATCTCGCTATGCAAATAAAGCTAAGCCAATCGTGCCTACGAACCGTCCGTTATGCTCCCTTCTGTCGAGCCGAGACATATGAATAACAGCGTGACGAAGAGTGAAACCCGGCCGTGCAATGAAAGAGTAAAAAAAACTTCGGCCAATTTTTGCTATCCCTGTCCGTTTCTGGCTAGTCACAGCCCCTGAGCCCCCTTACTCTCTTGCCATCTATTCCAGCAAAGCCGCCCACACCATGAATGCAAAGCCAAGCCCAGAGTCGTCACAAGATGAGGTGATCAACACCCTCAGCCGCGAACAGTGTCACGCCGCACGGCTCGCCCGCGACGCGCGCTTCGATGGCCGCTTCTATACTGGCGTGCTCTCGACCGGCATCTACTGCAGGCCAGTCTGCCCGGCACGGCCACCGCACGAGCACAATGTGCGCTACTTCCAAAGCGCCGCGGCCGCCGAGCAGTATGGGCTGCGACCCTGCCTGCGTTGCCGCCCAGAGCTGGCCCCCGCAGCCCGTGGCGATCTGCCGGTTGAACTGGCACGTCTGCTGGCGCGCATCGATCGCGGCGAGCTGGCTGACGGCACGCTCTCTGAATTGGCCGAAGAGGCCGGGATCAGCGAACGCACCCTGCGCCGCCAGTTCGAGCAGCACCTCGGCGCCTCGCCAAAACAGGTGGAGCAAACACGCCGCCTGCTGCTTGCAAAAAGGCTGCTGACCGAAACCGGGCTGCCCATCACCGACATCGCGTTTGCCGCCGGCTTTGCCAGCATCCGCCGCTTCAATGACGCCTGGCTCAACGCCTACGGACTGGCCCCGCGCACCCTCCGCCAACAAGAGGATCATGCGCCAGAGCACATGAGCGCGCAGCCCCGCGGCGCAACCCTGACACTGCAACTGCCCTACCACCCCCCATATGACGTGGCGGCCATGCTGGCGTTCTATCGGCTCCGGGCAATCCCCGGGCTGGAGCGGGTAGATGGTGAGGTGTATGAGCGGCGCTACCGGGTCGGCGATCAGGTCGCGCTAGTGCGTATCGCGCAAGGCAAGGGGCATAGCCTGCAGCTCACCGTCCATGATCTGCCGCTCGCGGCACTGCCCGATCTGCTCTACCGGGTGCGCCGGATGTGGGATCTCGATGCCGACATGCAGCGGATCGGCGATCAGCTCGGTCAGGATCCGCTACTGGGCCGTTTGCAGACACGCTGGCCCGGCGTGCGGCTGCCGGGTGGCTGGGACGAATACGAGGTGATGCTGCGCGCCATCGTCGGCCAGCAGGTCTCGGTCAAGGGAGCCATCACCATACTCGGGCGACTGGTAGCCCGTACCGAGGCGCAATTCGGGGTGGCGCAACTACCGACCCCCGCCCAGTTGTGCGAACTCGATCTCGACGGCATCGGCATGCCCGGCAGCCGTATTCGTACCCTGCGGGGAGTGGCGAAGGCACTGGCCAGCGGTGAGCTGACCCTCACGACAGCCAGTGATGAGCAGTTGCTGGCACTACCGGGCATAGGCCCCTGGACGGTCTCTTACTGGCGGCTGCGCTGCGGGATGGATACCGATGCCTTCCCCGCTTCCGATCTGGTGCTGCAAAAGGCACTCGGCGGCGGCACCAAGCTGCCGGTAAAAGAGGTGTTGGCGCAAAGTGCGGCGTGGCAACCGTGGCGCAGCTATGCGGCCAGCTGGCTGTGGCACGCCATGAGCGAAGCGCCCTATTTGCTGCTCCATGCCACCAGCAATGAACAACAGCCAGATACCCAACCACAGGAGATAACCCCATGATCCGCTACGATATCCTGCCGACCTGCTGCGGCGATCTGCTGGTCGCCATCAATGAATCTGGTCTGGTACACGTGGACTTTGTGGCGGGCCTGCGGGCACTGCCCGATATGAGTTGCTGGCAGCAAGACCATGGGGCGTTGGCCCCCTTCCTCGCCGAGTTTGACGCCTATTTTGCCGGTCACTTGCAGCGCTTCTCCCTACCCCTTTCCGCCCACGGCACCGCCTTTCAGCAAGCGGTGTGGCAAGCGCTGTGTGACATACCCTACGGCGAGACTCGCAGCTACAGCGATATCGCTCGCACCATCGGCAAACCCGATGCGGTACGGGCAGTGGGCGCGGCGAATGGCCGCAATCCGCTCTCGATCATCGTCCCCTGCCATCGAGTGATCGGCCAAAACGGCAGCCTGACCGGCTATGCGGGGGGATTGGAGATTAAAAAGGCACTGCTGGCGCTGGAGAGGGGCAATTAAAGGAGGGTAGGCAGAGAACCTGCGATAAAAATTGCCCCTTTCCGGATGGAGAAAGGGGCTCATTGCTCAGCGTTTCAGGCTGCCCATCACATGCATTTCGCAGCGGTTGCAGTCAAAGCGCAGGCGGAAGGTGTCTTTACCCATCTTGAGCTCCAGCGGCTCGGCCTTGAGACCGGGCACCTCGTTCGGGCAGAGGTTCTGGCTATAGCGGATGCAATGCTTGGTGATCATCAGCACCACTTCCCGCTCCTCCTTGTTCGCCTCATAGGCGGGAGCAATGCGCTCTACCCCGTGCTCACGGAAGAACTGTTCGGCCGCGCTGTTCAGCACATTGCCAAGGTAGGAGAGACGGTGCTGGGGATAGTTGATATCCCGCAGGGCGATACGTCGCTCGGGGCGCTGGTAGCTGGCCACGCGTGCGGCCTCCAGCGCGGCGATGCCCTCCCGGCGCAAGCCGTTGAGCTGTGATGCGGCGATAAATAGCGGGTGAGTGAATGCCAACTCAATCTTGCGCGCCACAAACAGGGTATTGCCGAGTTTGCCAAGTTGATCCCGCGCCTGCTGCAACGCCCGCTCCGGGTTGTCGGCAGGCTGTTTGTCGCAAGGCAGGGTCACCGCGGCACTAATGCCCTGCTCGTCGGTGAGCGTGAGAATCACGCCCTCATCGCACTCAGCCAGCACCATATCGACCCGGATGCGGCGATCCGCGCTCGCCTTCTCCAGCATCTTGCTGAACGCCTGATCGTGGTTGCGGTAGATTTCGGTGCCCACCTTCAACCCCGGCATACGTTCAGACAGGAGTAACTGCTTACCTTCGACCTTGTTGAGGCGCATCCCCACCAGCTCGTTGTTCGGCTTGAAGAAGCCCAAACCGTCACCGTTGTTGAGGGTGACCAGTTTGCCGTCAATCTCGATACCGTCACGGGTCACCTTGGTGACACGCCCCAGCGGTTCACCCACATATTTCGGGCTCTTGGTGGAGTCGATACCCTGATGACGGCCATGGAGGAAGTAGTCTGTGCTGCCGCGGTTGAAACTTTTCTTGGGGTCAGGCGTGAAGCTGTAGCTGCAACGACCCGCCGAGGCGGCGACCAGATCGGAGCGGCTATCCAGAATGGCGTCCAACTTCTGGCGATACCAGGCGGTAACGTTCTTGACGTAGTCGAGCCCCTTGAGGCGCCCTTCAATCTTGAAGGAGCGGATCCCCGCCTCGATCAAGGCCTCCAGGTTGTCGGTCTGATCCATATCCTTGAGTGACAGCAGGTGGCTGTCAGCCACCAGTACTTCGCCATCCGGCTTTTGCAGCGAGCAGGGCAGACGGCAGAGCTGGGCACACTCACCACGGTTGGCGCTGCGGCCGGTACGGGCATGGCTGATGTTGCACTGGCCGCTGTAGGAAACGCAGAGCGCGCCGTGGATAAAGAACTCCAGCTGCACATTGGTCGCCGCACTGATCTCGCGGATCTGCGCCAGCGACAGTTCGCGCGCCAGCACCACCTGAGAGAAGCCCACATTCTGCAGAAATTTCACCTTCTCCGGCGTACGGTTGTCGGTCTGGGTACTGGCATGGAGCGCGATGGGAGGCAAATCCAGCGCCAGCAGCCCCATATCCTGGACGATGAGCGCATCGGCACCGGCTTCGTAGATCTGGTGGGTCAGCCGCCGGGCCTGCTCCAGCTCATGATCGTGCAGCAGGGTGTTGAAGGCGACAAAGACCTGGGCGCCGAAACGGTGGGCGTGACGTGCCAGCGCTTCGATATCCTCGATGGAGTTGCCCGCCGCACTGCGGGCGCCAAAGGCAGGGCCGCCCATGTAGACGGCATCGGCACCATGGTTGATGGCTTCGATGCCGTAGGCGAGGTTCTTGGCCGGAGCCAGCAGCTCCAACCGGTTGTTGTGGCTTAACGGGTGCTTGTTCTGGTGCATGGTCTCGGGATCAGGGCGGACAGCAAATGGGCGCTACTCTAGCCCATTCACCACCCGCGTGCCTTGATCCCGCTTAAGGTATCCGCAAAATGCAAGATTAGATAACCACCTTGAATGCCAGTCCCAGCAGCACCAAGCCACTCACCTTATCGATCACAAAGGATTTGGCTTTAAGCCACGCCAGTACAGGCCCGCGCGAGAGTACCAGCGCCACCAGCACGTACCAGACTGCATCGATCCCGCCAGCGGTGAGCATCATGATGCCCCCTTCGCTCCAGCCGGTATCGGCTCGCACAAACTGGCTGAACAGGGCGATGAAGAAAACCGCCAGTTGGGGGTTGAGGAAGGCCACCATAAAGCCTTCAAATGCCCCCTGCCGACCACGCAACTGATGCACCTCTTCATTCCCTTCGTCACTGGCTGGTTTTGCCAGCAGGGCTTTCACCCCGAGCCAGGCAAGAAATGCGGCGCCGCCGTAGCGGATCAGATCAAACAGGATCGGGGTCTGGGTGATCAAAATGGAGAGGCCAAGCGCGGTCACCAGCGCATAGATACCAACCCCGAGGCCGTGGCCGAGCGCGGTGGCGACGCCGTGCCCTTGCCCGCCCTGCACCGTGTTGCGGATGATCAGCGCCAGACTCGGCCCCGGGCTGATGGCGCCCATCACGCAGATTGCGGCCAGTGCCAGCCAACTCGTCAGTTCCATGCATTTCCTCTTTATATGCTCGATATGATGACCTGCATTCAGGGTACGGGCTGAGCCATTATGCCAGTAGTGAAAGTTATGAATAGATTCCATAACCAATGGCTATGGCACCACACAACTGACTGCGGCTAACCGCCGAGATCGAGCAGCTTGCGACTCTCGCCGACGGTACGTTGCAGGTGATCCCGCAGGAATGGGTAGGCCAGCTCGCGAAACCAGCGGTGGGCCGGATCCTGATGGTGACGCTGATGCCACAGCAGATGATACTGCTGGTCGCGGGTAGCAAAGGGCAAGTCGACAAAGGTGAGCTCATGGCCGCAAGAGAGCTGCCAGGCGATATGGGCCGGGGTGGTCATCAGGCAATCGGTGCGCAGCAACACCTCCACCGCCGCCTGAAAGAAGGGAACTCTGGCAAACCAGCGCCGACTCAGTCCCTGCGGCGCCAATACCTGCTCCACCGGGCTGTCCTTGTCGCCACCGCCGCTCACCTGCAGGTGAGGCCAGGCGAGATAGTCATCGAGACTCAGCGTCTTGCCTGCCAACGGGTGGTGACGTCCCATCAACACCGCCAGCCGATCTTCCCCCTGATGCAGACCGCGGATCTGATCCGGCACCTGTTCGGTGATGGTGGAGACCAGATCAAGCTCCGACTGCCACAGTTGAGGCAGCTGACGCTTGTCCCACAGGCTGTACTCCAGCGCCGCCAACGGCGCCTCTTTGGCGAGCGCGGCACAGATATCGGGCAGGATATGCTGGGCCACATAATCGGAGGAAGCGAGCCGAAATACCCGCTCGCAGCGGCTAGGGTCAAACCCGGGGGCCTCGTAGAGCCGCTCCAGCGCACCGAGAGAATCCGCCAGCTGGGCGGCCAGCGCTTCGGCACGCGGCGTCAGCAGCCAGCGTTGCCCCTCCCGCACCAGCAACTCGTCATCAAACTCGTTGCGCAACTGGGCAAGCTGCTTGCTGATGGAGGGCTGACTCAGGTGCAGCAGCTCGGCGGCGCGGCTGATATTGCGGGTATCCAGCAGCACCTTGAGGGTCGGCAACAAGTTGAGATTGGCTCTGAGCAAGGAGATACCCTCATCGGTGGGGAAACGCCTATCTTAGGGCAGAGGAGTCCCGCGTTTTAAGCAAAATTTCCTGCCATGTTCAGCACGTTGCAGCCCTTTGCGACCAGATGGCACAGCGGATCCCCCCGCACATAACCATGACCACAAGATGACAGTGGTTGTCTCGTACGGCATAATTGCACGATTTTCCGCCCGCGGGCGATCCACTTTGAGAAGCGGTAACAAGATGAAATACGCCAATATCACCGGCTGGGGCAAATGCCTGCCTCCCTCTGTGCTGACCAACGACGACCTCAGCACCATCATGGATACGTCAGACGAGTGGATCTATCCGCGCACCGGCATCAAGGCCCGCCGGATCTCCCATGTCAGCACCTCGGATCTCGCCACCCTGGCCGGTCGCCGCGCGCTGGCCTGCGCCGGTCTGGAAGCGAGCGATCTCGATGGCATCATCCTGGCGACCGCCACCCCGGACAACCTGCTGCCAAGCGCAGCCTCTGCGGTGCAGAAGAAGCTTGGCGCCGTCAACGCCGCTGTGTTTGACCTCAACGCTGCCTGCACTGGTTTCGTCTACTCCCTCTCCGTCGCTACCTCGCTGGTGCAGACCGGCATGATGAAGAAGGTGCTGGTGATCGGCGCCGAACGCCTCACCTACCTGCTGGACTGGGCGCGCCGCGATACTGCCGTGCTGTTTGGCGATGGTGCCGGTGCCGTGGTGATCGAGGCGAGTGAGCTGGAGTGTGGCCTGATCGCCAACAAGCTCGGCTGTGACAGCGAAGCGCGGGAGATCCTGCATGTGCCGAACTTCGGTACCGATCGGGTGCGTTTTGCCGACATCGATGGTCTGTTCACCTTCAACTTCGAAGGGCCGGAGATCTTCAAACGCGCCGTGCGCGGCATGGGGGAAGCCACCAGCACTGTGCTGGCGCAGGCCGGTATTGCGCCGGAGCAGGTCGACCTGATCGTTCCCCATCAGGCCAATATCCGCATCATCGAGACCCTCGCCAAGCGGATGAATGCGCCGATGGAGAAGGTGATGGTCAACATCGAAAACTACGGCAACACCTCCGCAGCTACCGTGCCCATCGCCCTTTGCGAAGCGCTGGAGCAGGGCCGCGTCAAGCCGAACTCCTATCTGCTGACCGCCGCTTTCGGTGCCGGCCTGACCTGGGGGGCCGCCATCATCAAGTGGGGCGATCGCGTCACCCCTATCAAGGCGTGCGATGCCGAACTGCCCCCGTGTGACAAGAGCGCGCTGGAACTGATTGCCCACGCCGTGGAAGGGTGCCAGAAGGCTCACGCCAACGAGGCTTGATCCTCATCAGGAGCCTGAATCCTCAGGCTCCTTCTCTGCTTTTCATCCCCACCTGGTTCTTCCCACCACTTCGCAAGCCACTTGATACGGCAATCGCTGATACAAACAACTCCGATTTGCAGCCAATTAATTTTTTTCCGCTAACCTTATTGTGCCAACTATAAATAAAGAAAAGAGCGTCAAGGGGCACCATGACTGTTTCGGTCCCGCGCCTTTACCTCTTACCAAATAATTGCACAGGAATAAGCTACGTATGGCACAACACAAAAGTGGCGTGAACACACCGCTTTGGGAACCGGTTTGCTGGATTTGCTGCATCGGGCTTGCTCTGCTGAGCTGCCTGTTGCTGCAGATCGCCGATGCGCTGTCACCTCTCTACCTGCTGCTCAATGTGCTGGTCGCTATTGCCGCCGCGCTCTGGACATCGAGTCACTTCCACCAGCACACACTCCGACATCGTGCAGGAGAGGAACAAACCGTCGCGACCGATCCTCTCGCCCACTCCATCATCGGGCTCGAACAGGTGTGCGAGAAGGCTCTACCTATCTGGTCCCAGCAAATTGAAAGCTCTCGTCAACAAACCGAAGCCGCGATGATTGACCTGACTCAACGCTTCAGCGGCTTGGCCAACAAGCTGGAAGAAGCAGTCAATGCTTCTCATCTGGCAGCCGGAGAACTGGGTGATGCCAATTCCCGTGGCATGGCAGGAGTCTTGAGCGAGAGCCAGCAGCAACTCAATGAGGTAGTGGCCATCCTGCACTCCGCCCAAGCCAATCGGGACGCCATGCTGGGTGAGATAAAAAGCCTGACCACCTACACCATAGAGCTCAACACCATGGCCATGGATGTGGCCAAAATAGCCTCCCAGACCAACCTGCTGGCCCTCAACGCCGCCATTGAAGCGGCTCGTGCAGGGGAAGCAGGCCGTGGCTTTGCTGTGGTCGCAGATGAAGTGCGCAACCTCTCCCGCCTCTCTAGCGAAACCGCCCAGAAGATGACCGACAAGGTAGACACCATCAATACTGCTATCGGCCGCGCATTCCAGATTGCCGAAAATGCTGCCGCACGGGATCACGCCTCGGCGCTCAACTCGGAGCAGACAATCGAACAGGTACTGGCCCGTTTTCGCCATGCCACTGACAGCCTGGCGGAATCCGCCTCCCTGCTGCAAAACGAGAGCACCGATATCCATCGCGAAATCTCCAGCGTCATTGTCTCGCTGCAATTTCAAGACAGGGTCAGCCAGATCCTCAGCCACGTCAGACAAAACATGGAGAGCCTCTCCAGCCATCTGGTTGCTTCGGAGCAGAGCAGCAATGCGACAGGGCCAATCCAGATCGATGCCAATCGCTGGCTGGCAGAGATGGAGCTCTCATACGCCACCGACGAACAACGCAATATTCACCATGGTCGCACCACCCGTTCTGTCAACGCGCAACCAAGCAGCGCCGACATCACATTTTTCTAGGAGAGAAATATGGGCAAAACGATCCTGATCGTGGATGACTCGGCAACTATTCGCCAAGTCGTGGGCATGACCCTCAAGGGAGCCGGTTATGAGGTCATGGAAGCCTCTGACGGCAAAGATGCGCTCAACAAACTAGATGGCAAGAAGATCAACCTGATCATCAGTGACGTCAATATGCCGAACATGGATGGCATCACCTTCGTCAAGGAGGCCAAAAAGCTGGCCAACTACAAATTTACCCCTGTCATCATGCTGACCACCGAGTCTCAGGACAGCAAGAAGCAGGAGGGACAAGCCGCAGGAGCCAAAGCCTGGGTGGTCAAACCCTTCCAGCCCGAACAGATGCTGGCCGCAGTCGCCAAGCTCATCATGCCGTGATCCGGAGCACATCATGCAACTACAGAGTGAGCTACTCGACAACAAGGTAGTGGTGACCATGCCGGATGAGATCACCATTTATACAGTCAGCGAGCTGAAAGATGCTCTCTCACCCTTATTACATCAGGGGAACGAACTGGAGCTGAATCTGGCGGCGGTATCCGAGATAGACAGCGCCGGGCTGCAATTGCTGCTGGCAGCGAAGAAAACCGCTCTGCAGCAAGGCTCCTCCCTGGCACTGGTCTGGCACAGCCATGTTGTGCTTGAACTGCTGGAGCTCTGCCAGCTCTCGGCCTTTTTTGGCGACCCCACCCTCATCACCCATGGCGAACGGCCCTGAGCCACCATGACAAGGAGTCACCGTGAGCATCGATCTTGATCAGGCTTTACAAACCTATATCGCCGAGGCACGCGAGTTGCTTGAAGAGATGGAGTCAGCCCTTCTATCACTGGAATCTGACCCTGACAATAGCGAGCTGATTGGTGCCATCTTCCGTGCTGCTCATACCATCAAGGGGTCGGCTGGCCTGTTTGGTCTGCAACCAATCGTCGGGTTTACCCATATCGTCGAGGATCTGCTCGACCAGATCCGCAATCAGCAGCTCACCGTCACCTCTCCTCTGATCAAGGATCTGCTGGAGAGCTGTGACCACATCCAGACGCTCATCAGTGTCGTTGCAGAGCAGGGCAGCACGTTAAGCGAGGGCGATGCCAACCAGGATGAACGGCTGAGGCTCACCCTCACCCGCCATCAGTGCGTCCCCCATGCCACGCTGCCAGATACTGTGCATACGCCGGAACCCAAGATCGAAAAAGAGGGAGGAATTACCAGCTCCGCCTCCCTGTGGCATATCTCCCTGCGTTTTGGCCCCGATGTGCTGCGCAATGGCATGGATCCGGCCGCATTTCTGCGCTATCTCGGCACCCTCGGAACCATATGTTCAGTGGAGACCATCCATCAGGCGCTACCGGATTGGGAACAGTTCGATCCGGAGAATTGCTATCTCGGCTACGAGATAGACTTCGACTCGCAGGCAGATAAGGCAGCCATCAGCGATGTCTTTGAATTTGTCAGAGATGACTGCCAGATCACCATCTTGCCGCCCCACAGCAAGATCGCCGAGTTCATCAACCTGATCGAGTCACTGCCGGAAGATAGCGCCATGCTGGGGCAGTTGCTGGTCAACACCGGCGCCCTGACTGCAGAGGAGTTAGCCAGCGGTCTGCAGGCACAACAAGCGACCCCGGCAGAACAAGCGCCCAGACTCGGAGAAATCCTGATTGCGCAGGGTGCCGTCAACGAAGCCGTCGTCGATGCCGCCCTGAAAAAACAGAACCAGACCAAGGAGAGCAAGAGCAAAGAGGGTCGTTACGTCAGGGTGCATGCCGACAAGCTGGACGATCTGATCAATCTGGTCGGGGAGTTGGTAGTCGCCAGTTCAGGAGCCAATCTGCTGGCCCAACGCACCCGCGAAAGCCAGCTACAGGAAGCCACCTCGGTCATTGCCATGCTGGTGGAAGAGATCCGCGACAGTGCACTGCGCCTGCGAATGGTGCCTATCGGTGATACCTTCAACCGCTTCCAACGGGTAGTGCGCGATGTCAGTCAGGAACTGAACAAGGATATCACTCTGGTGATCTCCGGAGCTGAGACCGAACTGGACAAGTCGGTGGTAGAGAAGATCGGCGATCCGCTGATGCATCTGGTCAGAAACTCGATGGATCACGGCATCGAATCGGCAGAGCAACGGCTGCTGGCAGGCAAATCCCCCCGTGGCACCCTGAATCTCAATGCCTATCACGACTCCAACAGTATCGTCATCGAAATTCGGGATGACGGTGCAGGTCTCAACAAAGCCAGGATCCAGCAAAAAGCCATCGAGCGCGGTCTGATCAGCCCAACCACCACGCTGACGGATCAGGAGATATACAACCTGATCTTCGAGCCGGGGTTCTCTACCGCCGAGGCGATAACCAACCTCTCCGGTCGCGGGGTGGGCATGGATGTCGTCAAACGTAACATCACTGCCCTACGCGGCACGGTCGATCTGGACAGCATCCCGGGAAAAGGAACCCGTGTGCAGATCCGCCTGCCGCTTACCCTTGCCATCATCGACGGCTTCCTAGTGCGAGTCTGCGACACCCACTACGTCATTCCCCTCGATATGGTGATCGAGTGCGTTGAATTGACCCAGAGTGCACTGGCCGATACCCAGGGTCGTAATTACATCAATTTGCGTGGCGAGGTGCTGCCCTTTATCCGCCTGCAACACTACTTCGATACCAATGGCAGCAAAGGGAGGCGCGAGAACATTGTCGTGGTCAGCCATGCAGGCAAAAAATCCGGACTGGTGGTGGATGAACTGCTGGGAGAATTCCAGACCGTCATCAAACCTTTGGGGAAATTGTTCCAGCGCCTGCAAGGCATCAGTGGCTCAACCATTCTGGGGGGGGGAGAGGTCGCCCTGATCCTCGACATTCCTTCGCTGATCCAGCACGCAATCACTCAGGAATCCTGTCAGCTCAACAGGTTGACAGTGTCGCGCAACCTGCCTCAATCCAGCATCAACTGAGGGGACCATCATGTTAAAAAATTCCACCATCAAATTGCGTCTTATTGTACTGCTCTGCATGCTCTGCCTGCTGCTGCTGGCCGTTGGCAGCCTCGGGTTATACAACATGCAGAGCAGCAATACCGGGTTGCAGCGCGTTTACAACGACAGGGTGGTTCCCCTCAAGCAGCTGAAGACTATCTCCGACAGCTATGCCGTCTCGATCATCGACAACCTCAACAAGGCCAATGCGGGGCTGATCCCGGCAGAAGAGGCTTTGAAGCAGATACAACAGGCCCAGCAGACAATCAAAAACGAGTGGCATCACTACCAGTCCACCACTCTCACACCAGATGAACAGCGTTTGTCAGCCGAGGCGACAACCCTGTTCAACGCGGCCGATACTGATATTGGCAAGCTGGAGAAATACCTCGCCACCCAGCACGGCATGATTACTGGCATGCTGAACACTTTTGACGGTGCCCTCTATGGCTCCATCGACCCGATAGGCAACAAAATCACCGAGCTGGTCAACCTGCAGCTCAATGTGGCCAAGTCGGAATATACCGCTGCGCAATCCTGGTATGACGTGATGCTGATAACCATGGCGGTGGTTATCGCGGTCGGCATCGGACTCGCAGCCTGGTTTGGCACCCTGCTGATCAAAAGCATCATCACCCCCATCGAACAGGCTCTGCGCGTGGCCAATAGTCTGGCCGATGGCAATCTGGATGTATCGATCCAGATAGAGTCCAACGATGAAGCGGGTCAGCTCTTGATGGCGATGGATAACATGGTCAAGAAACTGGGGGCATTGATCACGGATATCGAGACGCTGGTCACCGCCGCTGTCGAACAGGGCGACTTCAGCCACAAGATTGCGCTGGAGGATCGTCAAGGATATATCAAGCGGGTATCCGAGCTGCTGAATCGCCTCTCCCATGTGACAGATACCAGCCTGGAAGATGTGATGCGCATTGCCACCGCGCTCTCCAAGGGGGACCTGACCCAACGGATCGATGAGCCCTACCCAGGAATTTTTGGCCAGACCAAAGACGGCCTAAACCGGACCATCACTGCGCTGACCAATATCATCGAAGAGGTACGTAACGCCGCCGACAACCTGACCAATGCCTCCAATCAGGTGAGCAATACGGCGCAGGCATTGAGCCAGGCCACCAGCGAGCAAGCGGCCAGCGTTGAAGAGACCAGCGCCTCTATCGAGCAGATGAGCGCCAGCATCAATCAGAACACCGAGAACGCCAAGATCACCGACAGCATGGCCAGCAACTCGGTGCTGGAGGCAACCGAAGGGGGCCAATCCGTTCAACAGACGGTGACCGCCATGCAGCAAATCGCCAAGAAAGTCAGCATCATCGACGACATTGCCTACCAAACCAACCTGCTTGCCCTCAACGCCGCCATCGAGGCGGCTCGCGCCGGAGAGCATGGAAAAGGCTTCGCGGTGGTTGCTGCCGAGGTGAGAAAACTGGCAGAGCGCAGCCAGATCGCAGCGCAGGAGATTGGCGAGCTCTCCTCAGACAGCGTCAGCAAGGCAGAGCGGGCTGGCAACCTGCTGGAGAGGATCGTTCCCTCCATTCGCAAAACCTCTGATCTGGTACAAGAGATCAATGCTGCTTCCGGGGAACAGGCCAGCGCAGCCAACCAGATCAGTCTGGCCATGAACCAGCTTAATCAGGTGACACAGCAGAATGCGGCCAGCAGCGAGGAGCTGGCGGCCACGGCCGAAGAGATGAGCTCGCAAGCCAGCGAACTGCAGCAAACCATGGCCTTTTTTGCTCTGGAGAAAAGTGCGCAGCTCAACACCAGGCCCAATGAAACCGGCCACAAGGGCATGCCTCCCAGAGGCAGTTTCATCGCCCCCCCACAACGGGCCAGCCAGCCCAATCAACCATCATCCCATTCCATTGATGACGCGGATTTTGTCCGCTTTTAACCGGAGGCGACCATGCATACATCCACCGACATCACGGTGCCATCAGCGGCCGCTGACGAGAGCAGTGGCGATGCCCAGTACCTGACATTTCTGATCAACAACGAGATGTTCGCCATCAATATTCTGGGGGTCAAAGAGATCATCGAATACGGCAATATCACTCCGGTTCCGATGATGCCGGGTTTTATTCGCGGCGTAATCAACCTCAGAGGAGCGGTAGTGTCGGTCGTAGACTTGAATGCCCGCTTTGGCAATGCACCTTCGGTCATCACTCGCCGCAGTTGCATCGTCATTATTGAGGGGGTGGCCCCGCAGGGCGATGAACCTGTAGGTCAGGATATTGGCGTTGTGGTGGATTCCGTATCGGAAGTACTGGGTATCCCACAAGCAGATATCGAGCCCCCACCCAGTTTTGGTGCCCGCATCCGGGCCGATTTCATCAGCGGCATGGGCAAGGTCAACGGCAAATTCGTCATCCTCATCGATACCGGGAAAGTGTTGTCACTCGATGAGATGGCTCAACTCAACGAACTGGCCCAGCCACAGGCAAGGTTGCCACAAGGCAACCTGCAACCCTCCTGAACAGGCCTCCATACTCCACGACATGTAGCATAAGGAAACGCTCATGACCCAATCACTCTTAGGAAAACTCTTCGGAGACAATGCCACCGAAGTGAGGCAGCGGACCCAGTTACTCGACGCAATCGGCCAGCTGCAACACGCAGTCTTGGCAGAGCAGGTTCCAGCACCACTCGATCTTTCCGGTATGGATAGCCCCTTGCGTGAAGTAGGACATGCCATCAACGAGGTGGTCACCTTGCTCAGTGACAAGCTGGAACAGAGCCGCAACGACATTAAAAAGAACCAAGTATTGCTCCATGAGAACCAGCTGGTTCGCAAAGCCCTCGACTGCGCCAGCACCAACGTGATGATTGCCGATACCAATCTCGACATTATCTATATGAACGAGGCTGTGACCGGCATGCTCAATCAAGCTGAGACCGACATCAAGAAAGAGCTCTACAGCTTCAACGCCAATCAGCTGATGGGCGCCAACATCGACAGCTTTCATAAAAATCCCGGCCATCAGCGCGCCATGCTGGCCAAACTCAACAGCACCTACCGCACCCAGATACAGCTGGGGGGGCGCACCTTCTCCCTGATCGCCAATCCGGTCTTCAACGATACCGGAGAACGGTTGGGATCCGTGGTCGAATGGGCCGACAGAACTAAGGAGGTAATGATAGAGAAAGAGATGTCCGACATTGTGCAGGCCGTGATCAATGGCGAGCTGCACCGCAGGATGGAACTTGCTGGCAAGAGCGGCTTCTTTCAGGCGATGGGAGAAGGGATCAACCAGATTGCCGAAGTGATCGACAGCACCCTCAACGACGTCATCCGGGTCGTGCAATGTCTGGCAAAAGGTGACCTGACCCAACAGATTGAGGCGGACTATCCAGGCGTGTTTGGCACCACCAAGGATGCACTCAACAAGACCATCGCATCGCTCACCAACATCGTCACCGAAGTGCGCGGCGCCTCTGACAACCTCTCCAGTGCCGCCGAGCAGGTAAGCGCGACCGCCCAGTCGATCAGCCAATCCAGCAGTGAACAGGCCTCCAGCATGGAGGAGACCAGCGCCTCCATCGAGCAGATGAGCGCCAGCATCAACCAGAATACCGACAATGCCCAGGTCACCGATGGCATGGCCAGCAAGGCAGCCAAAGAGGCCGTAGAGGGAGGAGAAGCGGTCAAACTGACTGTGGATGCCATGAAACAGATCGCCAGACGGATTGGCATCATCGATGACATCGCCTACCAGACCAATCTGCTGGCACTCAACGCAGCCATCGAAGCTGCGCGGGCAGGCGATCACGGCAAAGGCTTTGCCGTAGTGGCGGCGGAGGTGCGCAAGCTGGCCGAACGCAGCCAGGTGGCAGCACAGGAGATTGGCGAGCTGGCCTCCAGCAGTGTCGAGATGGCGGAAAAAGCAGGTCGTTTGCTGGATCAGATGGTTCCTTCAATCAACAAGACCTCGGATCTGGTGCAGGAGATCAGTGCCGCTTCGGTTGAGCAATCCACCGGTGTCAGCCAGATCAATCAGGCCATGAACCAGCTGAGTCAGGTTACCCAGCAGAACGCTTCTTGCAGCGAAGAGCTGGCTGCCACAGCAGAAGAGATGAGCAGCCAGGCTGAACAGCTGCAACTGGCCATGGAGTTCTTTACCCTGGAGGCCCACGCCAAAGAAGGTAAAGCAGCCACCTCGCATCTTCACCCCAATACCCGAGGTCGCTTCATGAACGAGAGCAATGCCAACAGTCGGGAACGAGCCGCCACAGTCCAACGCCCCACGGGCGATGGCGATTTTGTCCGGTTCTAGTTACGGGAGAGGCGTTGCCTCTCCCATCTCCGACAACACAGGTAGAGGGACAGTTTTTTGTATCAAACCCAGCTGCATGATGATGAGTTCTCCCGTTTCCAGCGCTGGCTTCATCAAACGGCGGGGATAGAGCTGTCTCCTGCCAAGAAGGCGCTGGTAGCCAGCCGCCTGGCGAAACGCCTCTGCCACTATGAGCTGGATAGTTATGACGACTACTTCCAGCTCATCATGAACGATCGCAGCAGCGAACTGCAGCTGGCGCTTGATCTCCTTACCACCAACGAAACCTACTTTTTCAGGGAGCCCAAACACTTCGAGTTTCTGACGCGGGAGATAGTCTCAGCGCTCCCGCCCGAGCAACTACTGCGGGTCTGGAGCGCTGCCAGCTCATCCGGCGAGGAGCCCTACAGTCTGGCCATGACCCTCGCGGAAAAACGCAGCACCTTCAACTGGGAGATCCTGGCCTCCGATATCTCGTCCCGGGTGCTGGAACAGGCGATGAGCGGTCGCTACCCCATCGAGCGGGCGCAAAATATTCCACTGCCCTTTTTGATGAAATATTGCCTCAAGGGTGTGGGCCTGCAGGAGGGCATCTTCATCATCGATCGCAAGTTGCGGGACAAGGTGCAGTTCATGCAGATCAACCTCAATCAGGATCTGCCAGACATCGGCATGTTTGACGTCATCTTCATCAGAAACGTGATGATCTACTTCAACAAGGAGACCAAAGGGCAAGTTTTGCAGCGGCTGGTACCCAGACTCAAACCCGGTGGCTACCTGCTGGTGAGCCACGCCGAAAGCCTGCATGGCCTGCACCACGGCCTGCAGCTTGTCTCTCCTTCCATCTATCAGAAGAGATAAGCCATGACTCGGGAGGTGATCCTGCAACCGGGAGAGCTCTTTTTTGGCAAGGAGGATGTAGTGGTCAGAACCGTACTGGGCTCCTGTATTGCCATCACCTTGTGGCATCCGGAGCAGAAACAGGGAGGAATGTGTCACTACATGCTGCCAAGTCGGCGCAATCCCTCTGCCAAGCTGGATGGGCGCTATGCCGATGAGGCCCTCGCCTTGTTGCTGCAAGCGGCCAGTCACTATCCCGCCCCCATCCATGAATATGAGGCCAAGTTGTTCGGGGGTGGCAACATGTTTACCGAGCCTCAATACGCACAGAGCGACAACAATGTCGCCGCCAAAAATATTCAGGCAGCCTGGCAGCTGACCCGACACCTTGGCCTTGATATCAAGGCTCATCATCTTGGCCATAGCGGCCACCGAAGCTTGCTCTTTGAGCTCAGCAACGGCAGTGTCTGGCTCCGCCATCATCGTCTGCCACATCAACGGGAGTCGCGAGAATGAAGCAGATCCGGGTCATGCTGGTGGATGATTCCGCCGTGGTCAGACAGGTATTGCAAGCGGTGCTGGAGCAGGAGCCTGATATCCGGGTGATAGCCACAGCATCGGATCCCTTGTTTGCCCAGGAAAAACTGAAGAAAGAGTGGCCTGACGTCATCGTGCTCGATGTGGAGATGCCCCGTATGGATGGCATCACTTTTCTCTCCAAGATCATGGCAGAGCATCCAACCCCGGTGGTGATCTGCTCCTCCCTCACCGAAAAGGGGGCCGAGACCACCTTGCAGGCAATGGCTGCCGGCGCGGTGGACATCATCACCAAACCGACCATGGGGATAAAAAGCTTTCTGCAAGAATCTGCCCACGACCTGGCCATGGCGGTACGTGCCGCGGCCCAGGCCAACCTCAAGCGCGTGGGCAAGCCCTCCTCTGTACCGGTCAGCACCAAGCTCAACGCGGATGCCATGCTGGCGCCCAACCAGCACGCCATGGCACAAACCACCGAGCGGCTCATCGCCATCGGCACCTCGACCGGCGGCACCCAGGCGCTGGAAGCCGTGCTGACAGCCTTGCCCCGGGTCAGCCCCGGCATTGTCATCGTGCAGCACATGCCAGAGAAATTTACCGCCATGTTTGCAGAACGGCTGAACGGGGTCTGCCAGATAGAAGTGCGGGAGGCGAGGAACAATGACCGGGTGATCCCGGGGCTGGCGCTGATAGCCCCCGGCGGCAAGCATATGCTGCTCAAACGCAGCGGTGCCTACTATCACGTCGAGGTAGTCGACGGGCCGCTTATCAACCGCCATCGCCCCTCGGTGGATGTACTGTTTCGCTCCGTCGCCAAATATGCCGGCAAGAATGCCACCGGCATCATCATGACCGGCATGGGGGATGATGGTGCCCGGGGATTGCGCGAGATGCTGGATGCGGGTGCCAACACCTATGCCCAGGATGAGGCCTCCTGCGTGGTCTTCGGCATGCCCAAGGAAGCGATCAAGCTGGGAGCTGCTCGCCATGTGCTCCCCTTGCAAGAGATGCAATACGCCATCCTCGGCAAGTTAGTATCATGACGCACCGCTGTCAGATAATGCCAACGACCACCAGCACAGACATAGCTGATATCGCTACACCTGATTGGGTTGCGGAACATCAAATTCGAGGGCCAGCAGCTTGGGAATGTCCGGTCGTTCTGACCGTGCCACCTTATAGCGGTGTGCGCCCGGCGGTTTGGATGCCAACCCGGCATCCTTCATCAGGGGCCGCACTTTGGATCGGCCAATCTGATACCCCAACGCCCGCATCATCGACATCAAGGCGCGGCTGCCCGCTGAGTTCCGGCTCTATTTGAACAAACGGCGCAACTCACAGCGCAGCTGCATACGCTCACGGTTAATCGTCCGCCTGCGGGCCAGATAGTCTTAAAAACAGGAAGTGGGCACATCGAAAGCGCAGCAGACCAGAGTGATGGAGGCCCGCTCCCTTAATCGGTCTATAAGCGCGTACGTGTGAACTCGTCCGCTATCAAGAGAGCAGTAGCTTTTAGTATGTCCTTTTCGCGCTCGAGCCGGTTGATGCGGGCTTCCAGCTCCTGGACTTTCTGCTGCTCCGGAGTCAGTGCTTTACTGATATGGGGAGTGCCGGTTCGTTCGGATTGGAGTTGCTGAACCCTGCGGCGAAGCACGGTTTCACCGACATCCAGTGAACGGCTTGCTTCGGGGGACTGAATATCCCTGGTAGAGCACCAGGGATGCGGCTTCCAGTTTGAACTCGGCAGTAAATGAGCGACGCAATCTTGTCATTAAACACCTCAGGTTATGGTGGCGACTGTACCACCTAAAATGGTATTCGGGATGGTTAAACCACAACAAATCAATCCCAAAAAGCGAACAACAATGTCATTAAGGCTTAACTGACTTACATTTGAGTCGAGAAGCTTCTTTTTGGCTGTTGTTACGATTCGGACTGATAAGTATCAGGCTGGAGCACTCTCCTGCGCAGACGGCGCAAAGGGGCGCAGCCGCAGGAAGAAGACCGGCAAGACCACCAGCACCATCAGGAAGAAGATGCCACCGCCGAGAGGCTCGAACAGCACGCCGCAGAGCGCCATCAGGGCCGCCACCGTCATGCCGAGGCCAAGGGCCGCATAGAGCGCCTGAGTCGGGATCAACTGCTCGGCGGGCAGCTGGCGAGTCATGAAGCGCACAGCCCCCAGATGGCTCATGCCGAACGTCACCGAGTGGAGCAATTGCCCCAGCACCAGCACCCACAACTCGGTCGAGGCACCCAGCAATACCCAGCGCACCACACAACCGATGGCACCGGCGATAAAGAGACTCTGGGCGCCAAAGCGCTGCAAGAAACGCTTGTCGGCGGCAAACATACAGATCTCCGCCACCACCCCGAGCGCCCAGAGATAGCCGATGATGGTGCCGCTATACCCTTGCGCCTTCCAGTAGATGGCACTGAAACCGTAATAGGCGGCGTGGCTCCCCTGCAGCAGCGCTGTCAGCAGCAGGAAACGGCGCACCGGTGCGCTGCGCAGGGTTGCCAGCAAGGACGCCTTGGCCCGCTCGCCCTGACTATCCTGTGGCGCCGGATAGAGCGGCAGCCAGCTGAGCAGCAGCATCAGCGCCAGCCCCGCCACCATGGTGTGCAAAATCCAGTCACTACCGAAGTTGCCCACCAGCGCCCCCACCAGGGTAGAGGCGACAATAAAGGCAAACGAACCGCACAGCCGCACCTTGCCGTAATCGAGGTGCGCCTGCACCACCATGCGGGTCGCCAGCGCCTCCCCCACCGGCATCAGGGTCGGATAGATAAAGTTCGCCAGCAGGGTCAAGCCCACCAGCCACCAGAGGTTATGACTGAGATAGAAGCCGAGAAACGCCAGCAGACTGAGCAGGGAGAGCAACCGGGTAACCGGCAGCAGATGGCCCGCCCCCTTGATCTGCCCCATCACCATCAGGTTGCCGGCAAAGCGGATCGCCATCCCTGCCCCCAGCAGGAGACCAATCATCTCGGCGCTGACGCCCACCCCCTCCAGCCAGAGCGACCAGAACGGCAAGTAAGCGCCGTAGACAAAATAGAAGGCGCCGAAAAAGAGCGCTAACCAGGAGAACGCGGGCATAAATCCTCTGCAACCGGATGACGGGAGCAGAATGATAACCCATCCGCCCCCGCAGATCCCGATGGAAACCCCGCGAAGAAAACGAAAAAACTTCAATAAAATTGAACTATTACCGAAGAGGTGGGGTCTACTTGGTAACACCTCCTCCTGGTTAGTGTTGCAATCCTTCCACCCGCCCATGGCGGGTTTCTTTTTAGGCAAACATCTGCTCTGCGCCATCGTCACAACATGGCGGCGACAAAAAAGGGGCCGAAGCCCCTTTGATCATCTGCGTCTGTTGTTTGCTCTTTAGAATACGTATTTGACCCGTGCACTCAGGTTGCGGCCCGGTTCGGTCATCATGCTGTTATCGGAGCCCTCGGCACGACCGGCGATGCGCTCGTAGCTGGTGTACTCCTTGTCAAACAGGTTGAAGACCCCGACATTAAGCTGCAGATCAGTCATCGGGTTGAACTGGGCATACATATCCACCACTCCCCAACCGGCCGCCTTCTCATACTCCTTGCCGTTCGCATCCTTGCCGACCTTGCCCATGTCGTCGGCAAAGCGCAGTGCTGTATTGAAGTTCCATTTTTCTTGCTCCAGACGGACACCGACACTGCCACTCAATGGGCTTAATTCATTGATATAATTACCGTTACCATCTTTACCATCGATATATGCCAAGTTCCCCCAAATATTGACAATGTCATTGAACCAGTAATCCGCCTTGGCCTCGATCCCTTTAGTCGTAACCTTACTCAAATTTTGAAATTGATAAACATCGGTGTCTCCTTCCTTACCAACAACAACGCGGCTGATGAAATCGTCAAACTTGTTGTAGAAGCTGGCCACTTCATAGCTGAAGCCATTGCTGTTGCCACGTACACCGAGATCGATGCCGTCGCTGCTCTCCGGGTTGAGGTTAGGGTTGGGCTCGACACGATACCTGTAAGCCTGATGGTTCAGGGTGGAGAAGGCGTTGTCATACATGGGGGCCTTGAAGCCGTGGCTGTACTGGGCGAACAGGTTGGCCGCCTCGTGGGCCTTAAACACCAGACCCAGCTTGGGTGACAGCTCCCCTTCCGATAACTTGTGCAGCTTGTCGCCTGTGTAAGCAGGGTCGTTGTCCGGAGTCATCCGGTAGTAGTCATAACGGGCCCCCGGGGTCAGCACCCAGCGCTCGCCAAACTTGATCTCGTCAAAGGCCCACAGGGCGCTGCGCTCGCTAGTGGTCGCCGGGAAGCTCAGCTCGTTGTAGCCGACAAAATCACCGGGAGTCGTAGGCCCCTTGTAACGGGTACGTTCGTTGTCGGTGTGCTCGTACTCAGCACCCCAGGCCAGGCGGTGGTTGGCGACTGCCTTGTGGAACTGCAACTGGGCGCCGATGTTCTTCTGATCGAACACATTGTGATCCAGCGAATTTTTGAACACATAGCGGCTACGCGGGTTAACCGGATACTGGGATGAGGCGTACTGATCCAGCGTCTGCTTGGTGCGGGCAAAGTAGACCTTGCTATCCATCCGGTCGGCCCAGCCTTGATTCAACGCGATGCCGTGATCCAGCACCACAGAGAGGTTATCAGTCTGCTTGTCGGTAATGGGCTGCTCGAAGACCTGCGCCATCCGGCTACCGACCTTGTTGAGCTTGACCGCATCCGGTTCCTCGCCATCGGTCAGGTAGTCAACGGTCAGCTTGAGGAACTGCTCATCGGAGAGGTTCCACTTGCTCTTGAGCAGCAGGGCGTGGGTACCGATATCGAAGTCGTTCTTGGTGGAGTCGAAATTCTGGGTCACACCGCCATCGCGCCAGGTGTAGCGCAGCAGGTTCTCCACTTCACCAGTGCGCAGGGCGCCGGTAAAGCCCGCCATCTTCTGGTGGCTGCTGGAGGCGTAACCGCTGGTCACGTCCAGATAACTATCCTTGCCCTTGAGGAAATCGCTGGCATCCTTGGTGGTGATGGCAATTACGCCACCCAGCGCATCGGAGCCGTAGGCGGCAGACGCAGGCCCCTTGGCCACTTCTACCTGCTTGATCATGTCGGTATCAAAGTAGCTCTGGCCAACACCGCCCTTGCTGTAAGCATCGTTCTGGCGCACACCGTCGCGCACCACCTTGACCCGGTTTTCCCCCATGCCGCGGATGATGAAGGTCTGGGTATCCCCCTCCCCACCCAGCGCCTTGACTCCCGGCTCCACCGTCGCGCACCACCTTGACCCGGTTTTCCCCCATGCCGCGGATGATGAAGGTCTGGGTATCCCCCTCCCCACCCAGCGCCTTGACTCCCGGCTCGTAGCGGAACAGGTCGGCGACGTTGGTGACGACCTGCTCTTCAATCTGCTTGGCGGTGATCACCGAGATGGGGCCGGAGACATCTTCCAGTTTTTGCTCCATCCGTGAGCCGCTGACGACCACGACTTCATCCGCCTTCTGGGTGGCAGCAAAGACCTGGGAAGAGAGACCGGCCGCCACGGCGAGGGCAACCAGAGAGAGTGCGTTATGATGGGTCACAGCGAATCCTTATTGAGAACTGTTATCAAACAGGCCGCATATTACCCGGCTCTCGACAAAGATCAACAAGAAACGAAATCATTCTCATTTGTTTTGAACCAAATTGGTTTTACACTGTCGTCCTGTGTTGCCCTTATTCTCTATTAGCCCCCCGAGATGCACCGGCATCCGGGCATATCAGCCGTGAGATCCCATGATTAGACGACTTCCCCTGCTCGCCCTGCCGCTGCTGCTGGCAGCCTGTGCCACCCCCACTCAACCGACCCAGTCATCACAGTTGCAGACGCTCTATGACTACCGCCTAAGCAGCGAGGGAGACGCAGACCTGACGCTGGAGCAGGCAATCGCGCGCATTGCCGACGCCGACATCATTCTGGTGGGTGAGCTGCACAGCCATCCCGCCGTGCATCTGTTGCAATCGCGCCTGCTGAGCGGGCTCTACACCGCTGGTCAGCAGCACGGTCGGCCATTGGCCCTCTCCATGGAGCAGTTCAGCCGCGCCGATCAGAAGACGCTGGATGCCTATCTGGCGAACCAGATTGGTGAAGCGGCCTTGATCCGCGAAGGCAACACCTGGCCCAACTATCCAAGCGACTACCGCCCGCTGGTAGAGTTTGCCAAGGCTCACCGGATGCCGGTGATCGCCGCCAACGCCCCCAAGCCGCTGGTGAGCTGTGTCGGTCAGGAGGGGGCTGAGTGGCTCGACAAACTGCCCGCGTCGCGTCGCAGCCAACTGGCCCGCCAGCTGACGCTGGGGGATGACCCCTATCGCCAGAAATTTATGGCCTCCATGCACCACGGCGATGCCGACAGCAACGCCCGCCGCTTCGCCGCTCAGACCAGTTGGGATGACACCATGGCCGAGAGCATGGTGGATTATCTCGTCAAGCACCCGGGCCAGCAGATCATGCATATCGCCGGCAATTTCCACGTCGAGGGGGGGCTTGGGCTCGCCAGTCGCATCGCCAGCCGCAATCCTGCCCTCAAGGTAGCGCTGGTCGTGCCTCGTACAGATGAGACCTCTGTTGCAGATCCCGCAGCCGATGTGCAGGTAACCATCATGCCGCTGCCTAAGCGCTGGCAAAACAGTGACGAGATGAAGCAAGATATGGGCGCGCTGCATCAATCCCGCAGTCGTGACTGCAGCCAGTGGCTGCAACCCTAATCTTCCAGGAAACGGCGGGTAAAATATGGATGTGTTACTGATCATCGATGTGCAGCAAGGCTTGTTCAACGAGCCCCGTTACCGCCAGGAGCAGGTGCTGGCCAATATCAATCGGGCTGCGGCCCATGTCAGGCAGCAACAGGGACGGGTCATCTATATCCAGCATGACTCGCCCCCCGGTACCGAACTGGAACCGGGCACCCCGGGTTGGCAGTTGCACAGTGCGCTGCAACCGGCCAAGGGAGAGAGCCGGGTGCGCAAGACAGCATGTGACAGCTTTCTCGATACCGAGCTCGCCTTCCTGCTGGCCGAGCAACCGGTCGATCGACTCATTCTCTGTGGCTGCGCCACCGATTTTTGCGTCGATACCACTGTGCGCAGTGCCGCCTCCCATGGGTACGAGGTGCTGGTGTTGAGCGATGGTCACACCACCGCCGATCGCCCCCATCTGAGCGCGGCACAGATCACCGAGCACCATCACTGGATGTGGCGCCACCTCAGCCTGCCGGAGGGGCGCAGTGTGACCCTGCTCACCACCGACGAGCTGCTGGCAGTAACACCCGCCCTGCAGCCGTGCTAATCTGCGAGCCTCGCTTCGTTTCTCACTGGAGTCTGTCGTGCGCCTGTTGTCTGCCACCCTGTTGTTGATTGTTCCCCTGCTGTCGGCCTGCTCCAGCTTGCCCGGACAGAAGTATGACGGGCCGGAGCCCCTGTTTCTGACCCACATCAACGAGGAGGGGAGCAAGCGCTTCACCTTTGAAGCCGCGCCCAACGACACCTTGCCGCGCGGCCTATCGGCAGCCCAGAGCCAGCGGCTGCTGGAGCAGCGGGAGGCGTTACAGGAGAATCTGCTGACCGAGACCCTGGCGACCAAGCAGTATTGCCGCCAGGGCTACATCGTACTGAGCCAGACCTCCTGGAAGGTACGGGGAGAGTGCAACGAAACGGCCACCGACGCCGATCGTCGCGCTTTTCCCAACAAGGCCAGCTGGCAGGATTGATCAGGCCGGATGAGATAACGCAATAAAAACGGGCAGCCAATTGGCTGCCCGTTTTGTTATGACGGCTGTCGTGGTTGACAGAGATTATCAGACAGGCGCATCGGCCGGGCTGGTGAGCTCGGCATCGTTGTCGATGCGCTTGTGCCCTTCCACCAGATGGACGAAATCCACCAGCTCGTCACCGGAAACCGCGAACGCCTGTCCGAAGCCCTTGACGAACAGCCCCTGTTCCGGCTTGAGGCGGAACAGTTTGAAATCCTTGAGGTTGGAGAGACCCTTGATGATCTCGCCAAAACGACCTTCCAGTGCCGCCACCGCCTTGCTCCAGCGGGCGTCGTCACGGGCCACCACTTCAGCCACCGCATCGAAGGTCAAGCGCTTGCGGGCAAACAGCTCGCGGGCACCGCTCTCATCCTCGATCAGCATCAGGGATACCCGGGGCACCTGTTGCAGGTTGCGGGCGTGGCGGGCGATCTCGGAGATCAGCACATAGTAGCCATCTTCCTGCAGCACGAACGGGGCATAGCTGGCGTTGGGATTGCCTTCGCCATCGACGGTGGCGAGCTGCAGGGTGCGGCAGCTGTCGCGAAACTCGCGGATCTCCGGTTGCAGACGGTTCTGCAGACGCTCCTGACGTTCACTCATGCTTTGACTTCCTCTTGAGAGTTGTGGCGCAGCGCCATAAAACGGGTGACCTGATCGGCCAGCAGCTGGCGTTTCTCGTCGCGACCCAGATAGACCTTGAAAATGCAGCGGCCGGAGTGACCGAAGAACTGGAAGGAGTGCCCCTCCTTGCCCATGAACAGCTTGCTGACCAGCGCAATCCCCGCCACGTTGTCGAGCTTGAGATGACCATGCAGCTCACCGTCGCGGCCCATCAGGTTGTAGTAACCGCGTGCGTCCTTGCCTTTCGGGAAGGGGGCTTTGACCTCGAAGATGGAGCCTTCAGATTCGACGATGGTGGTCACCGGGCCCCAGTCGGCCAGATCTTCCAGCAGACCTTGTGCGCGATCGGCGGGCAACAGGGTCACCAGCTCGGCGGGCAGATGGCGAACCACCTCCCATTCGCTGATGGCAAGCTGGGCCGCCAGGGTGGACGGATGAGCGCCGGGATCCTGCTCCAGCAGCGCGTGAATGCGTTGTGCAATGCTCATGTTTTCTCCCTCTGCGGGACCAGGTCGTCCCGCTGTTTATCATGGCGGCTACTCTAATAAAGCACCGAAACCAATGCAATTGATAATTGCTATCATTATCAGTGCATTTTTTCCAAAGCCTTGATATTCTCGGCGGCACACCCGTTTCATTCACCCCTTCGGAGGTTAGCATGGGCCGTCGTCTTGCCCTCGCCATCACCCTGCTCTGCAGTTCACTCTCTCCCTTCTTTGCCGTTGCCGCCGACGGCCAGAAAGAGCGTATCGTCAGTATCGGCCCGGCCACCACAGAACTCATTCTGGCCCTTGGCGGTGAATCGAGCCTGATCGCCACCGATGTCAGCAGCCCCTTGCCAAAAGGGTTGCCCAAGGTGGGTTATCACCGGGCACTGGCCGCCGAAGGGATCCTGAGCCTCTCCCCCACCCGACTGGTGGGCAGCGACGAGATGGGCCCGGCCCCGACCCTGGATCAGCTGCGTCGTGCCGGGGTCAAGGTGGAGGTGCTGGATACCGCGCCGACTCTCGCCAACCTCAATCAGCGTATCGACACCCTCTCCAGCCTGCTGGGCGATAAAGCCGCTGGCGATCGCCTGAAGGCAGAGATCCAGGCCCAGACCGATCAGCTGGCGGCGCAAGCCAAACAGAACAAACCGCTCAAGGTCGCCTTCCTGCTGCTGCACAAGGGGCAACCCACCAGCATCGCCGGGGGTGACACCACCGCCAGCGCGCTGATCTCGCTGGCGGGCGGCATCAATCCGGTCGCCGAATTGCGCAACTACAAGCCGGTATCCGCAGAATCCCTCATCGAGATGCAGCCCGATCTGGTACTGGTCAGCGGTCGTGACTGGCAGCAATATGCCGATCCGGCCAAGGTGCTGGCAGAAGTGCCCGCCCTGGCCGCCACCCCGGCTGGCAAGCGTAACGCCATTCACGCCATCGACGGCCACGCCCTGCAAGGGGGCCTGAGCCTCAACTCCCTGCAACAGGCGAACCAGATCGCCCAGTGGATCAAGCAGGGGTCATGATGCGGTTACCCCTCTCCTGGCTGCTGGCCTTCACCACGGCCGCACTGGCACTGTTGCTGCTCGGTTCGCTGGCAACCGGCCCCATGACCCTCACCCTGGGCGAGAGTCTGCGGGCGCTGTTTGCCGGGCAGGAGAGCGGGATTGAGTCACACAAGCTGCTGATCGTGCAGGAAATTCGCCTGCCGCGTACCCTGCTCTGCATCGCAGTGGGGGGGATCCTCGGGCTATGTGGCGCAGTGATGCAGGGGCTGTTTCGCAACCCCCTGGCTGACCCAGGCATCATAGGTGTCTCCGGCGGTGCGGCGCTCGGCGCGGCGCTCGCCATCGTGCTGCTGGCCCCCCTCGGCCAGCAGCTGCAAGCCACCATAGGGGTTGGTCTGCTGCCGCTGCTCGCCTTTCTCGGCGGCGCGCTCACCACCACCCTGGTCTATCTGCTCGGCACCCGTGAGGGGGGCACCTCGGTCACTGTCATGCTGCTGGCCGGGGTCGCCATCACGGCGCTCTCTGGTGCTGTGATCGGCCTGCTCACCTATCTGGCGGACGATCAGATGCTGCGCAACCTGAGCCTGTGGCAGATGGGAACGCTGGCGGCAGGCAAACCGGCCGATGTGGCGCTGGCCCTGCTCACCCTGGCGGCCCTGCTGTGGCTCTTTATGCGCGATGCCAATCCCCTCAATGCCCTGCTGCTGGGTGAAGGGGAGGCTCGTCATCTGGGGGTCAATGTGCAATCCCTCAAACGTCGTCTGATTCTGCTCACCGCCGCGGGCGTCGGGGTGGCGGTGGCGGTATCGGGGATGATCGGCTTCGTCGGGCTGGTAGTACCCCATCTGGTGCGCCTGCTGGCAGGCCCCAACCATGTCAGGTTGCTGCCACTCTCGGCCCTGCTGGGTGCCGCCCTGCTGCTGGCAGCCGATATGCTGGCACGCACCCTGCTGGCCCCGGCCGAGCTGCCGGTGGGCATCATCACCGCCCTGCTCGGCGCTCCATTCTTCATCTGGCTGCTGGTAAAAGGCCGCCGCGCCCTGTGATACGGACTGTTATGCAATCACTCTCATCCTCACACTCCTCCCCCCTGTTGAGCTGCACACGACTCAGCCTGCGCCGTGGCCAGCGCCAGATCCTGGATGGGCTCGATCTTAGTCTCGAGAGCGGCACCCTCACCGCCCTGCTCGGCCCCAACGGGGCGGGCAAGAGCTCGCTGCTCAAGTGCCTGACCGGCGAGCTGGAATATGAGGGTTCCATCACCCTGTTTGGCGCAGATCGCCAGCAGTGGGACAGCAGCCAGCTGGCCCACCGGCTCGGGGTATTGCCGCAAAGCTCCTCCCTCAACTTCCCCTTTCTCTGCGAAGAAGTGGTCGCCATGGGGCGCTTGCCCCACAGTGAACCGGCGGCGCGGCGTGACGAGATAGTAGCGGCGGCCATGACCCATGCCGGGGTCGAGCATCTGGCCAAGCGGCTCTATCCGGGGCTCTCTGGCGGCGAGCGGCAGCGGGTGCAGTTTGCCCGGGTGCTGGCGCAGATCTGGCAGGCCCCCTCTCCGACCGGGCAGGCCGAGCAACCCCGCTTGCTGCTGCTCGACGAGCCCACCTCGGCGCTGGATCTGAAATACCAGCATCAGCTGCTCACCATGGCGCGCGCCCTCGCCAGCCGCAATACTGCGGTGCTGGTGGTGCTGCACGACCTCAATCTGGCGGCGCGCTATGCCGATCGGCTGGTGATGCTGGAGCGGGGCAAGCTGATGGCCGATGGCACGCCTGCCGAGGTGCTCACCCCTGAGCTCATCGCCCGGCTCTATGACTATCCGGCACAGGTGATCCACCACCCCGAGAGCGGCCTGCCGATGGTGGTGTGACAAATTCAGAGTGCGGTAACGGCTGGAAGCGCGCTATTCATCCCGGAAACTGCAGCGTATAAACCGGTTTTTCACACCCCATGTCGCCCTGCTAACATTCATCATCGCCAGATATGTGGTGTGAATACCCTCACACTTTGCTCAGGCAAAATCCCCGCAGCATCGCCGTCTACTTATAATGGCGCCGCCTCACAGAAGGCATAACTCATTGATGCTACGGAATAATTACAATTAATAATATCAACAAGACCCTACTGGCTGCCGCCATTTCCCTCGGGATGCTGGCTGGCTGCAACAGCGACAACGACTCAAAGGCAGCTGATCCCATGGTTCGTTTTGCCACCTTCAACCTCTCTTTTGACCGCACGGCCGCCGGTATGCTGACCGGTGAGCTGGCCTTGACCCGCACCGAGCAGGATGCCCTGCTGGCCCGCCTCGCCGAAGGGAGCCTGAGCGGCGCCACTGAAACCAAAGCCAAGAACGTGCAGCAGATCCGCAACGTGGCGGAGATCATCCAGCGCACCCGCCCGGATGTGTTCCTGCTCAACGAGTTCGACAACGACGGCAAAGGCGAGAGCACCGCCGATCTGAAAGCCTTCAACGACAACTATCTGGCCCATGCCCAGCATGCCGAAGTGACCGCCATCAGCTATCCGGTGATGCAGAACTTCGCCACCAACACCGGCCTGATGAGCGGTTATGACCTCAATCTGGATGGCAAGGTTAACAGCGGCCCCGACGATGCCTGGGGCTTTGGCAACTACCACGGCCAGTACGCCTTTGCGGTGATGTCCAAATACCCCATCGACACCAAGCAGATCCGCACCTTCCAGCACTTCAAGTGGAAGGATATGCCGGGCGAGCAGAATCCCATCATCGATGACTGCAACAATCCCAAGGTCAAGATCCCGGCCAGCCGCCAGTGTGGCGATGCCTGGTATTCAGACGCAGCCTGGCAGCAGTACCCGCTCTCCTCCAAGAACCACGCCGATGTGCCGGTACGCATCAAGACCGAGAAGGGTGAAGAGGTGATCCACTTCCTGATCTCCCACCCGACCCCGCCAATCTTTGCCAACGCGGCGCGCCACACCGTCAAACACAACCGCGCCGAGATCGCCTTCTGGAACGACTACGTCAAGGGTCTCAACTACATGACCGATGACAAGGGCACCAAGGGTGGGCTGGCCAAAAACGCCAAGTTCGTCATCGCCGGCGATCTCAACGCCGATCCGCTCACCGGTGACGGCGACCTGACCGCCATTCAGGATCTGCTAAACAACCCGCTGATGAATCAGGCCATCACCAATGGCACCCTGATCCCGGTCAGCGAAGGGGGTCCGGAGTGTGTCAGCAAGGGGGCCGACTGCAAACGCAACCTCAATCGCCCCAACCCGGAACGCATCACCAACTCCAGCGTGCTGCAGCTGGATCACGTCATCCCCTCCGCCAACCTCAACGCGGTGAAGAGTGGTGTCTTCTGGCCTGCCAGCTTCGAGGCCGGTTATCACCTGGTCTATGATGCGAAACTCGGCATCGCCAAGGGAGTCAGCTCGGATCACCGCATGGTGTGGGTCGATCTCAAACTCGACTAACTCTGCCATGACCCCGCTGCGGCGGGGTCTTTTATTGGCGATGGCAGCGAGCGGAGCGCTGCTTATTAATCCACCAGCTGGCATTGAGTTATCCATCCATAACTCCTCCATAGCCGTTGAATGGGCCTCGCGATCACAGAACCGCCGCGCCAATGGTGGTAGCATGCCTCCTCTTGCCATCCGGCCGCACGGCGGCTCCGGTGGCCCTCCCTCCTCCGCTTTCACTTTTTGAGGACATATCTGATGGAACTGCTTCTGCTTAGCAACGGTAAAGCCAACGAATTTCCGGGTCTGCTCGGCTGGGCCCGAGATCGGGTTCAAAGCCTGCTCGCGCGCAAACAGGTCAAGCGCATCCTGCTGATCCCCTACGCGGTGATCCGCAGCGACTGGGATGCCCGCGCCAACGAGCTGCAGGAGAGTCTGGGAGTCGATGCCATCAGCATCCACCACTTCGATGATCCGGTTGATGCCATCAATCAGGCGGACGCCATCTTTATCAGCGGCGGCAATACCTGGCGCCTCAACCAGATGCTGCACGAAAACGGCCTGATCGTGCCAATCCAGCGAGCCGTGCGCGAGCGGGGTGTCCCCTATGTGGGCTGGAGCGCTGGTTGCAACGTGGCGACCCCGAGCATCCGTACCACCAACGACATGCCGGTTTGCAGCGCCGCCGTACTGCCCGCACTGGGCCTGTTCCCGCTGCAGATCAACCCGCACTATCTGGACGCCAGCATCAGCGGCCACATGGGCGAGACCCGCGACGAGCGTCTGGCCGAGTTCTGCGCCATCAACCCGAGCGAGCACGTGGTGGCCCTGCGCGAAGCGAGCCTGCTGCAAATCACCGGAGAAAACGGCAGCGAGCGTCTGGAGTACTGGAGCACCCGCGAGCAGGATTTCAAGATCTTCAAACACGGTCAGGAGCCGCAAGCCTTTATGGACGCAGCCCCGCTGGCCGAGCTGACCCCCTTCAAGGTCGGCTGAGCCACGCAGAGCGCCGTGCCACTGGCAAGCGGATAGCTCGCGAAAGCGCAAAAACAAAAGAGGGATGGCTCAATGCCATCCCTCTTTTTTATCGTCGTTTTCGGCTGGTTGCAGCCTGATTACTCACCCTGCAGGGTCACCAGTACCTTGCGGGCACTACCATCGACGCGATGTTCGCCAAGCCAGATCCCCTGCCAGGTGCCGAGCGCCAGCTGACCATCACGGATCGGCAGCAGCAGGCTCACCCCGAGCAGGGAGGATTTGATGTGGGCGGGCATGTCATCCGGCCCCTCATAGGTGTGGCGATAGTAGGGGGCATCCTCCGGCGCCAACCGGTGCAGATGGGCCTCCATATCGCTGCGCACACTCGGATCGCAGTTCTCGTTGAGAGTGAGCGAGGCGGAAGTGTGTTGCAGCAGCAGGTGCGCCATGCCAATCCGGTAATCCGCCAGCATCGGCAGCTTGGCCACCAGCTCGTCCGTCACCAGATGAAAGCCCCGCGAACGGGGCTTCAGAGTCAGCAGGCACTGCTGCCACATCAGACGTACTCCATAAAGACGCGGGAGGTGAGCTTGGTGATGAGTTCGTAGGGGATGGTGCCAATCTCGTCGGCCACCCGCTCCACCGGCAACCCCTCGCCCCACAGTACCGCCTCGTCGCCGGGCTTGTCGGTGGCGCCCGGGCCCAGATCGACGGTGCTCATATCCATGGAGACACGCCCCACCAGCGGCACGATGCGGCCGTTGACCAGCACGGATGTGCCGTTGGGTGCCATGCGCGGATAGCCGTCACCGTAGCCGATGGCGATCACCCCGAGCCGGGTATCGCGATCCGACACCCAGTTGGCGCCATAGCCCACCGGCTCGCCCGCCTTGTGATCCCGCACCGCAATCAGCTGTGTCTTCAAGGTCATCACCGGCTGCAGGTCATAATCGGCCGCCACCGTGTTGGGGAAGGGCGACACGCCGTAGAGGATGACGCCGGGGCGCACCCAGTCGCAGTGGGAGTCCGGCCAGGCCAGAATACCCGCCGAGTTGGCCATGGCCCGCTCGCCTGCCAGCGGTGCGGTCAACTTGCTGAAGAGGTCGATCTGCTCGCGGGTGGTGGGCTGCTCCAGCTCATCGGAGCGGCTGAAGTGGGTCATGATGTTGAACGGCTGCACCACGTTCTTGCACTTGCCGAGTCGCTCGATAAAGGCGGGCATCTCGTCGGCACGCACCCCGAGGCGGTGCATGCCGGTGTCGAGCTTGAGCCAGGCCACCACGGGCGCTGGCAGCTCGACCTGCTCCAGCGCTTCGAGCTGCTCCCAGGTATGAACCGCCGTCTGCAGGTTGTTGGCCGCCAGCACCGGCAGATCGTCGGCGGAGAAGAATCCCTCCAGCAGCACTATGGGTTTGACCACGGCGCAGGAGCGCAGCATCAGCGCCTCTTCGATACGGGCCACCGCATAGGCATCCGCATCCACCAGGGTGCGGGCGACCGGCAGCAGTCCGTGGCCATAGGCGTTGGCCTTGACCACAGCGATGATCTTGCAAGCGGGGGCGTGGCGCTTGACCACGGCGAGGTTGTGGCGCAAGGCCGCAGTATTGATTTGGGCAGTAGCCGCTTTCATGGTTTTCCCTTACGAGGGCACAAATGGTCTCCCCCTCATCGGGCAGAAGACCGCCACTCACTTATCGTCGTCGAAGGCCGGACCGGCATAATTGTCGAACCGGGAAAACAGGCTCTGACGGGCTGCCTTGCAGTGAATGGCAAGCGGGTCAGAGCGGTGGTGGCAATCCTGACCACAGGATTGCCATGATTGTTACTTATCAATAATCGTCGTCAAACGCCGGACCGGCATAGTTGTCGAACCGGGAGAACTGACCCTGGAAGGTGAGGCGCACTCTTCCGATAGGGCCGTTACGCTGCTTGCCGATGATGATCTCGGCAATTCCCTTGTCAGGGCTGTCATCGTGATAAACCTCATCACGATAGATAAACATGATCAAATCCGCATCCTGCTCGATGGAGCCCGATTCACGAAGGTCCGAGTTGACCGGGCGCTTGTCGGCCCGCTGTTCCAGGCTTCGGTTCAGCTGGGAGAGCGCCACCACCGGACACTGCAGCTCTTTGGCCAGCGCCTTGAGGGAGCGGGAGATTTCACCGATCTCCAAGGTACGGTTGTCAGAGAGCGCCGGCACCCGCATCAGCTGCAGGTAGTCCACCATGATCATGCTGATGCCGCCGTTGTCCCGCGCCACCCGACGAGCGCGGGAGCGCACTTCGGTCGGGGTGAGGCCGGAGGAGTCATCGATATACATCTTGCCCTTCTCCAGCAGCAATCCCATGGTGGAGGAGAGACGGGCCCAATCCTCGTCGTCGAGCTGACCGGTACGCACCTTGGTCTGGTCGATACGCCCCACCGAGGCGAGCATACGCATGATGATCTGCTCGGAGGGCATCTCCAGCGAGAAGATAAGCACCGGCTTGTCGGCGGTGAGGGCCGCATGCTCGCACAGGTTCATGGCAAAGGTGGTCTTGCCCATGGAGGGACGGGCCGCCACGATGATCAAGTCCGAACGCTGCAAACCGGCGGTCATCTTGTCCAGATCGTTGTAACCGCTCGATACCCCGGTCACCCCGTTGTGGGGGGTCTTGAACAGCTCTTCAATCTTGTCGACGGTCTGCTCGAGGATCAGCTTGAGCGGCTGGGGGCCTTCGTTGGCGCTGGTGCGCTGCTCGGCGATCTGGAATACCTTGCTCTCGGCCAGATCGAGCAGATCGTTGGAGGTACGGCCCTGCGGCTCGTAGCCCGCTTCGACGATCTCGTTGGCGACCGAGATCATCTCCCGCACCACCGCCCGCTCCCGCACGATTTCCGCGTAAGCGTTGATGTTGGCGGCACTCGGGGTGTTCTTGGCGATCTCCACCAGATAGGCAAAGCCGCCCGCCTCTTCCAGCTGTTCGGAGCGCTCCAGCTCCTCCTGCAGGGTAATGAGGTCGATGGGGTTGCCCGCGTTGGAGAGGCGGGTCATGGCCTGGAAGATCAACCGGTGCGGACGGCTGTAGAAATCCTGATCGATAACCCGTTCGGCAACCCGATCCCAGGCATCGTTATCCAGCATCAGGCCGCCCAGTACGGACTGTTCGGCCTCAAAAGAGTGGGGAGGAACTTTCAGCTGTTGTGTCTTGGCGTCTTTTTTCGCCGTCACTTGCTCTGCCATACACATAAAAACCGCAGCGGGAAGGGGACGGGAATTTTACAAAAGAAAGCCAACTACGGCGAGCCCTATCTGGCGGCTCATACCATCATAAAGGGCCAAACCAGAGTCTGCTCTACCTTGACCATTTTGATTTTGCTTCGCATTTTGCGCTCCTTGCGACTCAATCTTCTGCTTTTCATCCGGTTTACTCCTCTTGTTTGACGCCGTATCGCGGCAACCTCGTTCATGAATAATTCATGCCAGAGGTGATATTGATGAATACAAGCTGCGACACAATTAGGGACAGGCAGCCTGCCATGCGCCTTGCTGAGCTTGCCAAAGCGGAGCATGCCCCACCCACAGACGAGAGTGAAAAGAGTCAAAATGAAAAAGATGCTGACCCTGTTTGCCGTGATCCTGGCCATTGGCCTGGGGGCACCTCACGCCGAAGCCAAGAAGTTTGGCGGCGGCAAATCCTTTGGTAAAAGTTACAAAACTGCGCCGGCCCAGCCTGCGGCCAAACCGGTCGACAACAAGAATCCGACACTGAATGCCCAGACTCCGCCGAAAAAGAGCGGCATGATGGGTGGCCTGCTCGGCGGCCTGCTGGCCGGTGGCCTGTTTGCCTACCTGCTGGGCAGCGGTGCCTTTGAAGGTCTGCAAGGAATGGACTTCCTGCTGATCGCTCTGCTGGCGCTGGGTGCTGTCTTCCTGATCCGTACCCTGCGCAAGGGCAAGGTCGCGACGCCACAGCCACAACAGGCAGCCTATGCGGGCTACCAGCCACCGCAATCCGCGACCCCGCAGCAGTTTGAGCAGAGCAACAGCGCACCGCAAGCCACTGGCTTTGCCGACAGCGACGTGCCGTTCCGCCTGCCGCCGGGCTTTGACATGAACAGCTTCCTGGCCGGTGCCCGCGATCACTATCGCACCCTGCAAGAGGCGTGGAACAAGAACGATCTGGAAAAAGTGCGCGAATACGTCAGCCCCGAGCTGTTTGAACAGCTCAAAGCCGAGCGCGCCGAACTGACTGGCGACCAGCATACGGAAGTAATGTATGTGGATACCCAGCTGGTACGCGCCGACTACGGCAGTGACTGGGCTCAGGTGAGCGTGCGCTTCAGCGGCCGCTACATGGACCGTCAGGAGCAGGTCGAAGAAGATATCAAAGAGGTGTGGCACCTCGAGCGCGATCTGGCCAAGAACAATGCCCCCTGGCATATCGTCGGTATCGAGCAGCTGTAAAGTTTAGATTGCCACTACGCAAGAGGCGGCCAACGGGCCGCCTCTTTTCATTTCATCCCCTCACCTGACCTCATACAGGCGATTGCTATCGTCATTGATGATTGAAGAGTTGTAACCGCTACCCAACCAACGACAAAGGGCAGCCACTGGCTGCCCTTGGGGATCACATCTGGAGTTAAACGCACCGCTGACGAATCAGTTGCACCCTTCGGTAGATGCTGAGTTCAGATAGCTCACCTCATTGCCTGGCTGATAATCCGCAACGTTGATGGTCTTCTTGATCTCGATGTACTCCTTCAGCACGGCAGCATCCACCAACCCGGCGTTGATGGTATCGATCTTCGGATAGCCGTCACCACCGGAGGCGCTGAAGCTCGGGATCGCGAAGCTGTAGGTTGCTGCCGGATCAAACGCCTTGCCACCGATACTGGTGATATTGACGCTCTTGGCCTGGCAATCCACCGCCATGTTGATACCGCCAAACTGGGCATAACCACCGGTATTGCGGGTCTTGCTTGCCACCTGGCCCAGATAGGTCGCCAGTTCGCTTCCCTTCATGACAGCCTTGTTGACCGTGTTGCCAAACGGGTGCACCAGCAGCACGCTGCGGTAAGTGATATCACCGGCCGGGATGCTGTCACGCACGCCGCCTGAGTTGACGATACCAAAGTCGACACCCAGCTTGCTGCTGGTCGCCGTGGTGATGAGGCGACCCAGGTTGGTCTGCTTGTTGCGAACCGAGTTGCGATCACCAACCAGCAAGCCATCTGCCGAGCCAATGACGACATTCAGCTCTTGCTGACCTTTCTCCTGATAACCCAGCAGGGTGTTATACAGCTCGGGATCCTTGGTGATCTCGTCCTGTACGAACTGCATCTTGGCCGGGTCCTTGGTCACGGCGCCGTTGGCATCGATCGCCTCGCCCTTGGCGTTGCGCTTGATGAGGTTGACCGGGATCAGGTCATAGCTGGTCAGGGTCAACTTGCCATTCTGGTACTCAAACTGGGCACGGCCCACATACTTGCCCCACTCGTGAGCCTGCATGATCCAGGTGCCGTTTTGCTGATCCGGCTGGCAGTTATCACCCGGTTTGAAATTGGCGTACTTGTTGGCGGTACCCGGTTCCATACAGACCGGATTCTGAGAGTGGCCACCAATGATGGCATCCAGAGTCCCTGCCGGCAGTGCACGAGCCATCTCTACATCGCCCGGCGCATTGCTGCCGTGCTGACCATTCTCGTAATGGCCCATGTGAGTGATGGCGAAGACCAGATTGGCCTCCTTGTTGCTGCGGATCTGCTGGCCCAGTTTGGCTGCCTCGCTGGTCGGATCGCGGAACTCCAGGGTCTGCACGTTGTTGGGATCAACCAGCTGGGCGGTATCCTCGGTGGTCAGACCCAGTACGGCGACCTTGAGACCGCTCTCCAGCTTGAACACCTTGTAGGGGTCAAAGTAGTGTTTGCCACTTGCCTTGTCATAGATGTTGGCCGAGAGCATGGGGAACTGGGCCCACTTGCGCTGCTTCTCCAGCACGCTGAGGGGGTTGTCGAATTCATGGTTGCCCACTGCCATGGCATCGTAGCGAATGTTGTTCATCGCCATGAAGTCAGGCTCGGCATCCTGCAGATCTGACTCCGGCACGCCGGTATTCACATCACCACCGGAAAGAACCAGTACGTCACTGCCAGCAGCCTTGGCATCGGCACGCAGCTGTTCGACCAGGGTCTTCTGGGCAGCCATACCATACTCATTTTCAGCGTTGTGCCAGAAACGGCCGTGGGTATCGTTGGTGTGCAGTATGGTCAGTTTGCAGACATTTTCGGTGCAGGGTACCACGCTGTCGTTTTTGGAGATATTGCAACCCGTCAGTGCCGCCAGCACGGCCAGGGCCACGCTGCCTTTGATAACGTTATTATTCATTTCCATATCACCTTGATTGTTTTGTTATTTAGTGACCCTATCCAGCAGGTCGGGCCCAAATATAACAAACAACGAAGAAGAAATTTTCATCAGCGACTCACAAATGTTGTTAATTGTGATCGACGGCCAAACTTGCCCTTTGCTGCTGATTTTTAAATGCTTTTATTGATCTATTCCTCATTTGTAGCCATACCTGACCTAGCCCCACGATACGCGGTTTTATGGCATACTCCCTCCCCCCATGCCCGAGGAGATGATTTGATGGCCAAGTACGACAAGATTTCCCCCGAGACCCAGCAGGAGGCGATGAAAATTGCCCGTGCCAACCAGAAGCCGGGGCAGACCAAGGAACAGACCCAGCTTATCGCGCAAGGGATCCAGAAAGGCATCGACGAGTACAAGAAGCAGATGAAGGCGCGGGCCCGTGAAGCGAGCCGCCAGAAAAAATTGCAGGCCAAAGCCAGGCAGCCACAGGGCGCGCCCCAAACCGAAGAACAAGACGATCAGCTGGAGCTGGTTGAAGTAAGCCATCAGCATCCCCTTCCCTGGATATTGCTGGTGCTGAGCTGGCTGGGATTTGCTGCAGCCTGGTTCTGGTTGCACTAAAAGTGCGCTAGCAAACCTTTATCCGGGATACTCTTCACAGCCCGGACCCGGGCTGCTGGTGATTACCTACGAAGAGTGATTAAATCCCGCGCCTCTTGCACCGGACTCCCTGTTTTTTGACGATCAGTTTTCAGGAAAGATGTTATGAACCCCGCTCCGCTCTATCTGCTGGCCCCTTTTGTTCTGTTCCTTGTGACCATGCTGCTCTATCGCATTTCGCCGCTGCGGGCGGTCGCCGCCGGCGGGGTACGCTGGTTTATCCTCCCCGCCTTCACCCTGTTTATTTTGCTGATCATCATCAATGGAGCCGCCGATCCCACCCTGCGCGATCCGGCATTCCACTGGTTGATGCCGGGCCTTGGCTTTGCCCTGAGCCTGTTTCCGGCCCTGCCCAAGGCGCTGGTGCCACGGCTCGCCATCAAGGAGGGGGCCTTTGCCGCTCTCGGTCTGATGCTGATGAGCCTTGCCATGGTCTACTGACCAACCGGCCACAGCAGTTAGCATGATGCAAGGGGCGCTCTGTGACGGGCACCCCTTGTACAAACAATGGCCTGCAGGCATCTTGGTGACAGGATAACCAGCAAGGAGGCCAGATGGACAATCCGCCCGATTTCATGGCGTTGTGGGATTATCAGGATCCCGCCGCCAGCGCCCTGCGTTTTCACACCCTTCTTCCCGAAGCGCGTGCCGCCGCCGACCTGCAACTCGAACTGGAGTTGCTGACCCAAATTGCCCGCACCCATTCACTGCAGCGCCAGTTTGCCGAAGCCCATCAGCTGCTCGACGAGATAGAGCCTCGCCTCACAGATAAAACCCCCAGAGCGCGGATCAGGGCCCTGCTGGAGCGAGGCCGCACCTTTAACTCGGCGGGCGACAAAGCCAGCGCCAAACAGCTGTTTGAACAAGCCTGGCAATGGGGGCTCAAGGAGAAGGAGACCTATCTCGCCATCGACGCCGCTCACATGATCGCCATCGCCGCACCGCTGGAAGAGCAGAGCCGCTGGCATCAACTGGCGATGGAGCTGGCGGAACGCAGCAGTGACGAGAAGGTGCGTGGCTGGCTGGCCCCCCTTTACAACAATCAGGGCTGGACCCTGTTCGAACTGGGCCGCTTTGATGAGGCGAAAATCCAGCAGCAGAAGTGTCTGGCCTGGCATCTGCAACATAACCAGCCGGCCAAGGCGTTTATCGCTCGCTGGAGTCTGGCTCGCCTGACCCGGGCCCAGGGTCAGCACCAGCAGGCGCAGGCAGAGCTGCACCAACTCAAGGCCGATATGGCCGAGGCTGGCGAACCTGAGGATGGTTATCTGTTCGAGGAGCTGGGGGAGAATGCCTTGGTACTCGACGATCCGCTGGCCGCGGAATACTTCTCCCGCGCCTGGTTTCTGCTGTCACAGGACCGCTGGTTCAGCGCCAACGAGGGGGAGCGACTGGCCCGCCTCAAGCGCCTCGCCAAACTCTGATCCCCCAAATAGCAAGGGCGGCACGCTAGCCGCCCTTTCTGCGGGCAAGATGGTTCAGGCCCGATTGGACTCTTCCCACCCCTGCTTTTTACGGTAAATGGTGGAGGGGCTGATCTCGAGCAGGGCCGCCGCCTTGGGAATATTGCCATCACAGCTGGCGATGGCCTGTTCAATCACCTCTTTCTCCACCAGCCAGAGCGGACGAATTGGCCCGTTAGCCACCCCGGTGGTGGCCGGAGCCGATGTCACCGCTGCCGCAATCGCAGCCGGCAACTGGGGACGAACTCCATTGAGTGGTGGCGGCAGAATATCCGGGCTCACCAACTCCTTATCGTTGAGCACCACGATATTGCGCACCACGTTTTGCAACTCGCGTACGTTGCCGGGCCAGGGGTAGTCGAGCAGCACTCGCGCAGCCTCGACATCAAAATCCTTGAAGCGTTTGTTCTCCTCCTTGGCGTAGCTTTGCAGCAGGGTACGCGCCAGCAGCAGGATATCCTCGCCCCGCTCCCGCAGCGGCGGCAGGGTGAGGGGAATGACGTGGAGCCGATAGTAGAGATCCTCGCGAAAACGGCCTGCTTTCACCTCCACCAGCGGATCCCGGTTGGTGGCGCAGATAAAGCGCACATCCACCGTCTCGAGCTTGCCGCTGCCGACTCGCTGCACTGTGCCGGTCTGGATAAAGCGCAGCAGCTTGCTCTGCAGATCCAGGTCCATCTCGCAGATCTCGTCGAGAAACAGGGTACCGCCATCGGCCAGACTGGCCGCCCCCTTGCGATCCCCCTGGGCGCCAGTAAAAGAGCCCTTCACATGACCGAAGATCTCGCTCTCCATCAAATCATGGGGAATGGCGGCGCAGTTGAGGGCGATAAAGGGCTGTTCGCTGCGGGGACTGCACTGGTGAATCGCCTCGGCACACACCTCTTTGCCGGTGCCGCTCTCGCCAGTGATAAAGACGGTCGCCTTACTGGGCGCCGCGCTCTCGATGATGCGATAGACCGCCTGCATCGACATGGAGGCACCGATAAAACCGAAGAAGGAGCTACGCTCGAAGTTTTCCCTATAGTGGGCAACCAGCGAGCTCAACTGCTGGTGTTTCAAGGCATTGCGAACGGTGGCGCAGAGCCGCTTACTGTCAAACGGCTTGGTCAGAAAATCGAAGGCACCGAGGCGCATCGCCTCCACCGCCACATCCACCGAGCCGTGGGCGGTGATCACCACCACCGAGCAGGGCAACTGCTGTTCGGTGATCATTTGCAGAATATCCATACCGGACATATCCGGCAGCTCCAGATCCAGCAGCACCACGGGGGGAGGACTTGCCAGCAACTGTGCCAACGCTTGCTGACCACAGTCGGCCAGCACTACCTCGTACCCCTCCTGGCGCAGGTACTGTTCATAGACCACCGCCAGACTACGGGTATCTTCCACCAGCAGGACACGCGATTTATTTTCAGCCACTGGACTCATCCTTGTATTTGATTCTGCGATCTATTTTGCCTTATTTTCGCGCGCAAACCCAACGCCAAGACAGCTCTGTTATCCCGCGATTGCAGGGAATACACAAGTAAAAACGGCTCCTTAAGGAGCCGTTTTTAACTACAAGAAGGGATTACTTCTTGGCGTCGTCTGCAGTCGGCTTCTCGATAGCCAGCAGCTCAACGTCAAACACCAGCACGGCGTTCGCCGGGATGGAGCCTGCACCGTGCTCGCCATAGGCCAGCTTGGACGGCAGGAAGAACTTGAACTTGGAGCCAACCGGCATCAGCTGAACACCTTCGGTCCAACCCGGGATAACCTGGTTGAGCGGGAAGGTAGCCGGCTCGCCGCGATCGACGGAGCTGTCGAACTTGGTGCCGTCGGTCAGGGTACCGGTGTAGTGAACCTTGACGATGTCGGTAGATTTCGGCTTGGCGCCAGTGCCCATCTTCTCGACCACGTATTGCAGGCCGGATTCAGTGCTCTTAACACCCTCTTTCTTGGCGTTGGCAGCCAGGAACTCTTCGCCCTTCTTCAGATTCTCAACGGCGTCTTTCTCGGCCTTGGCCTTGGTCAGCTCGTTGATCTTGGCGTCGTAATCCTGCAGTACCTTCTGGATCTCTTCATCAGTCATCTTGGCTTCTTTGCCCAGACCGTCAGTCACCCCTTTCAGGATCACGGCGTTGTCCAGTTTGATGCCCAGTTCCTGCTGACGCTCCAGGGTATTGGCGATGTAACGACCCATGGAGAGGCCAATTGCGTAGCCAGATTGCTCTTCAAAGCTCTTGGCTTCGGCCTTGGTCGCCTCTGCCGGCTTGCTGGCTTCTGCCTTCACTTCGGCGGTATTGGCCGCAGCAGGCTTCTCGTCTTTTTGGCAAGCAGTCAGACCGACGGCAACGGCCGCCGCCAACAGGGACACCTTCAGAAATTTGTTCATCAGTTTCTCCAAACTCCAAATACCGCTCTCGGTTCCATCGTGAAATGAGAGGTTTATCGTGATAAGCGCCTTATACTAACGCCGTGATCGCAGGTAACAAAAGCGTGAGACCGCAAAAATGATAAAAAGTGCCATTTATCTGGTGAGCCTCTGTTTAATGCTCACCGGTTGCGAGCAAAGCTCCCAACCCAACCAGCAAATGACCCTCGCCAGCACGGGTCTGCTGACAGCAGATCTCTCCAGTGATGGCAAGCAGGCCATCGTCTCCAGCATCAGCCAGGGCATCATCGTCTGGGATCTGGAACAGAACCGTCAACGCTGGCGCTGGAAGCAATCCGATTCACCGGATGATCTGGTATTCATTACCCGTTTTTCCGAAGGCAACAGCCATGCCGTCACCGCCACCCCAGACACCTTTGCTACCTGGCGGCTGAACGACGGGCAATCACAAGGCTACTACTCACTTCCTGAATCTAGGCTGAGGGACATCGCGCTCTCTGCCGACGGTCGTTATGTGCTGATCGGGCGGGAAGATGGCAAGGCCGAGTGGCTCGATACCCGAAGCGGTCGTCGTCTGCAGTTTCTGGGGCACACCGAACAGGTCAATACCGTGGATCTCTCCGCCAACGGTCGCTACGCCCTGACCGGCGGCAACGACTACAGCGCCTATCTGTGGGATACCCGTAGCGGGCAGGTAATTTGGCGCTTCAACCATGGTGGCCGGGTGATCATGGCCAGACTGGAGCCGAGCGGCCGCTACGCCTTCACCGCCGACAGCAGCCGGGCCAGCATCTGGGATCTGAAAACCGGCAAAGAGGTGAGTCAGCTGCAATATGATCACCGCTTCGAGGTCTACACCAGCGCCCGCTTTGCCAACGATGGCAAGTGGCTCATCACCGGCGCCCCTTCCCGTCAGCTATCCCTGTGGCAAGTGAGCGATGGTGCCCTGCTGCAGAGCTGGCGCGTCTCGCCGCAACCCAAGGTGAAACCGCCCAGCGCAGTGGTCTACGGCGTCGCTTTGCGCGACAATAGCCACCTTGTCAGTGCCAGCTCCAGTGGTCTGGCCGAAATCTGGACAATCAAGTAAGGACCCGAAGGCCCATGAGTCAGCAACTTAACGATCGCATCGAAACCCTGGAAACCCGTCTCGCCTATGCGGAATACACCATAGAGCAGCTCAACGACGAGGTAACCACCCAGGGCCGTGAACTCGATCGGCTCAAATACCAGATCCAGCTGCTGATCGACAAACTGCAAAGCGTACAGCCCAGCCAGATTGCCAGCATGGCCGAAGAGACCCCGCCGCCGCACTACTGATCCGGCACTATCTCTGGTCAGGCAACATGGCTTGGCACAGCTGTCAGCTAATAAAAAACCCGCGATAATCGCGGGTTTTTTATCATCGGCGTGGCCGTGATCAGTGGTGATGGCCCTTGCCACCACAACCGCCGCCACCGCAGCAGCCGCCGTGACCATGGCCGTCACCGTGATCGTGGCCATGATCGTGACCGTGGCCAGCACCGCCGCAGCAACCGCCCTGGCCGTGATCCTCATCGTGGTCGTGACCATGACCGCCACAGCAGCCGCCGTGATCGTGGTCATGACCGTGATCGTGACCGCAACCACCGGCACCGTGAACGTGGCCGTGGGCCAGCTCTTCGGCAGTGGCAGCGCGCACGTCCTTGATCTCGACCTTGAAGCCCAGGGTTACGCCAGCCAGCGGATGGTTGCCATCCACCTTGACGAACTCTTCGGACACTTCAACCACGGTCACCGGACGGTGGCCATCGTCGGTTTCAGCCACAAAAGTATCCCCTTCGGAGACTTCCATGCCGTCGAACAGCTCGCCCGGTACTTCTTGTACCAGTGTCTCGTCATATTCGCCGTAGGCCTGGCTCGGTGCCAGAGTCACTTCGAAGGCTTCACCTACCGCGCGACCTTCCAGCTCGGCTTCCAGGCCAGAGACCAGGTAACGGGTGCCGTGCAGATAGACCAGCGGCTCTTTGCCGACAGTGCTGTCGATGACTTCACCGTGCTCGTCGGTGACTGTGTATTCCAGCGTAACCACGCTCAGAGGAGCTACTTTCATGTCAGGATCCTGCGGATAGAAAAAAACGGGCTCAGAATACCCTAAAAAGCGGGCCGCGCATATGCCGTGCGGCGCCACGGAGTGACGAAAAAAACGGCAACAGCGTCAGCAAGGAGACCCGCATTCCACCCGCCGTTGCCTTATCAGGGGCGAAACACCCCGATCACCTCTTCCGCCTCGCGAGTCTGCTTGTCGACCTCGGCGGGTGTTTGTACCTGGGTATCGCCACAGGCGACGCAGGTCACCTTCTCGACTCCATGCTCCAGATACAGCATCATGTTGTCCAACTTGCCGCACGCCGGGCAAACTGCACCGGCAATGAAGCGTTTTTTACGTCTGGTTTCCATATTTGTTACCTCCAGGCAGCATCATATCAGGGTTTTTACATGCATCACGCCATCGAGTATCACCATTTTTCCTGCCAGGGCCTGCACGCCGGCAACCGCAAACGAACTCCGGTCGGGCAGCTGTTGCGGATCACCCGGGGCGCCGCACTGCTGAGACTGGGCCAACATGAGCTGTTGCTGCCGGCAGGCAGCAGCTTCTGGCTCTGCGCCGATGCCCTCGCGGCCTTCAGCCCCCTCAGCGGTTGCGAGTACGATCAGCTGAATGTCTCTTTGCGCGTGGCTCAGCCGCAGCAAGCAGGCTGGCTGCTGGCCACCCCGCAGCTCGATGCCCTGCTCGACTCGCTGGCTCGGTGGCAACGTCCGAAAGAGTGGCAAGGAGCCTATGGTCAGCGACTGCAGGTGATCCTGGATGAGCTGCAACAGTGCGCCATCAGCCAGCAGGGTCACGGTGAGCTGCAAGCCTGCTGGCAAGCGCTGGCCAATGGCCAACCGGAGTCTCTACAACAGTGGGCACAACAAGCCGATGCGCCGGTGGAAGGGAGTGAATTGCAACAACAGTGGCAACTGCTGCAGGCACTCAGATTGCTCAAGGGCGGCAGCAAGCCCGCACAGGTGGCCAGCAAGCTGGGTTATGCCGATGAGGCCGCATTGCAAGCGGCCTGCCAACAGTGGGGAATTGGCGAGGATAGCGTTCAATAACCGGACGCCGGTGTGAGTGTGCCAACGAAATTGGCTGAATGAGTCCAGTTTTTTGCCAGATGGTCGTTAACAAGGAAGGGCCATTCCCCCCGTAATCCTTTATGCTAGAGGCCTGAAGTGACTGCCAACGTTTCGACCAACAGGACATCTGCCATGACGAGCAAAGCCAATCAATCCCAGGGCATGTTGCTGTTTCACCTTTCAGCCAAACAATCCTTTGCCATCGGTACCCTCAAGGTGAAGGAGATAGTGCCCTACACCCAGCTGACGGCAATGCCCCACTCGCACCCGACCGTGTTGGGGGCTGCCAATATGCGCGGCTCCACCATTCCGGTGATCGACATGGCGATGGCGGTGGGCTATCGCCCCATCAGCAAGGAGGAGATGCCCCACTGCTTCATCATCATTACCGACTGCCGCCGCACCCTGGTGGGCTTTCTGGTACGGGGCATCGACAAGATCACCGAGTGCAACTGGCGCGATATCGAATCCCCCCCCGCCTCGCTCGGTCACAATGTCTTCGTAACCGGCGTGACCCGGGTCAATGACCAGCTGATCCAGCTGCTGGATGTGGAGCTGATCCTCTCCCGGGTCTATCCGGACGATCCGAGCCACCTCTATCCGGTGCTGACCGATGTGCAGCGGGAGCGGATCAAGCCAATGCGGATCCTCCTGGTCGATGACTCCTCGGTCGCTCGCCGTCAGCTTATGGCCGCGCTGGACTACATCAATATCCCCTATGAGGTCTGCACCAATGGCAAGGATGCACTGACCCTGATGCAGACGCGGGCGAGCCAGAAGACCCCGATCGACATTCTGGTGAGCGATATCGAGATGCCCGGGCTCGATGGCTATGAGCTGGCCTTCGAAGTGCAGAGCGACAGCAAACTGGCGGGGGCCTACATCATCCTGCACACCTCGCTCTCCAGCGAGATCAGCGTGGAGCGGGCCCATCAGGTGGGTGCTCATGAGGCGCTGACCAAGTTCGAGGCCAATGAGCTGATCCAGGCCATGCTGCGCGGCGCCGAACATCACGATCGCCTGCTGAAATAAGCCAATGACTGGCGGGAGGAACACGCCTCCCGTCCTCCTTATCTTCGACCCAGACCGACTGACCCCATGCTGACCGAGAGCCACTTCCACGCCCCCTGGTGGGCACGCAATCCTCATCTGCAGACCATATTGCCCAAATGGCTGCGCCGCACCCCAGCCCGTTTTGTGGCGGAGCGGTTTGAACTGCAGGATGGGGACTTTGTCGACCTCGCCTGGAGCGGGGAGGTCTGCCTTGACGAGCGGCCACTGGTGGTGGTGTTTCACGGGCTGGAGGGGAGCATTCACTCCCACTATGCCAAGGGATTGTTCGCCCACCTGCAGCAAGAGGGCAGAGAGGCTGTGCTGATGCACTTTCGCGGTTGCAGTGGCGAGCCCAATCGCCACCTGCAGGCCTATCACTCCGGCGCCATCGGTGATGCGCAGGAGCTGATTGCCGAGCTGAGCCAGCGCTTCCCGGGCAAACCGCTGATCGCCATCGGCTTTTCACTGGGTGGCAATATGCTGGTCAATCTGCTGGCGCGGGGTTGTCCTGCGGCATTGAAAGCGGCGGTGGTGGTCTCGGTCCCGCTGCAACTGGCGAGCTGCGCCGAGCGGGTCAATCAGGGCTTCTCGAAGGTCTATCAGAACTATCTGCTACGCACCATGCGCCGCAACCTGCTCAACAAGATCAGCCAACAGCAGAAAGCGAGTGAACGCTGGCAACCTCGACAAGTGGGGCAGATTGCCACCCTGCGCGATTTTGACGAGCTGGTCACCGCGCCACTGCACGGCTTTCACAGCGCAACCCACTACTACCAGAGCTGCTCGGGACTACCGCTGCTGGCTCAAATCCCCATCCCTACCCTTATCCTGCACGCCGCCGACGATCCCTTTATGTCACACGCGGTCATTCCCCGGCCAGAGCAACTCTCGCCCACGGTGCGCTATGAGTTGAGCCAGCGTGGCGGCCATGTCGGCTTTCTGCACGGCACGCCCTGGCGGCCACGGTTTTGGCTGGATGAGCGGATCAGTCGCTGGATTGCGGAACAGAGTCACTCCGCAACACAGAACTGATTGCGTCCCGACTCCTTGGCCCGATAGAGGGCCTGATCGGCCCGCTCTAGCAACTGGCTAGCCCCTTCGCCGGACACATTGCTGGCAATCCCCTGACTCACCGTCACCCAGGGGGCAACCTCGGACGCCAGATGCTCCAGCTGCAGGCTGGCCAAGCCATCTTGCAGCCGCTGCGCCACGCTGGCCGCAGCCTGACGGTCGGTATTGGGCAGCAGCAGCACAAACTCCTCTCCGCCATAGCGGGCAACCAGATCAGATGGCGTGCGAACCGCACGGTTGAGCGCTTGTGCCACCTCCTTGAGGCACATATCCCCTACCTGATGGCCATAGTGGTCGTTGAAGCGCTTGAAATAGTCCACATCGATCAGGATGAGCGATAGCGGAGCGCCGCTCTCCTGTCTATGGGCCAACGCGCGATCCAGCTCGATATTGAAATGCCGCCGGTTGGCGACAGCGGTCAGAGGATCTTGCTTGGCGAGCTGATCAAGTTGGCGCAGCAGCGTCAGATTTTCATGCTCCCGCATGATCGCCAGCTCAAACCAGCGGTGCAGCATGCGGCGGCCAACCTCCAGCGCAATCACGCCAAACAACACGCCAAGCAGGTAGATCTGGGGAAAATCGACGCGCAAAAAGAGCTCCAACCCTACACCCACCGTCATCGGGCCCAAGAGATAGCCATACAACACCTTGCGATCGGGATAAAACGCGATGAGCGCGGCCAGCAGGTTGAGCCGCATGATCCCGTTGGCATAGCTGACCCCTCCCCGCAGCTCTACCTGACCAATCGTGTAGATGTGCAGCGTCCAGAGTCCGCCCCATAACACCATCACCAGCGCAGCCATCCGTAACCAGAGGCGGTCCTGCAAATGGTCACAAAAGAGGCTGACAACAGGTAGTAGCAATAGCACCACCATGACCAGGGCCAGCTCACTCTGAAAGCGCCAGGGCAAGCTGTCATCACTGGCGAGCCCGACCTGACTGTAAACCTCGTAGCGTATCGAAAGAAACAACACCACCAGCCAGTTCAACAACCAGAACCACACCATGCCTCGGGCAATCGCCTCTCGACGTGCGCTGTCCAGATGCTCAGTCAGGGTTAACGGCGCGCTGCGCTGCGCTTCAGACAACATCTCTCAGACTCCGGTGAAAAGGTAAAAAGTGATTGCATTCGCGGGATTCAACACAACAATAGCCTGACGATCACCTCTTTTGCTGTGAGACCTTTAAATGATCATTCCCTGGCAAGAACTGGACGGCGACACCCTGACCAACCTGATCGAACACTTTGTGTTGCAGGAGGGAACCGAATATGGAGAGCAGGATGTACCGCTTGGCGTCAAAGTCGATGCAGTGAGAGAACAATTACAGCAAGGCAAAGCTGTCATCGTCTATAGCGAGCTGCACGAATCGGTGAATATCGTGATGAAAGACCGCTTCATCGAGCAATCTTGACCCAACCGCAATCCGGACCTTATAACGGAATTCCCAAGGAAGAGAGAATCCCATGTCGGCCAAGCACCCCATTATTGCCGTTACCGGTTCGTCCGGTGCCGGCACCTCCACCTCCACCAACGCCTTTCGCTCCATGTTCCATCAACTGGGATATACCGCGGCTGTGGTGGAAGGTGACAGTTTTCACCGCTACACCCGACCGGAAATGGACGTAGCGATCCGCAAGGCGCGCGAACAGGGGCGTCATATCAGCTATTTTGGCCCTGAGGCCAATGACTTCGGGCTGCTGGAGAGCTTTTTTCAGGGCTATGGGCAGGATGGCAATGGCCAGTATCGCCGCTACCTGCACAGCTTTGACGAGGCAGTGCCCTTCAACCAGATGCCCGGCACCTTTACCCCCTGGCAGCATCTGCCCAGCAATACCGATCTGCTGTTTTATGAAGGGCTGCATGGTGGTGTGGTCACCGAGGATCACAATGTGGCGCGCCACGTGGATTTTCTGATAGGCGTAGTGCCCATCGTCAACCTGGAGTGGATCCAGAAGCTGATCCGGGATACCTCGGAGCGAGGGCATTCCCGCGAGGCAGTGACCGACTCCATCGTTCGCTCCATGGATGACTACATCAACTTCATCACCCCACAGTTCTCGCGCACCCATATCAACTTCCAGCGAGTACCGACGGTGGATACTTCCAACCCCTTCAGCGCCAAGGTGATCCCGAGTCTGGACGAGAGTATGCTGGTGATCCGGTTTCGCGGTATCAAGCAGGTGGATTTCCCCTACCTGCTGTCGATGATCGATGGCTCATTCATGTCGCGGATGAACACCATAGTGGTGCCGGGTGGCAAGATGGGCTTTGCGATGGAGCTGATCCTGCGCCCGCTCATCCAGCAATTGATCGAAACCGGCAAAATAACCTGATTCAAAGGAGTTCACGATGCGGCTTGCTTATCTCTCTGTGGCACTGCTCGCCCTGCTTGGCGGTTGCAGCAGCGGGCCGGCGGCCCCCACGCTGGAGTCCGGCACCATGCTGGTTCGCCCGATGGGCAACTGGACCTATGGTGCAACCCCGCGCTACGCCCTGGCCGAACAGTATCAATTTGCCGGTGAGTTGGCGGAAGGGTGGCTGGAGCCGATGCAACAGGCGGTAAGCCGGGAGCTCAATGGCAAGGGGTGGCAGAGTGCACCGCTCGACGAGGCGGATCTCTGGGTCGCTATAGGCGTCGCGGGCGGCAAGGATATGAGTGACGGCGAGATTTTCGCACGTCTTGGCATGACGCCCGGGGTATATGCCTCGGCCAACCAGCGCAAAGGGTCGCTGGCCATCGTGCTGCTCGATCGCAAAACCCAGAAAGCGGTCTGGAGCAGCATCATCCAGCTGACCAGCGATGTGAGCATTGCAGACAGCCAGCGTCAGGCACTCAGCCAGCAGCTCGCGGCCGAGCTGCTCAATCGCGTCCCCACCAACTAGCGCTTGTTTAGTGATAACGGATGGATAGAAAAACGGCTTGCCTCCCGGCAAGCCGTTTTTTGTGGTCACAACCTCCTGACCCAATCAGGCCTAGGCCAGACCCGGGCACAAAGCTGCACACCTTCAGCTATCTGTGGTCACTTATTTAAGCGTACAGGTCAGCAGCGTCACCCCTTTCTGGGTGAGAAGAGCCTGTTTGTCCTGATTCCAGAAGGTGGTGACACTATCGGAATATTTGGCGCCAGATTCAGACTCAACACGCGCCAGCTTGTGATAAACCCCGGCATAGGGGAACTGCACCATGTCAGCCTGGGCATCATAGGTAACGGCCAGCATCTCTTCGCCACACTGGTATTGGCTGTATTGATACTGGGTAGGTTGCGGGCTGCTGCACGCCGCCAGACCCAAAAGGGGAAGCAGAGCGATCAATTTTTTCATTGCACTTTCCTTATGTAATGGCTTTATGTCATGGCCTTGTGCAGTGGCCTTACGTAACGGCCTTATGCCAGGGTACCAACGAAACAATCGTTATCAAGCTTCAACAATTTGATAACTATGGGTAATTTGTACCGCTTTTTCCAACATCAGGGAAACAGAACAGTATTTTTCCATCGACAGATCGACCGCTCTGGCCACCTGTTTCTCTGCCAATCCCTTGCCTGTCACCACGAAGTGCAGATTAATCTTCTCGAAAACCCGGGGCACGCTATCGACCCGTTCGCCACTGACATCGACATGGCATGCGGTCACCGACTGGCGCGCTTTTTCGAGGATGGAAACCACATCAATGGAGCTGCAGCCACCGACTGCCAGCAGGATCATCTCCATCGGGCTGGCCCCCTCACCGGGGTTGGCACCATCCAGGATCACCTTGTGACCGGATTCACTCTCACCCACAAACTTCATCCCTTCCACCCAGCTGACCTTGGCTTTCATCTCGCACTCTCTCCTGTTAATCATGATGATGGATCCCTAGCATAACCCAGTCGCTTATCTCTGCCGAACAGGGGGAGTTGGGATGGAAATAGATCAAAATCAACATCTCCGACCTCTATCTTCCCTAGAATGGCCGGAGCGGCGCAGCAGGCATTACTCAAAGGGCTCTGTCAAAAGCCCGCAAAGCCTTGTCAGCACAGGCAAAGGCTCTTATCCTACTGCGACCAATACAAGGAATGGCAAGATTGGCAGCTTGCCCGGACGCACAAGTCCATAAAAAGACACTACAGAGGAATTCTCATGGTCATTGGCAAACCGCAAAGCGATCCCACCCTGGAATGGTTCTTGTCGCACTGCCACATTCATAAGTATCCCGCCAAGAGCACCCTGATCCATGCGGGTGAAAAAGCGGAGACCCTCTACTACATCGTCAAGGGCACTGTGGCCGTCTTGATCAAGGACGATGAGGGCAAAGAGATGATCCTCTCCTATCTGAATCAGGGCGATTTCCTGGGCGAGATGGGGATGTTCGAGGAGAACGAGAATCCCGAGCGCTCCGCCTGGGTTCGCGCGAAAGGCTCTTGCGAAGTGGCAGAGATCTCCTACAAGAAGTTCCGCCAGCTGATCCAGGTCAACCCGGACATTCTGATGCGTCTCTCTGGCCAGATGGCCAAGCGCCTGCAACACACCAGCCAGAAAGTGGGTAACCTCGCCTTCCTGGATGTGACCGGCCGGATCGCCCAGACCCTGCTCAACCTGGCCAAACAGCCGGATGCCATGACCCACCCAGATGGCATGCAGATCAAGATCACCCGTCAGGAAATCGGCCAGATCGTCGGCTGCTCTCGTGAAACCGTGGGCCGCATCCTGAAGATGCTGGAAGAGCAGGAGCTCATCTCTGCTCACGGCAAGACCATTGTGGTATTTGGCACTCGCTGATGACCCGTCCGCAGGCCTGACTGAGGCCTTGGGATAAAAAAGGCTGCTACGGCAGCCTTTTTTGATCCTCTCCCCTATAATCCCGAACGCCCTTCACTGTTCCGGCATTCGCCCAGAGAGTTACTATGCACCTTCAATGTCCCCGCTGCCGCAGTCCGCTCCATCTTCATGAAGCCTCCCAGGGGCGCTATTGCGACAACAAGCATCACTTCGATCCGGCACCGGAAGGTTATCTGGATCTCATCCCCGGCAAGAAAAACCCCAAAGACAGCGACAGCCGTGCCCTGATGCGCGCCAAGCATCATTTCCTGGAAGCCGGCCACCAATTGCCGCTGGTTGAGGCCATGGCCGGCCTGCTCGCTCCGCTGGCCCCACAAGAGCTGATCCATCTTGGGTGCGGTGAAGGCTACTACTGCCGCGCGCTGGCAGAGCGGCTGCCCGGCTGGCAGTTTGCGGGGGTTGATATCGCCAAGAACACCATCTTTGCCGCCAAAAAAGCGCAGCCGGACGGCCAGTTTGTCATTGCCGATCCCGTTCGCGCGCCGTTGCAACCGGGCTCGGTGCGGGTGCTGCTGGTCAACGATCTCAAGGTCAAGACCGAGCAGCTGGTCAGCTGGCTGGCCCCCGGTGGCTATCTGCTCTATCTGCAGCCAGGCCCGCGCCATCAGTGGCAATTGCGGGTCAGCCTCAACCCGGTGAGCATGGAACACCCCCTCAGCTGGCCAACCCTCGGTGGCCTCAATCCGGTGGCTCAACAGCGCTGCCAGTTCAGCCTCACCATGGATCAGGCCATACGCAGCTTTATTCTGGAGACCAGCCGTCTTGGCTGGCGGGCAACCGGTGAGCAGCGTCACGCTTTCGCTCAACAGGGCCCGAATGAACTGGAACAGGATCTGCTGCTGACCCTGTGGCAAAAGCCCCTCTGATCACTGGGGGGAGCCTTGCANTTTCCCGCCCCGCCCCATTCTCCCCTGCGTGATCTAGCTCACAGCTTGAGCCATCGACCTTGTTGCTCAGAACAGCCTTGATGTCAAAAAAGTCACTAGAAAATAATTCATTGAATTTAATCTCTTTTTATCTTGTCAAAAACCGTCACACCCAGTCTTGATAACGACCTCGTTACCTCAATTAAACAACGATGGATTCAGGCCCAGTCAAGGTTGGGACGCCTACCGTGTGGCTATCGGACTATTTCCGATTTCACAGAACCGACAACAAGTTCGGAAGTGTTTACATCAGAGGAATAACGCATATGAAGAAGTCTGCACTGACTATTGCCATCTCCAGCCTGCTGCTGGCGAGCGGCGCCCATGCCGCTACCGTTTACAACCAGAACGATACCAAGCTGGAAATCGGCGGCCGTGCACAAGGTGCTTACTACGGTACTGACAACAACGGTGCCGAAGGTGACCAGAGCTACTTCCGTCTACACGTTGCTGGCGAGACCAAGATTGCTCCCGAGATGAAGGCGTTCGGCTTTGCCGAGTACAACCTGCCGACCTCCGGTTCTGACAACGACGAGCTGCGTTATGCCTATGCCGGCATCAAGCACGACCGTTTCGGCGCCTTCAGCTATGGTCGTCAGGATGGCCTGTTCACCAAGGCCGTCAACAACTATACCGACGTCCTGCCTGAGTGGGGCGGTGACGGCCTGGGTAAAAATACCGAAGTATTCGGTACCGGCCGTACCAACGGTCTGGCCCAGTACATCTACACCTATCAGGGGCTGACCCTGGGTGCCCAGTTCACCGGTAACAATGATCCGCAGAATTCTGGTCGCACTGCGACTGATAAAGATTTCAGCGTTGACCACGTAGACGGAACCACTATCGCTGATAACGCAACCTGGAATAGCACTGGATCCAAAGAGGGCTTCGCAGTATCTGCCAACTACGATTTCGATATGGGCCTGAGCCTGGGTGCTGCCTATAACCAGGCTGGCAAGACCGACGAGCAAGCTCGCTATGCAGCCTTCGGTGGCGACAAGGATGCCAAGCTGATGGGCTTTGGTGCCAAATATGCAACTGGCGACCTCTACCTGGCTGCAACCTACTCCCACGGTGAAGACCACCTGTTCGCCAAGAACGGTTACGCCGAGAAGATGGATGGCTACGAAGCCGTTGCCCAGTACAGCATTGGCAAGTTCAAGCCTTCTCTGGCCTACCTGCGCACTGATGTAAAAGACACTGCTCACGGTATCGATGATACCTACACCGAGTACGTATCTATCGGTGCCTGGTACAACTTCACCGAGAACTTCAACGCCTACGTTGATTACAAGCTGAACCTGCTGGACTCCGTAAATGGCAAGTCCACCAACTCTCTGGGCCAGAACACCGACGACGTAGTCGCGGTTGCCCTGCAGTACAACTTCTAAGTAATTGGAAGTCAGTTATACCCTGTGATACCAATGTCTACTGTTTGAATTACTTCCGGCCGCTCTGCGGCCGGTTTTTTTATTGCGCCTTTTCAGCACCTTGCATATAACTATCGAGCGGATTGATGGCAATATCCGCGTCGTTGACAGGGAGTGACAAGGAGATATTCACGGATGAGACAAGCGCGCGGGAACATAGACTGGCAACGCGGGTGGCTGCTGTTGCCACTGCTGTTGATATCGCTCATCTGGAGCAGCACGGCAGATGCCAGCTGGGATCAGAGCCTCTATCGTCAACTGGGTCTGGCCGGCAAGCTGGATAAACAGACCTTTCGTCAGGCACTCAACAGTTATCAAACTGTGCGCCACAAACGCAAACCCATTCTCACCATCATCGATTACAGCAAGCCATCCACCCAGCGCAGACTGTTTGTCATCGATATGAAGCGCCACAAGCTGCTCTATCACACCTGGGTCAGTCATGGCCGCAACTCAGGTGAACTGGCAGCAAAACACTTTTCCAACCAGCTCAACTCCCGCCAAAGTTCTCTTGGCGTCTATCGCACGGCGGAAACCTATCAGGGCAAGCATGGCTACTCCCTGCGGCTGGACGGACTCAGCCCCGGCAAGAACAGCAATGCCCGCAAGCGTGCCATCGTAGTACATGGCGCCGCCTATGCCAGCCCGACCCATCTGCGCAAATATGACAAGCTGGGCCGCAGTTGGGGTTGCCCCGCCCTGCCCAAAGAGCAGGCCAGAGCCATCATAGATACCATCAAGGGAGGGAGTGTCATCTACGCCCACGGCTAGCGGGCACAACACCAGAAAACGCAAGGCCAGCAATCGCTGGCCTTGTTTGTTACGCTTTTCACACTAAACGTGGCGCGTTATTGGCGCACCACCAGTACCGGACAGGGTGCATGACGCACCACAGACTCGGCGACACTGCCTACCAGCAGATGGCTGATACCGGAGCGACCGTGGCTGCCCATCACGATCAGCTCAACCTCATCCTCCTTGGCCTGAATGACAATTTCATCGGCGGCACGGCCAAAGCGAATATCAAAGGTGGCCGGGATCGGCAGGGTGGCAACCAGCTCTTTGAGCTGGGTTCTGGCCTGACGCTCCATCTCGTGGGTGATCTCGATGGCCGTCATATGAAGGATCTTGTAACTATCAAAACCGTGCAGTTGATCAACCACGTGGATCAGCTTGAGCTGGGCCTGATGGCTCTGTGCCATGAAAACGGCATAGTCGAGTACCGCGCGAGACATTTGGGAAAAATCGACTGGACAGAGCAGAGTCTTGATCGATGGCATAATGCAGTCTCCTCTACTTATTGGGGTGCTATTGAATCTTTACTCGATCATAACGATCCGACCGCAAATAACCCTCGACCCTGTCGCAAAATGGAGATGAGGAATGTTTTCTCCGCCCGCCACTATCAATGGCATGGTATAAATCAGGTGACAAAATGCTCTCCTCACCCCTGCGAGGATAATGCTGACCATGCTGCGCATCGGTTGTTTGCTGCTTTGCTCTCTGTGTGCGATCGCCCACGCTCGCACAGCCGATATTCACGTCTATTGCGATGGCTGGCCCGGTTTCTGCCAACCGGATGGCCACGGTATCTATCTCGATCTGGTGCGAACCATCTACCAACCCCACGGCTATCAGATCGTGCCCCATATCGTGCCCTACAAACGCGCCGTCGCCATGGTAGCCAGGCAAGAGGGGGATATGGCGATGAGTGTCTATCGGGACGAGATCAAGGGGGTCAAACAGCCCCGTCAGCCCGCCTCCGCCGATGATGTGACCGTCTTCATGCTCAAGCAGTGGCAGCCACAATGGCGGGGAGAGCGCAGCCTGGAGGGAGAAACCGTACTCTGGCGGCGAGGATGGGTGCTGGATAAATATCTTCCGGTCACCATGCGATGGCATGAGATCGACAACCATGAGATGGCCCTGCAGCTGATTGGCAAGGGGCGCTATCGCTATTACCTGACTGCTGGCGTGCTCCATTCTACCGATGAGATCCCGGCCAATATGTACCGCACCATTTTGCGCTGGATCCCGACTTACCCCATTTTTGCCGATACCGAGCAGGGCGACCGGCTACTGCAGTTGTGGGATCAAGAGATGGTGAATTTGATCCGTCGCGGCACGCTGGCCGAGATATATCGCCATTATCACCTCTATGACTACTACCGCGACTTTCTCGAGGAGCAGGCGGTCAAGGCTGGCGAAAACTGATCCCACCATAGGGGAAAGAGAAGGATACCGCAGCCCCGTCAACAGTGACCACCGCCAGCAACCTGCCCATAAGCAACACCTTGTCCATTGCGGTTTGAGTCACCGTTGCCACGCCACAACTCAGGGTTGCCGGTACCCCTTCGCCAAGCGGTCATAGAGGATCACATTGACCGAGGCGGCCAGATTCATGCAGCCCTGGGTCGGCACATAAACCACATCTTTCACCGCGCCATAGAGGGCGGGATCGAGCGTACCATCCTCCGGCCCGAAGATATAAAAAGCGCGTTCCGGATGGACATAGTCGGGGAGCGGCGTAGCGCCATCGATCAGATCGACCACCACAGGCACGCATCCCTGCGGGATAAACGCCATCAGATCATCCACCCCGAGCAGCGGGATCTTCTCCACCATCTGCTTGGTATCGGTGGCAAACCGGCGCGCCAGCTCGAAGCGGTTGCCGGTGTAGTAGACCTCGTCCACCCCGTAGCAGCCCGCAGCCCGCATCACTGAGCCGACATTTTCCGGAGACTTGGGATTGACCAGCCCCACGCAGCAGAATGCACTCTTTTCCATCATCTCTCCTCATCTTGCGGCGGCCATTATAAGCCGTTGCAGGGCCACCGACCCGTTAAAAGTCCCCTCCCCGGCTAAACCGCTTGCCAACCCAGCTTTGAATGTCGATTTTTTGTGCGCAAGCCGACAAATTTTGTACAAGCTAATAGCCAGCAAACGTTTCCCAGCAACAATAGACAAACGTTTGTAAGTGGATGTTTGTCTATGACTGAGCGTGAACAAGAGATCCTCGCCCTGCTGCGTCAGGATCCCATGATTGCCCAGCAGGAGCTGGCCGATCGCCTCGGCATCAGCCGCTCCGCGCTGGCCAGCCACATCTCCAGCCTGATCCGGCAGGGATATGTGCAAGGCAGAGGTTATGTACTGCGAGAGGGCCCCTACGTAGTGGTGATCGGCGGTGCCAATATGGATATTTGCGGCACCAGCCATGACAACCTGCTGCTTGGCGACTCCAACCCGGGCAAGGTACGCACCTCGGCGGGCGGCGTTGGCCGCAATATCGCCGAGAATCTGGCGCGGCTCGGCAGCGACACCCGGCTGCTGACAGCGGTCGGCAACGACCAGTATGGCCACCATCTATTGGAAGTGAGCCAGCGGGCCGGCGTCGATGTGCGCCAGACTCTGGTGCTCGATGGCCACGCCACCTCCTGTTATCTCAGCCTGCATGATGGCAGCGGCGAAATGAGCTGCGCTATCAATGACATGGCCATCATAGAGCAGCTCACCCCTGCCCGCCTGACCCCCCTCGCAGGCTTTCTCGGCGGTGCCCGGCTTTGGGTGCTCGACACCAATCTGGCCATCCACACCCTCGACTGGCTGTTCGAGCGACAGGGGGAGCACGCCATCTTTGTCGATACCGTTTCGGTGGCCAAGGTGGAGAAGATCCGCCCCTGGCTCGGCAAGATCCACACCCTCAAACCCAATCGCAGTGAAGCCGAGCAGCTGTGCGGCATGACCATCGCCGGGCCCGAAACCTGGCCCATGGTGGCCGCCTGGTTCCACCGCGCCGGGGTAAAGCGGCTGTTCCTCAGTCTGGGTGAACAGGGGATCTTCTACAGCGATGGCGAGCAGCAGGGCCATCTGCCAGTGCTGGGCAGTCCGGTACTCAACGTCACCGGCGGCGGGGATGCCTTTATGGCTGGCCTCGCCCACGCCTGGCTGCAACAGCTCGACATTGCCCAGACCACCCGCTTTGCCCTGGGCTGTGCCGCCCTCACCGTCAATTGTTCCGATACCGTTTTTTCCGGTCTGAGCAAGACCGCCGTTGACCGCATACTGGAGGAGTACTCATGCTGAACGCTTACCTCGATATCCAACCGGAAGTGGCTGCCGCGCTGGCTGCTGGCAAACCGGTCGTTGCCCTCGAATCCACCATCATCTCCCATGGCATGCCCTATCCGCAGAACGTGGAGACGGCCCGTCAGGTAGAGCAGGTAGTGCGCGACAACGGCGCCATTCCGGCGACCATCGCCATCCTCGACGGCCGCCTGAAGGTGGGTCTGGATTCGGGTGCGCTGGAAGCGCTGGGCCGGGCAGGCCACAGCGTGACCAAGTGCAGCCGCCGCGACATTCCATTCGTGCTGGCGCGCAAGGGGATGGGGGCCACCACCGTCGCCTCCACCATGATCATTGCCGCCATGGCGGGGATCCGGGTCTTTGCCACCGGCGGGATCGGCGGGGTACATCGCGGCGCGCAGGAGACCTTCGATATCTCGGCCGATCTGCAGGAGCTGGCGCAAACGCCAGTGGCCGTAGTCTGCGCCGGAGCCAAGTCGATCCTCGATATCGGGCTGACGCTGGAGTATCTGGAGACCCAGGGCGTGCCGGTGATCGGCTATCAAACCGAAGAGCTGCCCGCCTTCTACACCCGCGAGAGCGGCTTCAAGGTCGATTATCGCCTCGATACCCCGGCAGCCATCGCCGAGGCGCTTCGCCTCAAGTGGGAGCTGGGACTGGCGGGCGGCGCCGTGGTGGCCAACCCCATCCCGACCGCACACGCCATGCCCAAAGCCGATATCGACGCAGCCATTGCCCGGGCACTCCATGAAGCGGACGAGCAGGGGATCAAGGGCAAGGCGTCAACCCCCTTCCTGCTGGCACGTGTCTGCGAGCTGACTGGCGGCAACTCGCTGGCGGCCAACATCCAGCTGGTACTGAACAACGCGGCACTTGGCGCCCGCATCGCCGCCAGCCTCTGATCGCTCGCCGATACCTCGCCATGTAAAAGAGGGCCTCGCGGCCCTCTTGTTGTTTTTGCTATCTGCTGCGCTATTGCAACGCTGTGTTATTGCAGTACCACGCGCCCATTGAGCGGTTGCACCGGTCGGTTGTTGGGGTGGTGCATCACCGCCTTGAAGGCGTCGATCTGGGCCTGACTGACCTCAACCGGCTGCTTCATCACCAGCCAGCGCACTCCTTCCGAGCAGGGAGGCGTAGTAAGGGAACCGCTGAAGCGATAGTAGTCACGACTCTCGGGCAGCAGTTGCTCAGCAGAGAGCGGCGCCTTGAGGGCCTGGATCTCCCCCACCTTGGCAGGTAATGCACTCCAGGCTGCCGCCAGCGTCGGATTGGCCTTGCCAGCCTCGAACATCACCGCCACCACGGCGATCTCTCCCTTGTCACTGACATGCACCAGATGCCCTTCCAGCGGATAGGATTTGCCCTCGATGAGGTTTTCACTCGGGGCGTGGAAGTGGAACTGCTTGAGCTCAAACCAGGTGCCATCGAGTTGCAAGGTGCTGCCCGGGGCATAACCGACCTGCACGGTATGACCGTTGTTGACCACTGTGTTGCCACCCGCCTGATAGTGGAGTACCAGCGGGGCCAGTTTGGCCTCGACCAATCCGTTCAGGTTAACCGGCGACTGATTGCTGCCCGCACACTGGCCAAACTCAGGGGTCAGCTTGGCCCAGTGGGCAGGCCCCGCCTCACCGCTATATTCCCAATGGGGGGTGGCAGCAAACACGACAGGGCACAGCAACAGGGAGCAGGCCAACAGAGACTTTCTCATCATACATCCTTATCTTGATTGAAAAGCACGACCATCCCCTCCCCCGGATAGCGGGGCATGCAGAGATGGCATATCAGATACGCGGAATACAGAGCATCGGAGCGACTTTCTAATGGTAACGAGCACGGGTTGGTCAATCGGTTTGACCGCGGCTCAATACAGAGTCGTTTGGCAAGTATATGGTGAGGGATCGGCAGATACAGTGAAAGAGGGAGAAATTAATCAGCCAGCTATCCACTCATCGTCTGGCGGATACGAGTCAAAGTTCAGGGAGTCACGCTTTCATAACAACCATCCATCACAACCATCCATCACAACCATCGCGGGAGTCCGGGCTCCCGCGATGGTTGCCGATAACGGCAATTAACGGTCGCGATTCAACGCGATCAGACGATCAAGAATCGCTTCACCATCGGCACGCAAACCGTTGTGCTCATACTCATTGGTGATCCAGGCGCGACTGTTGCCAAGGCCACGCAGGGTTTCGCGACTGTAGTCAAACTCCACATACATATCCTCGGCATAGACGGCGCAGGCTACCGGCACCTGGTTGCGGGCCAGCTGGGCCGGGTCATAGAGCGCCCCCCAGTCCGCCTTGTTGGCCAGCAGATGGGCCGCCTCTTTCAGGGGCAGCAACTCGCGGAACTGCTCGAACATCCAGGGGTAAACCATCTCGCCGGTGAAGGCGAAATCCTTGCCGGGTGCCCAGTTCACCGCAGGAAACTCCCCTCTGACCCGATCCGCCGCCCAGCGAGTCGCCTCCCCTTCGGTATAAATAGCTTCGTGCAGGATGGCGAACAGCGGGTTGGTATTGAATGGCTGCATGCTCTGCACCTGATAGAGAAAGGCCGGGCTCAGCTTGTCACCGATAAAGGCCTCTTCCAGCAGGTAATAAAGCTCCTCGAAAGCACCCGTAGCGCCGAGATCCAGCCCTTGCTGCTGGAACTGCTCCACCGTCAGGCGCTGGCCGTTGGGCAGCCGCACATCGTGATGGTGCAGATGGTTGGCCAACCGGTTGGCAATCCCCTGAGCGTGGGGGAAGCGGGCGAAGAAGGCTCGGTTCTTGTCAGCCACCCGCTGATAGGTGGCGCGGTAGACCTCCTCGGCACTGCGGCCGATCGGCGCGATGCCGCCGGTGATATAGACCTCCCGCAGGCTATCGGGGAAGAGCGAGAGATAGGTCAGGCAGCAAAAACCGCCAAAGCTCTGACCAAGCAGGCTCCAGCGATGCTTGGGGCTGAGCTCCTGCCGGATGAACTCGGCATCTTGCACTATGCTGTCGGCGCGAAAATGGCCGAGATACTCCGCCTGCTCGGTCGGTGTCATTTTGGCCAGAATCTGCCCGTGAATGGGGCTCGACATCCCGGTGCCCCGCTGATCCAGCAGCAGCACTCTGAACTCCTGCAACGCCCGCTTGAGCCAACCACTGTTGGCCGTCGGACGCGGCGCCCCGAATCCCGGCCCACCTTGCAGAAACAGCAGCCAGGGGAGCTTGTCCTCGAGCTTGTCTTTGCGGCAGAGGGTGCGGGCAAACAGGGTAATGCTGTCACCATCCGGCTCATCATGATCGAGGGGAACGGTAAAAAAGTGCGGCTCGCAATGAATGCCGTCCAGTACATAGCTCAAGGGGCTGTTCATCTGGGATCTCTCCGTCAGGATGGGAACATCATTGACCCCATCATATCCCCGCCCAGCCACAGGGTCACTCCGGTTTTCCAAAATGTTAACAATGGCTTAAAGGTCGAAACATCACCCGACAAGCCGCTCTTCAACGGTGCTGAATTAATTGTTTTGCGGGGGAGATTGACGCCATGGCGCCATTCAACAAAGATGGCTCGCCTGCACAGGAGTGCAGCCATTCAGGCCGACAAAATGGATAAGGGAATGTGATGAAACCGAAGTGGATCAGGGCCAGAAAAAGAGAGAAGAAGCCATGCCCTGGCAGCATGTTGCAAACCGGAATGCTGCTGTTCAGTGCCACCTGTGGCGCGACGCTCTTTTTGGCCGCATGCAACAGCAACTAGAAATGAAAAAGCCCGCTCGATTGAGCGGGCTTTTCGAATTTGGCTCCTCCTACTGGACTTGAACCAGTGACATACGGATTAACAGTCCGCCGTTCTACCGACTGAACTAAGGAGGAATTGTGGTGCCCAGAGACGGAATCGAACCGCCGACACGGGGATTTTCAATCCCCTGCTCTACCGACTGAGCTATCTGGGCAACGGCGCGCATTAAACCCTTTCCAGCGCAGAGTGTCAACCATGATGGCACGATAAAAAGCGCGTTCGCTCAACAACCGAACGAAGCGGCCATTTATTATCCATTTCAGTCTTGTTTGCCGTACTTGCTGGCCTCTGCACACCCTGCAGGCTGCGCCAATATGATGGAAATTCGAGGTTCAGTGGGTCCGCCGCATTGAGCCGAATCCACTCTGCGAGTATGCTTTGCCGCAATGATACCGCCTGGAGGCAACATGAGTCTGAATATGCAAGAGTGGCGTGATGAGACCACCGAGATCGTCAACGAACTGCTGGCCGATGGCAGCAATCCCGATGCGGATTACGACATCGAGCACCACTTCGCCTGCCAGGATTTCGACCGTCTGGAAAAAGCAGCGGTTGACCTGTTCAAGGCCGGTTTTGAAGTGACCGATGCCGAAGAGATGGAGCTGGATGACGGCGCCACCATCTTCTGCTTCGATGCCACCATCGAGTGCAAGCTGAATGTCGAAGCGATCGTCGCCGATATCGCCAAGATGCTGCCCATCCTGGAAAAATATGGGGTGGATTACGATGGTTGGGGCACCTACTTCCAGGATTGATCCTGCCTCCATCGTAAAACAACAAGGCCACCTTGCGGTGGCCTTGTTGTTTCTGACGATCTCTCACGCCAGATAGCTGGCAGCGAACTCTGCCGGCGGCAGGGGGCGACTGAACAGATAGCCCTGGAGCCGATCACACCCCGCCTCGGTCAGCCACAGCTGCTGCTCGGGCGTTTCCACCCCTTCGGCCGTAATCCGGATCCCCAGCTCATGGCCCAACCCGATGACTGAGCGCACGATAGCGGTGGTCGCGCTATTGCTGGCGAGCCCCTGAGTGAAGCTGCGATCCAGCTTGAGGGTCGCCACCTGCAAACGCGGCAGATAGGCCAGTGAACAGTAACCGGTACCAAAGTCGTCGATGGCCAGCTGAAAACCGGCGGCAATCAGGTTATCGAGGTTGGTCTCAATCTCGTCGGCGTTCTCCATCAACACCCCTTCGGTGATCTCCAGCTCCAGTTGACTGGCCTTGAGACCATGGCGAGCGATGCAGGCAGAGACCCGCTCACAAAGCGCCGGATCACGGAACTGCAGCGGCGAGAGGTTGATGGAGAGCACCATATCCGGCTGCGCAGTTTGCCACTGCGCCAGCTGGGCACACCCCTGCTCCAGCATCAGCTGACCAAGCTGGCCGATGATCCCCATCTCTTCTGCCAACGGAATAAACTCGTCGGGGGAGATCATCCCAAGCTCGGGATGGGGCCAGCGACAGAGCAGCTCGGCGCCGTGCAGCCGGTGGGTGCGGGTACAGATGATCGGCTGATAGACGGCAACCAGCTGGGCGGACTTGATAGCGAGCGGCAACTGGGCGGCGATCAGCTGACGCCGCTTGAGCCGGGCATGCAGCTCGGGATCAAACAGGGTGCAGTACTGCTGCTGCCGTTTGCCCTGTGCCAGCGCAGCCTCGGCATGACTGAGCAACCGCTCGGCATCGCTTGCCCGCCCCTGGGCCAGCCCCAGAAACACCGGGATCTGGATCCGGTGATCTTCCACCTGATAGTGCTCCATCAACTGCTGCTGCAGATGCTGGCTCCACCCCTGCAATGGCTCGTTGAAGTCGGGCAACAGCAGGCTGAAGTCATCGGCAGCGACCCGACAGAGCAGAGAACGCGGCGGTACCAGCTGCTGCAACCGCTTGGCCACCTGGCTGAGCAGGCGATCGGCAATCCGGATCCCGAAGCGATCGTTGATTTCACGAAAATGGTGCAGATCGACCAGCACCAATGTGGCACTGCGTCCCCCAAGATGGCGGCTGGTCTGCAAGAACCGGGAGAGTTTGAGCAGTCCGGTCAGACTGTCGTAGTGCTGCTCCTGCTGCAACTGCGCCTGAGTGGTGCGCAGGCCGGTGATGTCACGCCCCAGCGTCAGGATCCCGAGGGAGTGGCCGTCACCATCGGGGACATCGACCCGGGTGATCTCCATGTGTCGCCCCTGCCCGCTGGCATCCAGCAAACAGCACTCGCCATGGCCCATCCCTTGCGGGGCCGCCAACCGGAACGGCAGCTGCTGACCCAGCACCTCATCGGCCCCATGGCCGATAAAGTCGAGAAACGCCTGATTGCACTCCAGCAACACCCCGTTGTGATCATCGAAACGGATCAGGTCAGGAATGGCATCGAGCAGAAAACGCTGCAACAACTGCTGCTTTTTGACCGTCTGTTCAAGACTTTTGCGCTGGGCAATCTCGTTAACAACGCCGAACACTGCGCAAGCTTCCCCCTGCGGGGTGTAAAGAGGCACCTTGTGCACCTCCATCCAGCAGGTATTCCCGCCCCGGTTGCAATGAAGCTGCTGATACAGCATCGGCACGCCTCCGGCAAGCAGCTGCTCATCCTCACTGCGAAAGAGATCGCCCCATGGCATCTCTGCATCTGCCTTGCCGACTACCTCGGCAGGCGACTCCAGCTTGGCTTCACGGGCGAACTCACGATTGGCGAACAGGTAACGCCCATGACTATCTCGACAGAAGATACTCATTGGCAATTGGTCGATGATCTGCTGCAGCAGATCCGGGGTGAGCATGTTGGTCACAGGGGTGCTTATGGAGGAATTTCGAGCAAATCTATGATAGCAAACCAATTTTGTAAAGCACCCCGATCACCTCCCCATAACACCGAACGCTGGATGGTTGCTGACAGAGATTGTCGCTCCGGCGATAATAGGCGCCGGTTGGCCAATGGCCTGGTGATATGGACGAGAGAAACAAGATGAAAAAGATTATGGGGAGCGCATTGGCGCTGCTGCTGGTTGGTTGTGCTGGTGACAATAACGGCGGTGAGGAGTATCGCTACAACCCGCCAATTGCCAAGGCAACCAACAACACTCAGGAAATGGCAATCCCGGTGGATCTGGTGTGGGCTCGCGCCGAGAAGTGGTTCACCGATCACGGCCTCACCATCGAAAACAGCCAGCGTGGCTCCGGCCTGATGACCGCCAACGTCAACCAGTCAGCCGACGGGCTGGAGTGGCTGGACTGCGGCACCATGGGTTCCAAAGTTGCACTGGGCAACCCGAACCTGCAGATCAATCTGATCATCACCCAGAGCGGCAACAGCAGCGTGGCCACCGTCAACGTCAAGGGCAACACCGAGCTGTTCTTCGTTGAACCCTCAGGCGAGCGCGTACCGGCCCCGTCCATCAAGCCGGTCTGCGTCTCCCGCGGCACCCTGGAGCAGAGCCTGTTTGCCACCCTCGGCAACTGATTTCGCTTCCCTGCAAAGATAAAAAAAGCGGCAGATTGCTCTGCCGCTTTTTATTGCCCAGTGTTGGGCTTACTTATCGATATCAAGCAAGTGGTTTTGCAACATATAGTTGATTACCTGCTCGGATGTTGATCCCGTAGAACCATAAACATGATTGTCATGATCTCCGGTTATGGACTCGAAGGTACTGTCAAGCAAGACAATCTCTTGTCTCACTTTGCTGCCATCAGCAGTCTTCACCTGCAAATGAACGTCACCCTCCTTCTCAAATACTGAAAGCAACGTAGCCAGGTTGGACTCGTTTTTGTTACCACTGTGATCCAACAGATCGGATAAGTCCAACTTGTCTGAACGTGCAATATCCACATCCTTGAAATAATTAGCCTTATTACTGCTCAACTGCCAGCCATCGCCATGCTGGACCTGGAAGTCAGTGATGTAATCAACTGGATGGGTTGGAAGCATATTTGAATTGCCTGAACCCTGAACTAATGCATCATCCCCCTGCTGCCAAAGGAAGGTATCGGCCCCCTCCTCACCGCGCAGGTAGTCACTACCGGCCCCACCCAGGATCACATCATCACCACTGCCACCACGGATGAAGTCTCGATCCTTTCCACCATCCAGATAGTCGTTACCTGACCCCCCAAAGAGCAAGTCCACACCATCCTCGCCAAACAGGAAATCATTGCCCTGAGCGCCTTGCGCCACATCCCCCCAAGCCACAGAGGCTTTGGCTGGGATCAGGTCACCATCCTCACGGGCAACACCATCAGCAGGCCGCAGGGTAATGGTGGCAACATCAGCTGTGACAAAATCAATTGCCTTGCTTAAATCGGGAGGATTGCTGCCGCTATTTCCCAAATACACCACATCATTGCCACGCCCACCTTCGACATGATCATTACCACCATAGGTATACACGGTATCGGCACTGTCTTTGTTGATGACTACACCAGCAGTACCATCCAGATAAATACCAGGTTGAGAGTAGTGGATGCCATTTACTTCGATGGCCGTATGAGAAGCTACGGAAGGCCTATCGCTACTCAAATATACCGAGTCATTCAACTCGCCCGTCTTGATCGTATTACCCTCCGGCAATACCTCAACCGGCAAGATAACTGTGCTAACGGCACTATCCAGAACGGTACCGCTAGATGTAACCTCCGTCGCTGTTGCCTTGACAACAAGGTTGTAATGACCAGGATCATTCACTTTCAGTTGCAGAGTGGACAGATTCCAACCTGTCACATCCACCTTGCGGGAGTCACCCACGATCACGCTGTGGTTGGCCGCATCTTTGAGCACAGCCCCCACCGGCAATCCTTCGATCTCGACAGACAGGCGTTCAGAATCATCTCTATCTACCAACTCTGCCTCGATCTTACCCAGCTTGATGAAGCTGTCTTCATACCCCTTGTTGTCGACTGCCTGAAACTTGACATTGTCGAGGACTGCCCCGTAAGAATCTCCATTTCCTGAAGCATCCTTGGACTCAAATACCAGTCGGTATGTGCCGGTTTCCGGCACATTCAAGCCGACACTCTGCCCCTTCAACCAACCGACAGACTTAGGTGAAAAATCATATAGCTCGATACGTTCCCCGGACACTGGTTGCCCATTAACAATCTGAATCAGATAGACTTTCAGGCCGCAGGTTTCAATCTTTATACCATCCGTTGTTCGGGCGCTGATATCAAAGTTCAGCTGATAGAAACGGCCTGACTCACACTGAATGTCAGTGTAGAGCTGACTCACATTCCTGCTACTTTCGATTTCCATAACCTGGTTCGTTGTACTGGTTGCCTTATTGCCCAAATAGACGGATTCTTTACCCACCTCAATCAGTCCACTGCCATTGGCGTGCCATTGACCAATAGCACCGGCACCATTAATAGAGTTGGGGTTAATGTTATCTTTCCATCCTCCAGTACCGACCCCCACATTCTCAAAATCCATGGCAGCCAGGGAACTAAATGTCCCAACCTTCAGCGTCGGAGCATCAGCTTTCGGCGTCAGATCCACCACAACGCTTTTATCACTGGCAATAACCTGATTTCCCTTCAGTACATCAAACTTGATACTGGTGAGATCGTGGCCTTTGTTACCGACGCCTTTGTCATCCCCGTAAACATCGGCACCAGACACGTTATCTTCCGGGTCAAATTTCACCTTGCCACTGTCGATATCGGCCCTGGTAAAGGTTTTGGTCTCGTTTTTACCCAACTCTTTGTACTGGTTGGTGCTTGCATCCAAATACCGGATCGTGCCGGTGCCGTCCTGGTTACCGGAAATCCGGACGGTAGATGCGTTATCCGAGATCCCGAAAGACGCCCATGTCAGAGGGACATCCGTATCCTCCACTCCCATCAGCATGGTTGGAGCTACGGTCGTCGGAACATTGCCATTCAGGGTCAGCAGCGCTGAATTGGACACATCTCCATCGTTATCCTTGACGGTATAAGTAAACTCTTCTGTTACGGCACCAATAGCAGGCGTGTACTTGATCGAATCAACGACATAACCGTTCTGGTTACCGCTATAACCCAACACCAGATACTGGAAGGGGGTATTGGTCGAGATATTGAATGATTGCAAACCTCCATTACTGGAAGACGATACCAGGGTACCGGAACCGACCAGCACGCCATTCGCATCATAGGCTTTCCAACTTGCGTTACCCTGTCCGCTATTAAGCTCGTTGATACCGATCTGAGCAAAATTGGATAGCGCCTTAAGCCCAATCACCAGCGATTCACCACTACCAATATCGTTGGTACCGCCACCGCTTTGGGAGACACCAATACCGGGCTTGGCATTGTTGCCGCTGGTACGAACATCCACGAGTGCCGTTGCGCTATCGGTCAGGCCAGTCAAATTCAGTGAGGTGCCATTCAGCGGCAGCGAGTTATTCAGGAAGCCATATACAGCAAAGGCAGATTTCACCGCTGCGCCACCTTCGGCAGCCTGCACATCGGTATCCAGCTTGCTGGTATAGGTGTAGCTGCCATTGGCATTCACCGTAAGATCCCCATACTTTCCAGCTACGGTCACACTACCAGCTGCGCCCAACTCGACAGCAGTACCATTCAAGCCTGTCACCGAGTGGACCGTGGCAGGTTTGGCAACCGAACTATCCACTACCATGTCGTTTGCCAACAGGCTGGTGCTTCCAGCGGTCTGGACATTCAAGCCTACGGCGAAACTACCACTATCATTGGCCGCCAGCGGGTTGGTATCCAGAATGTTGATGTTGTATGTCACCGTCGAACCATCGGCCTTGGTGTAGGTAAACGAGTCAGTGTCCGCAACCGAGTCAGCATGATCCCGTACCGGCGCCTGGTAAACATACTTGCCATTCACCAGCGAGACAGTCCCTCCCAAGACTGTCGCACCTGTAAAAGCAACACCATCAGCCACGTTCAGGACATTACCGGTTGTCCCCTCAACGACATCTTGCAGGACAACTACAAAATCGTTGTCCACAATGGTGCCACTGCCACTGTCCGCTCCGCTCACCAGCGGATTGCCACCCGGCGTCGCCGTCAGCACCACGCTCTCGTCCTGCTCGGTCA